>JAFGVN010000067.1 GCA_016937975.1 Clostridia bacterium
TACCGAAGTGGTCATAACGGGGCGGTCTTGAAAACCGTTAGGGTGCAAGCCCACGTGGGTTCGAATCCCACCCTCTCCGCCATTATAAATTCAAGCGTGGAGAAGTACTCAAGTGGCTGAAGAGGCGCCCCTGCTAAGGGTGTAGGTCGTGGAAGCGGCGCGGAGGTTCAAATCCTCTCTTCTCCGCCAAAATTTATTTTTGGACCTTTAGCTCAGTTGGTTAGAGCGTCCGGCTCATAACCGGATGGTCCGGGGTTCGAGTCCCTGAAGGTCCACCAAATTTTCATAGGGGTGTAGCTCAGTTGGTAGAGCAGCGGTCTCCAAAACCGCGTGCCGAGGGTTCAAGTCCTTTCACCCCTGCCAATTGAATCGGGGTGTAGCGCAGTTTGGTAGCGCATCTGGTTTGGGACCAGAGGGTCGCGGGTTCAAATCCTGCCACCCCGACCAATATATTTGCCCAAGTAGCTCAGTCGGTAGAGCAAGGGACTGAAAATCCCTGTGTCGGTGGTTCGATTCCGCCCTTGGGCACCAAAGAAAAGCTGTTCATGCATTGATTGCATGGGCGGTTTTTTATTTGTAAAAATTGAAAAGACCATGTTTAAACATGATCTTCTCGGAGAGTATATATGATTAGTGATGATTTCTAGTAGAAATCGCCATCAAACCAGCTTGATGTAATATATATTTATTAGGAGATGCAGTTCCCATAGGATGAGTACCATAATTATAATGATATAAATGATAAGCATCGCCTTTCTCTTGAAGGATTACACCTATAATATTAATCATTTCAGCAACAGATTGATTCCCTTTTAGTTGTGCACCAAGCAATCTTAAGTCTTTTGTGTCAAAGAAAAAAGTACCTTGTGTTATTATAGTTCCAGGTAATGTACCGGGATGACGATTCGGTGCACTTACTTTTACTTCAAGTACATTAAAACCAGCAGATTCACATTGAGCTTTTGTCATTCCTGCTGCAGCATAATAGTTGCCATCCACTGCGGTAGAGAAAAGATTCATGACTTCTTTTATATTAGATTTATAAATAGGATTAAACAAGTTTAATGCGGCATGACGACCTTCTTTAGCAGCTATGGAAGCTAAACGTACATTGCTAACCATGTTCGTAAATAGATCAATTTTTCCAGCACAGTCACCAATTGCATAAATGTTTTCATCTGAAGTTTGTTGATAATCGTTAACAAAGATGGCATTTCTCTCATCTAATTGAAGATTTGACTCTTTCGCTAGTGCAATATTAGGGTATGCACCAATAGCCATAATAACAAGATCTGCTTCTAAAGAATCTCCATTAGATAATTTAACATGACTTACTTTGCCTTCGCCTTCGAAGGACTCCACACCAACTTTGGGAAGTACTTTGATACCATGTTTTTCAAGATTTTCCTTGATTTCAAGACCAATTTCAGCTTCAAAGGCTACATTTAAAACAGTCGGTGCTAATTCTACCAATGTAATATTCTTGCCTTGTAATTTGTTGATTTCATCAGCCAGTTCTACGCCAATAAAACCACCACCAACTATAATAATATTCGTAGAGCTGTCAATCTTAGACTTCATTTCAACATTTAAGTCTACATCCTTTTCAATGACATGAATATTATTAAGGGATTTACCTGGGAAATTAGGAAATACAGGTAAGGATCCGGTAGCCAAAATTAACTTATCATAACCAAATTGACCATTTTCTTTTGTATGAATTAGCATATTTTCTCGATCAATAGTAACAACATCATCAATGACCATTTTTACATGGTGATCCATTAAACTTTTATCTGGGGATTGATTTTGCTCTGGACTTTCTAAGGTACCAAATCCATATGGGATACCACATGGTACAGGTCCTTTTTTATTTCTACGAATTAATGTATATTCTACGTCATGATGCAATTCAAAAGCTGCACCTAGAAAACCTTTTGCGGCAACTCCACCGCCAACAACTACAATTTTTTTCATTATATACTCCTTAATATCAGACCCCCTATATGGGGCAACATCATTATTTTACACCCAAATGAGAATCAAAGTCAATGGTTATTATTGGCATATGACAATAAAAAAAGAACGTCTAGCGTTCTAATGGGTAATAAGTTGTTATCCAGTGAATAGATTTCCTGAAAAGCTCTTCTTTATTAAAAAACATAAATGATTTTTGTTCTTCAACAGTCATTTCGTTAAACGACGTTGAGATAAAAGGTAATACATCAGGATCAACGAAAGTATATTCAGAGAGTTTGAAAATTGGAAGTGTTAGTTCTATAGTATGATCCGTAGCAACAAATTGATAACCGTCATGAAAGTCTGTCCATGATGGCAAAATAAAATTTGAATAACACTTTAATTTAATGAAATCTTCGAGCACTTCAAAATCAGTAAGCATATATTCTTCAAAATGATAAGGGTAAAATTTTTCTGTGATTGATTTTGGAATATGATTGAGAATACCAAGTGTAGGTAACATATAGCGAATATCATCAGCATTATGGAGTAAAATAATATCTCTTAATTTTTCATTTGGTTGATGCATAAATTGAAAATACAACTCTACAGATTCCTTACCAGAAATTTGATCTTCACGGTAGATGCCTAAATATTCCTCAATAGTCTTTAACTTATAATTAGGAAGACCTAATGCTTTTTTTGAAGCTCTAACAACTCTGTACAAATCAAAATGCTTGTACAGATTTAATTGTCGTTTAAATTGATGATGTTCAAGCCTTTTATTAATAAATGGCAAATCGAAAGCATGACCATTGTAAGTGACAATCAAATGATCTTTCTTAAGGATTTCTAACAAGTGTTGCAAAAGATCTGCTTCCTCGTTTGTATGATCACAAAAAATCTGAGTTAACTGCCAACCATTGTTATAGTGTATTAAACCGATTAAAATAATTTGTGAAAAAGCAGGGCTTAATCCTGTTGTTTCAATATCTAAAATCACATAATTTTCGGTAGTATAATGGTCTCTCATAAATTTAGGAAACACAACTTCTAAGCTTTCGTTATAAATATAAATAATATCAACTCCTTTTCATCAGTTTAACGAATATCTTTTTAAATGGCAATGTTAATTACCTTACAAATTTCTTAAAGCAGCAGATGATATCGTACAAAATTGTGTTTTTATGTTATACTATTGAAAGAGAGAAAAAAGGGGGGGAGAGTATGCAATTAGTTGCTGTTGATGAACTTAGAAATGGTATGGTTTTAGCACAAGATGTTATATCGGATACTTTTGTTAATATAGTATCTGAGTCTACTGTTGTAACAAATGAAATTGTCGAAAAACTCATGAACTTAGGGATTGATTTTGTATATGTACAATCCGAAATGGTGAGTCCAGAGGAAAATACACTTTATAAGACTGAACCTAAATTTGATAGAACGGACAGTAACGAAGCTCTTAATTACAATTTCAATAAGACCGTCAATAAAATTAAAAACATTTTCAATGACTTGAAATTTGGCGTTGCAGATATAAAAAAGGAAATGGATGGTACTTTAGAACCACTTCTTGATGGCATTTTAATTAATAATGACATACTTAAGAATTTACGCCTCATGAAGTATGATGATGATTATACTTTAAAGCATTCAGTAAATGTAGGCTTGTTGTCTGCAATGATTGGTAAGTGGATTGGTTTGACAAAGAAAGAAATAGCAGATTTGTCTTTAGCAGGTACACTTCACGATGTAGGCAAGTCAAAAGTACCGAGATATATTATCAACAAACCAGGCGAATTGTCCGCACAGGAATATGGTATTGCTCAATTACATGCTCAATACAGTTATGAAATCCTATCAGAATCTCATGGATTTAGTGTGGAGATCTGTAATGCCGTAAAATATCATCATGAGCGTTTTAATGGTTCTGGGTATCCAGAAGGATTAAAGGGCAAAACAATACCGTTATACGCAAGAATAATCGCTGTTGCGGATGTGTTTGATGCTTTAACTGCTGATAAAGTATATCAAAGAAAAATATCGCCATTTTTAGCAGCGGATATTATTAAAAATATGAGCTTTGGAGAATTGGATCCTGAGATTACCAATATCTTTTTAAAGAAAATATCTGAATTCTATGTTGGAAACAAAGTTTTATTAAATACAGGAGAAGAAGGGGAAATAGTTTATTTAAACAAGTTTGATATTACTAAACCTTTGGTAAAGGTCAATGAAAAATTCCTCGACTTGGCAACAAAATCGGATATACAAATTAAAGAAGTATTATAGCCAGTACAATGTACTGGCTATTTTTTAAGCATAATTTAATGATAATATTCTTCTTCGAAGATTTTTTTTATATCTGCCATACTGTTACAAACTGCTAATGCAAGGATTAATTTAATTCTTGCCTTTTGTCCGTTTAAATCACCACCAAAAATAGCGCCACCATCACGGAGCATTTTACCGCCACCTTCATAGCCATAACTATCAAGGACGCGACCCATAGGACATCTTGAAACAATTACAACGGGTATTTTCTTTTCTATGGCATTAAACACGCCAGAAAGCATACTTGGAGGAATATTTCCTCTTCCCATGGCTTCAATAACTATACCTTTAACACCTTGATCAACACAATAATTCAAGTACTGTGAATCCATACCTGCTACTGCTTTGATTAAAGTAACATTTGATTCAATTTTATCAGTAAGAATGTGATGATGATGTGTCATATCTCTATAGAAAATCACCTCATCATTATCTACAATACCCAGCGGACCAAAGGAAAAAGATTTGAAAGTATCTAAACTCATCGTATGTGTTTTTGTGACTTCCTTAGCAGCATTTACTTCATTATTAAGTACAACTAAAACCCCTTTGTTCTTAGCTTCTTCCGATACTGCCGTACAAATGGCTGCAGATAAGTTGCTTGGTCCATCATAACCAAGTTCTGATGCATTACGCATAGAACCTACAATGACAATAGGTTTTTCTGTATCAATATTTAAATCTAAGAAGAAAGCTGTTTCTTCAAGTGAATCTGTACCATGAGTAATAATAACGCCTGCTATATCATCTCTCTTGACAGTATCTTTAACAACATTAGATAATTCCAACATCAATTCCGGTGTCATGTGAGGACCTGGAATACGTGCAAATGGTACGATTTCAATTTCTGCTAACTTATCGATATTAGTTACCATCCCCATGATTTCTTCACTACTCATTGCAGGAATTGCTGCAGATAATCGCTTATCCACTTTCATAGAAATTGTACCACCTGTGAATATTGCTGCTACTTTCTTTTTCATACTAACCCCCAATTCTAGTAAAACCATTAACATTATAGCCGATTCAGAAGCATTATGAAATAGTATTTCCAAAGAATCTATGACTTTACAAAAATATTGTGATAGATTAGAATAGTAGAAGGCTTTAGAAAAGAGGTACAAATGAAGGTTTATTTAGATAGTGGTGCAACGACGTGGGTGTATCCAGAAGTTATTGATGAAATGACTGAGATTATGCAAACGGTATATGGCAATCCATCCTCAATGCATAGAATGGGTGTGGACGCTGAAAAAAAGCTGAAAGAAAGCAGAAAAATTATTGCAAGAGCCCTAAAAGCAACACCTGAGGAAATCGTATTTACTTCAGGTGGTACTGAAAGTAACAATTTAGCTATTAGAGGTTTTCTTTCACATATTAAACATAGAAAAAATCAAATTATCACAAGTGTATTTGAGCATCCTAGTGTCTTAACCCTTTTTCAACAGTTGGAAAAAGAAGGTTTTGAAGTAACGTACATACCAGTTGATAATAATGGACAGCTTGATTTAAAAATATTAGAAGAAGCTCTCAATGAAAAAACTGCCTTGGTAAGTATCATGTATGTTAACAATGAAATAGGATCCATACAGCCTTTGACAGAAATAAGTAAATTAATCAAAAGTAAATCTCAAGCTATTTTTCATGTGGATGCTGTGCAAGCTTTTTGCAAATTGCCATGTAACGTAAAGGCATTAGGTGTAGATATGATGTCCGTTAGTGGACATAAAATACACGGACCAAAAGGTGTTGGTGCATTGTATATGAGAAAAGGGATTATGATTGATCCCCTTATATATGGAGGATCCCAGGAAAATGCTCTAAGACCAGGTACTGAAAATCTTCCTGGTATTGTGGGTTTTTCAAAAGCATGTCAGTTGATGCAAGAAAAATTGAAAAGCAGTCAAGATCGTCTTAAAGAAATAAAAGCATATTTTTTAGAAAAGATTTTAGACGGTGAAGATGCATCTTTAAACGGAAGTTTAGAAGGGGCTAACCATATAGTAAACATTACTTTTAAACACACTAGAGGAGAAGTTTTACTACATATGTTAGAAACCAAAGGGGTCTATGTTTCAACAGGTTCTGCATGTTCCTCTAAGAATAAAACTTACAGTCATGTTTTGGAGGCTATTGGACTTAGTGAAATGGAAAAAGAAGGCGCTATTCGATTTAGTTTTACGGATGACTTAACTACAGAAGCTATTGATTATGCAGTAGATGCTATTCATAGCAGCATCAAAGAACTGAAAGACATTACGAAAGGAAGATAAAATGGAAACCATTGTACTTCGCTATGGCGAAATTGGATTAAAAGGTAAAAATAGAGATGTGTTTGAAAATGCATTGGTGCGGGATATAAGAGAAAAAACGAAACATATGGATGAGGTTACTATAAAAAGATATCATGGTAGAATGTATGTGGATTATGAGTCATATGATTATGATGAAATAGTTGATATCTTAACCCATACCTTTGGTATTGTATCTATTAGTCCTGTAAAGAAATGTGATGTTACCCTTGAAGATATGATGGCAGAAGCAAAATCTCAGGTGGAAGAACTGATTCAAAGTATGGGATCCTTTACTTTTAAAGTGGAAGCTAGAAGATCTAACAAAGGTTTTTATCTGACTTCTCCAGAAATTATGAAGCATGTAGGTGGTTATATCAATCAAACCTTCCTTGATCAATTAAGAGTAGATGTACATCATCCTGAAATTGTCGTGAATATTGAAGTAAGAGAACATGTTTATATTTATACGAAAAGTATTCCTGGACAAGGTGGTATGCCATATAAAACAGCTGGTAAAGGCATGTTATTATTATCAGGTGGTATAGACAGTCCTGTTGCTGGCTATTTAATGGCAAAACGTGGCGTTCAACTGGAAGCTGTACATTTTCACAGTTATCCATTTACTTCTGATCGTTCAAAGGAAAAAGTATTGGATTTGGCTAGAAAACTAACAAAATATGTTGGTCAAATTAGAGTGCATAGTGTTAATATTCTTGAAATTCAAAGAGCAATTGGTGAACATTGTCCATCAGAAGAAATGACGATTTTATCTAGACGATTTATGATGGCTATTGCAGAGCGTATAGCCAATAGAAGAAAATACAAGTCACTCATTACTGGAGAAAATATTGCTCAAGTTGCCTCACAAACCATGGAAGGACTCACTGTAACTAATTCAAGAGTGAAATTACCAGTTTTTAGACCATTAATTGCTTATGACAAGGTCGATATTATTAAGGTTGCTAAAAAGATTGATACCTATGAAACCTCAATTTTACCTTTTGAGGACTGCTGCACTGTATTTTTGCCTGAGAAAGTAGTGATTAAACCGGTCTTGGAAGATATTGAAGCATCAGAAGCAAAACTAGATGTAGAGGATTTAATCAATCGTGCCGTTAAAGAAAGTGAATCTATTATCTTAACCTATGAACATTAAGAAATCCATAAGGATTTCTTTTTTTTCAAAAAGAAAAGAGGTACTTGAGCGTACCTCTTTGAACTATTCGTTTGGATTTTGCGTTTCATCAGGTGGTGTTTCATTTTGTGCATCCTGAGTCATTTCGTAAATTGCCTGAATTTGTGTTTCAGGTCGAGTGATATACTTGACTTCATAGAGATCGCCGGCCACTTCTTCACCACTTGGGAAAGTAATCGTATAATTTAAATTATGAACTTTTGAACCTGATGGTATAAATTTAAAAGTACCATCTTTTAAGAGTAAGTTATAATCTCTAATGAAAATAATTTCACCATCGATGTTTTTAATTACATCTGCAGCTTTACCATCTACTTCAATGGTTTCTGATGTGTGAATGTCACATGTTTTATAAGGCACAGTATAAATATAGTCCATAGGTAAAATTGGATTACCATTTTTGTCAAGGACTTCTTCTGGATTATATTCTTCTAATCTTGTACGTAGTACAACAGTTTGTGTATTAGGACAATACTCTGTTGCAAGTACATGTTCTGGATTATCTAGACAAATTGTTACTTCCACATGAGCATCATCAATTTCTGTAGGTGCAGTACCTGGAATAAACAATTCTTCGTAAACTTGAGAACCTGCTGGATCCAATGCTGACAACTCACTTGGTCGTTTACCAGAAACTCTATCGACAGCAACGCGTTGAATACCTTCTGGTTCTACAAAACCAATATCTTCTAAATCTTTGTGGAATTCAGCCATAATGGTGCTCCAGAATTTAGCAGCAGCTACAGAACCTTCTTCCATCTTTAGTTTGACGTCATTACCCATCCATATAGCAGCAGTGTAATATGGTGTATAGCCGACAAAGACCGCATCACGCTTGTCTGAAGTTGTACCAGTTTTACCAGCCACAGACATACCAGGGAAGTTCGCTTTGTTTGAAACACCTGTTGTAACGGCATCTACCATCATATCTTGAATAATATACGCAACTTGTTCATCTAAAACCACATGTTTTTCAGGTTTGTTTTCTACGATGATATTACCTGATAAATCTGTAATCTTAGTAAAAGTAATTGGTTTTGTATAAACACCTTGATTTGCATAGGTTGCATAAGCTGCTGTTAACTCAAGTGGAGAGATACCTTGTGTCATACCACCAAGAGAAACCGATGCAAGGTTAAGGTCATTTTTAGGTCCTGTTTCTTGAATTGATGTAATACCTAGGTTTTTTAAATGATCAATAATGGGTTGAACGCCAACGGTTTGTGCAACCTTTACAGCCAAGACGTTAACAGAATATTCTATACCTGCTCTTAAGTTCATACGACCACGATATTTAAACTCGTTTGTTTCATACCAGTTGAATGGCCATCTTTGATCAGGTGCCTTGTCATTTAAGAATGATGGTACATCATCAAATACGGTAGCAGCCGTTAATTGCTTACTAGCAATTGCAACTGTATATGGACCAATAGGTTTTATGGATGAACCTGGTTGCTGTGGTGATAATGCTCTGTTGAAGATATTTTGACCTTCAGCTTCTCTACCACCTATGATTGCTTTGATTTCACCAGTGTGATGATCCATTAGGACAAAGGCTGACTGGGGTTGAATAACACCACGGTCTACAAAATAGAATTTTGATCGATCAATGAGTAAATCTCCGTTGTCCGTTTTTTCAAAGAAATCCGGATAATCTACAAAGAACATTTTATCAATCACTAAACTTCTACCACTTACAGATAAATGTTCCAATGGAAATGCGACGTCTCCAGTACTATACTTCATCATACCGGATATCATGTAGAAACGCTGACCATCAATAGTCGTTGCTTGCTCAGATCCTTCATCATATGTGAATAAATCATTCATTTCTACACGGATTCCCGTTGAGTTATCCCAGAATTTCAATCCTTTATCAGGAATTAACACTAAATCATCATTCGCATCGTAATAATAATTTTCTTTTTTAATCACAAGATTTTTATTCTCATCAATCATATGATCATATGGTACAAGTTCTATTTTACCTGTAACGTCATTGATGATATTGCCTTCATTGTCAAAAATAACAGTAGGACGAGGGAACATGCCTTCATTTTTATATAAGCCAAGTTCACTTAAACCTTCTTTGAGTTTAATCACATCATCATGTTTATAACCACTAGTATATTGTTGCATACTGAAATCCTCTGGTGTTAAAGAGGTTTGCTCAATAAGTGTTTTTAATGTGTTTGGTCCAGCACTGCCATCTACGGATAAACCATTGAGTTCTTGGAATTTTTTAACAGCAGCGTATGTTGCACTATCATAATCATTGGTCATCAGAACACCATTGTAAAGGTCTTCTAATTTTGATTGTAGTTCAAAGTCAATTGTTGATTCGATAATGTAACCACGGTTATAAAGCATTTTCTCAGCTTCTTCTGGCGTTACATTTAACGCCTTAGCAAGAGCATTTGCTGCATCATCCTTCACCATGTCGCCAAAGAATGAAGTAATCAAATTACTTTGGTCGATGGTTGGGTGAATATAATCAAGAAGATTTTCTTGTAATAATGATTCTTGTTCAACAGCAGTAATCATGTCATTGTTTTTCATTTGCTCTAAAACGAATTCATAACGATCACGACATTCAGTATTATAAACTAAAGTATAAGTTTCATCTGAATCGTCAATGATAACATGATCCTCTCTAACATCTTCTTTTAATAATCGAGTCATAGGCGCATATGCAGCAGGTGATTTTGGAATACCTGCTAGCATTACAGACTCCACCATATTTAAATCTTTAGCATCTTTTGAGAAATATAATTGTGAAGCGGCTTGTACGCCATTTGCATTCATTCCCAAAGCAATTTTATTTAAATATGCCCACAGAATTTGTTCTTTTGTTAAAGTTCTTTCTAGTAAGATCGCATAATATGCTTCTTTGACTTTTCTTTCCAATGCAACTTCATTGGTTAAATACAAGTTTTTTGCCAACTGCTGAGTGATAGATGATGTACCTCTAGCATCATTACCTGTTTTAATCGATTGATAAGCTGCACCAATTAGTCTTGTATAGTTGAAACCAGTATGTTCAAAAAAGGTTTTATCTTCTATGGCAACAATGGCATTAATCATATTCTGACCAATATCTTCATAGGGCACTTTTGTACGCATGCCAGCATCACCATAAAGTGTTTCAAGGATATTACCATTTTTGTCAACAATAATAGAGTTTTCACTTAAACTTTCCGCTATAGTTGACGGATCTATTGCTGGAATTTCTTCTACAATATTAAGAACGTAATTACTGACATAAGCCATACCGATGAAACCTACTAACAGAATTAACATGAAAATGTTCCCTGTTACTGAAAAAATTCCATGGAAGATTGAACCTACAATATTACGTTTTTTTGCTGGTTTTTTCTTTTTTGCTTTATGAGTATCTTCCTTCTTTTCACCTACTTTAGTGGTTGATGTTTTATTGACAGTAGGCTTCTTTGAAGGTGTATTCTTCAAATCAATTTTTTTCGTCGCATCCGTTGAAGAATTGGATTTTTCTGACATAGTATCCTCCTTAAAAAATCTATTCCAAAAGCATTATATCACAGGTTTATAAAAAACTTAAATAATCAAGAATTAAAACATATAATCTTAATAATTGGATTTTGGAAATGTATTCGTTTCAATCTAAGGTTATGAGCGTAAAAATTTTGTAATATAAGAAAAGACCGATTTGTGTTAAGATACATATGTAAATCGGTATATATTAAAAGAAAAGTGGGTGATGACATGTTATTAAAGTCAGATGAATATATAGATAAGCAAAGAGCCATATTAGTAGGATTTAATCATAACAGCAAGCGTGGTGATATTTACATTGAAGATTCCATGGCTGAATTAAGAGAGCTTGTTTATGCTGCAGGAGCAGATGTTTTGGAGACTTTCATTCAAAACAAAGCAACTATAGACGTTCGTTTTTATGTGGGAAAAGGCAAGGTAGAAGAAGTTAAACAAGCCTGTGAAGCATTGGGAGCAGATCTCGTTGTATTCAATGATGAATTAAGCGGTGCTCAAATGAGGAATCTTTCAGAGGCCATTGAAGTACAGGTTGTTGATCGTACTGCTGTAATTCTCGATATTTTCGCAAAAAGAGCAACAACTAAGGAAGGCAAGTTGCAAGTTGAATTAGCCCAATTGAAATATCGGTTACCGCGACTTATTGGTTTTGGTCAATCTCTTTCAAGGGTTGGTGGTTCAAGTGGTGGTGCTGGTTCAGGTATAGGCAATAGAGGTCCAGGTGAGCAAAAGTTGGAACTCGATCGTAGAAGAATCAATGATCGAATTGTAGAGATTAGAAGAGAACTAGAAGATGTAAAAAAGAATCGTGCAGTTCAAAGAGCACAAAGAAAGAAAAGTGATTTGCCAATTGTTGCTTTGGTAGGTTATACCAATGCAGGAAAATCGACTGTGATGAATTATTTTGTCAATCATAATGCCGAAGATCCTGAAAAAACTGTTTTTGAAAAAGATATGTTGTTTGCAACACTTGAAACCTCGAATCGACGCATTGAATTTGATGGCAATAAGTCCTTAATCTTAACAGATACAGTGGGTTTTGTTTCAAAATTGCCTCACAATTTGGTAGAAGCTTTTAAAGCTACATTAGAAGAAGTAACTGAAGCCGATTTACTCATTCATGTAGTAGATGCTTCTAATGAAAAGTATGATATGCAAATTGGTGTAACTGAAAAAGTTTTAAAGGAACTTGGGGTAACGGCACCTTCAGTTTATGTTTTTAATAAAATCGATAGACTTGAAGAAAATCACATTATTGAAAGTTATCCAGATGCTATCCAGATATCAGCAAAACTCGGTACCAACATGAATTTATTGGTAGATGAAATTATGTCGCAAATTTTTAATGATCATTTAACTGTGGAGATGCTTATTCCCTATGTAGATGGCCATGTTTTATCTTATTTAAATGAAAATGCCCATATTCTTGAGCAAGAATATAAAGAAGAGGGTACTTGGATGAAAGTTGAAGTTTCAGCCATAGATGCTGAAAAATATAAAAAGTTTATGTTATAGAAAGAAAGTCGAACGAGGTGTGACATGATTAAGTTAACTGCATAGGAAAACAGCATATCATTAACATACTGCGTAAAGAAGAAGCATCTCTACGGGGATGCTTTTTGTGCGCAAAGGAGGTAGAGTATGACTATACATTTAACACAGATGTCATTTTATTATGATGAATATTTTCATCCTATTTTTGATGATGTAAATTTAAGTTTAGATCTAAATTGGAAATTAGGTTTAATTGGTAGAAATGGAAGGGGAAAGACCACACTGTTAAAATTGATACATAAACTTTTGGAACCTACTACTGGGCAAGTGCATGTACCTGTGAAAACAGAGCTTTTTCCTTACGTATATGATGCTAAAGGCACCACTTTGGAGGTTGTTAAAAAGTGTGTTGCTCCATTCTATGAATGGGAGGATCAAATGCATATTTATGAAGAAGAGATGGCATCTGGCAATTATGAACATCTTCACACTTTTGGAGAAATATTAGAAAAATATACGGATGCAGAAGGCTTTATTATGGATGAGCTTATTGAGAAAGAGTTTAATTTAATGGGCCTAGATCTTAATTTACTCGAAATGCCCTATGAAATATTGAGTGGCGGTGAACAAACAAAAATACAGATCATTGCCATGTTCTTAAAGAAGCATCGATTTATGTTATTAGATGAACCAACCAATCATTTGGATCTTGATGGTCGACAGACCCTTGCTGATTATTTAAATCAAAAGAGTGGTTTTATCGTTGTTTCCCATGATAGAGCATTTGTAGATGAAGTGGTTGATCACATTTTATCTATTAATAAAAACAATATTTACATTGAGAAAGGTTGCTATTCCAGTTGGCAAAGCAACAAGGACCGACAGGACTATCATGAGTATAGAGTCAACGAGAAACTTAAAAGAGAAATTAGAAATCTAGAGGAGGCTTCCAAGAGGTCTAGAAAATGGTCTTCGGACAAAGAAGCTGAGAAAATTGGCTCTGGAGGAGATAAAGGTTATATCGGTGCGCGGGCTGCGAGATTAATGAAACGAGCAATAAGCTTCGAGAAGAGAATACAAAAGGATTTAGAGGTTAAAAAAGATCTTTTAAAAAACGTTGAAGTTACACGTCCAATAATTGTCAAACAAGATGCCCTTGAATCAGACCTGTATATGGAAGTCATGCATATTGCGTGTGGTTATGAGAATAATCTTGTCATTGATGATCTGTCATTTACTTTAAATCGTGGTGACCGTATTTGGATAAAAGGTAAAAATGGTTCAGGTAAGACTACACTTTTAAAGGCTATCATAGGAGACTTAACTTTAGAAAAAGGAACAATCCATTGTGCTGAAGGTGTGAAAATGGTTTATTCCTCACAAAGCCCAAGGTGGCGTGATGGCTATCTTTTGGATCGTATGAAGGAAGAAGGCATCGAGAGACATTGGTTTCAAATGGTGCTAAATTACTTTGACATTACTGAAGCCTATTATGATAGACCTATAGAAGCTTTTAGTGAAGGTGAAAAAAAGAAAATTGATATTGCACGATCGTTAATGGGAAGAGAACACATCTTAATCTGGGATGAACCCTTAAACTATGTGGATGTAACCATAAGAAAACAAATAGAAGATGCAATTATGACTTATCAACCAACCATGATTTTTGTGGAACATGATCAGTATTTTGGAGAGCATATTGCCACACATGAAATTGATTTAAGTGTTGACTCATAAAAAGTAGAAAAACCGATTGGATTCAATCGGTTTTATTAATGCTCAGTATGAAAATTTGGTTCATTGAGTTTATTGACATCCACGCCTATGACCTGACATCTATGGATATTAAAAAGCTTCTCGTCAACAAAGTAAAGTTGATCTTCTAAAGTTGGAATATCATTTTCTACATATATCGTAATGTCTTCTATCTGGAATTTTTGAAAATGTTCTTCGTCATTTGGTTTATGATATTTGACTTTTGGATATTTTACTTGCAATTCAGAACCAGAGGTATCCTCTTGCTTTAATGTGAGAGCTATAACATTCTTGTGATGGTCATGCATGTAATCAATGAGCTTTTGCTCTAATTTGACGTTCATATCATCACCTCTTTACTTATATATACCCCAAAATCAAAAAAATAAGCATAAATTAAAGGCTAAAGCTCATTTTATCAGTAGACCTAGAAGTTCTTAAGCATTAGATTTTTATACTATATTTGGATTATTGTGATAAACTATTGTTATAAAATGCCTGAAGATGGTTATTATATAAATCCATTTGAGCTATGAACAGAAGAGATTGTTGTTGCAAGTTGTGATATTTTCACAAA
>JAFGVN010000068.1 GCA_016937975.1 Clostridia bacterium
GAACTGGCGGGTTAGCTTAGTCCATTAAAAGCTGTTAGGCTTTTCTACCTAAGAATCTTATGACTTTAGTCGTGAGAGGTTCAAATGGTAACAGAAGTTGATCAAAACTCTGAAAAGATGCTCATTGAAAAGTTAAAAAATGAATTCCCTGACTTTGGATTTTTAGCAGAAGAATCCGGTAGCAGTGATGAAAAGGAATACATGTGGGTCATTGATCCTTTAGATGGTACAACAAATTTTTCAGTGGGTGTCCCTATCTTTGCAATATCAGTAGGATTAAAAAAAGGAAGTGAAACGATTTTAGGTGC
This sequence comes from Clostridia bacterium, assembly GCA_016937975.1. Lineage (GTDB taxonomy): Bacteria > Bacillota > Clostridia > Peptostreptococcales > Acidaminobacteraceae > JABXKX01. The sequence continues at coordinate 309 of JAFGVN010000068.1, forward strand.
TGTCTATATGCCTTTGACAAATGTTATGTATACAGCCATTAAAGGTGAAGGAGCATATAAAAACAACAGTGCTATTAGGGTAAATGATAACAAAACCCTTAGAGCTTCTGTATTGGCTACAGGTTTTCCCTATGATCGTGCAGAAAACCGAATCAATAATGTTACCGAATTTTCAAAAGTAGTACCCCATGTGAAAGGGATCAGAAGATTAGGCGTTGCTGCTTATGATTTATGCTTGGTCGCTGAAGGTGTATTTGCAGGTTATTGGGAATTTGGGATAAAACCTTGGGATTTCACTGCAGGATTATTAATTGCTACCGAAGCAGGTGCTACCTTTAAAATGCTACCCCATAGAGATTATTCGATGATTGTATCGAACCCATTTATTTTTGATGAATTAGAAAATATTTTAGATTTAAAAAAGCAGAATTAATCTGCTTTTTTCATTGCCATATTTCTTTATGCTCATCAATAAACATTTCTATGGTTCTCGGATCTCTTCCTAATAATGTTTTGGCAGTTGATGTCACGTCCTTCGCCATACCCATACGTGTTGTTAAATAAAGTACCATCATAACATTGGCAAAAGTTTTATCTAGGCCATTCCTTATCATCTTTTTTCTAAACTTAAGAAGACTAGGATTTGAATAAATAATTTTCCGTTTCAGAATTCTACTCATATGTTCTGCTACTTCATAATAGTCAATGGCTTCTTTTCCTGTTATAGTGTATTTTTGATACTTCGCCTCTTCATTTAGAAGACATCTTGCAATGATTTCACCGATGTCTTTTGCATCTATAAAACTAATTTTAGCCTTCCCTGAAGGTATGAAAATCTCATTTAATTCAATTATCTCTTTACCATGAGGCTCAATTAGATTTTGCATAAAAAAACTCGGTCTTATAAAGGTATAGGGCATTCCCGATGCCTCAATGTATTTTTCAATTTTATGGTGTGGTGGAAAAGGATTCTTTTCTACGCCAAGTAATGATAAGAATACAATATGTTTTACCTGCTGCTTTTTACAAGCATCTATGAAGGGCTCGAAAATCCCTTTAACATCTGTTAGCTCAGGAGGTCTCACTAAAAATACAGCATCAATGTCCTGAAGAGCATTTTCGAAGGTCTCAGATTTCTCAAAATCTAGAATTCTGTATGTTTCAGTATTATGATGATTTCTACTACTTGTATAATAACTTACTTGGAGTGCATCAAGATACGAGCAAACTGATTTGCCAACATTTCCTCTTGAACCTGTAATTAATATATTCATCTACCGCTCCAATTTCTCAACTAAGAACAACATCTGTTTTTCAAGTTTTTCTTTTTCTTCAATGGAAAACGCCTTAAAAAATTCACTACTTAGCGCATCTGCTATTTTTCTTGCTTCCTTAAGCTTCTCTTGACCCAGATGTGTAAGCTTTATAAACTCTGAGCGTCTGTCATAATCATTCTTAAACTTTTCAATATAACTTAACTTTTCCAGTCGTGATATTATGCCTGATATTGTTGGTCGATCAGAACCTAATTGTTCCGCGATTTCATTGGCAACACCCCTATTTCCCATGAGATCAATTTGATTCATCACAGAAAATTGTGAAGAAGTTAATGCTATAGACTTTAAACTTTGATCCATCTTAGTTTTCATATATCGTGAAACTTTAATTAATAAATAAGTCAGCATAGTTTCTCCTTTTTAGTTAGCTTACTAATAGTTAGTGTACTAACTAAAGTAATTTATGTCAATAAAAAAACTGCTTAAAGCAGTTCTTTCGTTTCAAAATATTTGAGTTCATAGGTTTTATTCACAGGTGCCTCCAGCAAATATTCACCAAAACTTGCCATTAAATCTTTAAAGACACCTGTTTTCATGAAAGCTTCAGCATAAGCTTTAGCTTCCCATGTGCCAATGGCCATCATTTCATTTTCACGGGTATAAAGCTGAACTCTTACAAAACCTTCAGCTCTAGTAATTTTGTTATAGACGCCTTCTTTCCATAGTGCGACCCCTTGTTCTAACATCCCTGGCTTAAACTTATATTCTATATGAGCATTATACATGTTGCCTCCTTATTCTATACCATTTTAATAAACATTATATGAATATTATATAAGAAGGAACAATACATATCTACCTTTTTTAGAATATTCCTGTTAGTAACAACAAATAAACAATGCCTATGGTGCCTATAACAGAGATGATTATGCCACCTTTAAAATAGCTATAGGCAACTGTGAAAATTATCCCAATTACACTTGCCGTGAGGTGCTCTGGTACAGCAGTCAAAGTGCCAGGTAAAACCAATACACCTAAAGCAGTATATGGGATATACTCCAGAAACTGTTTAACCTTATTGGGTAATCGTTCGTGATCAACCATAAAAAAAGGAACTACTCTAGGCAGATAGGTAACAATCATCATACCAAGGATTATAAGATTAACACTACTCATACTTCTCCCCCTTTACAATGATTGTTGCTGTAAGTGAGATTATAACGATGGATAAAACTATACTCCAACCACTGGACAAATGGATTACTTTTAACAAGAAGGTATTCAGAAGACCAGATGATATGGCCAAAAGTAGTCCTAATCTATTCCCTTTAATCTTAGGAACCAGTAACGCAACAAACATAGCATACAGACCTATACCCATACTCAGTTGAAGCAGCTTGGGCAGCACCCCGCCTAAAAGGTAGCCAAATGCAGTTCCTAGACACCAGCCCAAGTAACCTGTTATTGTCATAGTCATCATGTAGGAAGCCGTCAACTGTCCTTTTGCAAAGGAAGCAACAGAAAAGGTTTCATCAGTAATAAAAAAACCTATGAATCCTTTCACCCCTTTGTGCTTAACTTTTAATCGAGCAGACAAAGAAGCACTCATAAGAAAATGTCTGAAATTTAAAAATAGAGTGGTCAGTATAATTGCAACAGGGCTTGCTGCAACTGCAATCATTTTTACAGCGATAAACTGCGACGCACCAGCAAAAACAATAATGGAAAAACTTATGGTTTCGAAAAAAGTTAATCCTGTATTGGAGGATAAAATACCAAAAGTAATTGCAATTGGAAAATAGCCTAGAAAAATTGGAAAACCATCTTTAAAACCTTGCTTTTTATCTAATATTTCTAATATCATAATTTACCTCTTTTGTAAAACTATTGTAGTGATTAAGTCTTGAAATGTCAATGCATTGTCCCTTTATAAGGCAACAAAATACAGACAATTAGAATCCTAATCTTGCAGATACTCTATCAAATTTTACTGCATATATTTTACAAAAGTAAAAATAATGATAGACAACGAAACAAACTCAATCCTAAGAACCTCTTTTTGTATACTTTACAGTAACATTCTTTTGAAATATGGCTTATTTCCTATTTGAAAATTATTGCATCATATAAAGTTAATTTCAACAAATAATTCTAAATACAAAAAAACTGTACCCAAAGATACAGTCATGATTTTAAATGTTTTCTTTTTATCCTTTAAAAAAACTGATAAACAACATGATGTTCAGCACCGTAAGAATGAGACCGATGGACCATAGCATCAACTTTGTTAGCAGGTTGTTTTTATGTTTTCCCATTACTTTTTCAGAGGAGGTTAAGTAGATCTGAAGAAATACAGTAATAGGTAACTGTATACTTAAAATCATCTGGCTGATAATTAAACCTCTAAAAGGATCTCCAATCAAGAATATTAATACTGTAGAAAAAGTTAAAATACCTATCACACCAATTTTTGAATGTATATCTTTGATGTTATAAGGTTCTCCAAACATACCTGCAAAAATGGAACCGCCTGCCATACCAGCTGTAATGGTTGATGATATCCCTGAAAACAATAATGCTACACCAAAGATAACCGCTGCACCACCACCCACTAAAGGCTCTAACATCTCTTTTGCCATGGAAAGTTCTTCTACGTGTATGCCACTAGCAAAAAATGTTGTGGCTGCTAAAATAATCATAGCACTGTTAATTGCCCAACCAACAATCATTGAAAACAACGTATCTGTAAACTCAAACTTCAATTGCTTTTTTATCACTCTTTCATCTTCCAAATTCCACTGTCTGCTTTGTATAACTTCTGAATGTAAAAAAAGATTATGTGGCATCACGACTGCCCCTAATACAGACATAACGATGGTCATTGACCCACCTGGAATACTCACATGGGTCCATCCTCTTACCGCTTCAGACCAACTGATATCCACTAAAGTCAGTTCATATAAGAAAGATAATCCAATAATGGAAACAAAGCCAATAATCCACTTTTCAAGTTTAAAATAGGAATTGGACAAAAGCATATATATGATTAAGATTAAAACCATAACAGCCCCTAATTTCATAGGAACTTTAAACAATAATTCCAATGCTATGGCACCACCCAAGATTTCTGCAAGGGCTGTTGAAATGGCTGCCATGATTCCCGTAATCAAAACACTCTTTGATAACCAAGGTTTTAAATGCTTCGTTGCAGCTTCAGATAAACAGTCTCCAGTAGCAATGCCTAAATGAGCAACGTTATGCTGTAAAATAATCAGCATCATTGTGGACAATGTCACCATCCATAAAAGTTTATAGCCGTAATCTGATCCTGCTGCAATGTTTGAAGCCCAGTTCCCTGGATCAATAAATCCTACTGTCACCAATAAACCTGGACCAATGTATTTTAAAATTTCGCTAATGCCAAATACTTTTTTATGATTTTTATTTTTTAACTCTTTTAAAAACATGTAATACCTTCTTTGCTATGTCTATGATTTAATGTTTGCTACTTATCTACTTCATCCTTTAATTTGTTTGATGGTATAACCCAGCATAACTTGTACATTATGCACAAGTTATGTGATCACAATATTTTTTACTAGAGATAACCGTGTATTCTGTTACCTGGGTTTCTTCTTCCCTTCGAATAACCTTTGCAGGTATACCTACAACCGTTGCATTTGGAGGTACCTCTTTTAAAACTACAGATCCAGCACCAATTTTAGCATTATCTCCCACTTTAAATGAACCCAATACCTTTGCACCGGCACTGATTAATACATGATTACCAATAGATGGGTGTCTTTTACCAGTTTCTTTTCCAGTACCTCCTAAGGTCACACCTTGATAAATGGTTACATGATCACCAATAACAGCGGTTTCTCCAATAACAACGCCTTGTCCATGATCTATGAACAATCCTTTACCAATGACAGCACCAGGGTGTATTTCAATACCTGTTCGCTTAACACCACGTTGGGATATATAGCGAGCAATAAAGTATTTTTTCTTTAAGTAAAATCTATGAGCAACTCTATAATACAAAAGGGCTATAAATCCAGGATATAAAAAAACCTCCATTGGTGATTTAATCGCTGGATCTTTTGACATAATATTATCCATTTCACTTTTTATATATTTTATAATTTTCATAAGATACTCCTATTCATTGATATTTCTATCACAATTAAAGTATACTAAATCGGTAGGAATAGTCAACATCTAACTATCATTCTACTAAAAATGATATCGTTTTCCCAAGAAAAATTACTTTACTGACTTCTTGAAACGCCATTTAAGGGAAAATTAATTTATTAAGAATATTTATGAAAATATCGGATAGACCAAAAAAGACTTTAGTTGAACTAAAGTCTTCAATAATTTATTGATGAATTTTATATTTAAAAGTTTTAAAATCAATTTCTATGCTGATACTAGCCAAATCATTGTGCCACTCGATTTTAAGTTCATGATCTTCACTTGGCAACAGATTTATACGTGAGTCTCCCGTAAAAGCAGGATGACTGTTTCTTAATTTAAGAAGGTCCAGTTGAGCAGTAACAACAGGCTCTGATATTTTACTATAAATCTCATCCATGGTGAAATTCGTTCTGTTAATTTCTTTATGAGCCAAGGAACCTGCTGCTTTAACGGCCTCATAATCATTCTTTCCACCAAACAAATCCAAATACCATACTTGGGGTTTCCCAGGCATAAACATCTGTAAAGCTCTCGCCAAAATTAATTTACTTTCATCTTCACCAATGGCACTGAAATACGTTGCATTTACCTGATAATATAAATTTTTCTTACCGTGTAAATCTTTTACGTGACCACCTCTTGCCACTACAACTTTAATTAAGTTTTCTATTTGCTCATCTGGCAGTAAACCTTTTAAGTCCAATAATGGTATGCCATCATGACAACCTAACATATTGACAGTTTTTATATTCTCATCTAATATTTCGGTAATCCATCTTTTTAAGTAAGAGGCATCACTTCTTTCAAAGGCATCTATAATTAAACCCGGTAAAAAGAAATCATATGTCATATAGCCTTGTTCTGCTATTTTTGAGTGAATCTTTTCATGATACATGGAATGTATTTCTGGCAAAATACTTAAACCACGAGCTTGTGCCATCTCATTCACTTGATCAAGAACTTCCCAGGTTTCAGGATCATTTAAAAAGTTTCTTTTCCCTGGCGCTTTAGGTGCATAGGCAAAAGCATCCAATCTAACAATCTCAGCACCATAACCTGCAATTTTATCCAATGTATTTTCATAAAACGCCCAGACCAAAGGTGATGCAATATTTAGATCCATTTGACCCAAATACTTTTTATTGGATTCCATATATTCAATGATCTTATTTTTATATGGCTCTGAGATATCAACATTCAAGTCATCTAAACATTGATGCTCATCCAATTGTTTGTTGAAAGCTTTCGCTAAAACTTCGGCTTTTCCATATTGTACTGGAATCAAAGCCATAATGTCTTGGGGATCCAACTTTTGATATCTAATTTCCTGATAGAAAGTATTCCAGTAAGGAATATATGCTCCATTAGGCATTCTAACCCTTAGGATTGGTAATCCAGGTTTCCTAAAGAACATATCTTTTGTATAACTTTCATCTGGAATTAGAACACCCTCTTCAACCTTGCCACATCCAGCCCAAAATTCATTCCAATTAATGAAAAAGTCCTTATATTTAGAATCTGTACCATGTTTCAATAAATCCTGAAATTGTGGGGATAACACTGAAGCATGATTCAAAATAAAATCCAATTTCAAGTTAATCTTTTCATTTTTTAAGTTTTCCAAGTCATGATAGCTGACGAGTGTTTCGTTTAAGTCATAATCTATAACTGAAAATCCTCTATCCAAATCTGTATTAAATAAACTTGGCAAAATGTAAAAAGATTCAAAGGCTCCACTTACTTCTTGACATGAAAGCAAATCAACTGAACCAGATAACTTGCCACCTAAACTATCAGGATATGCGTTAAACATCGGTCCCATCTTTACTGTTCTAGGTTTTGAAATTTTCAACAAAGTTTTATAATCAATTAACTCCCCTGATTTAGTCAATATTAATTTTGCTTTTTTACTTTGTAACAATAATTTTTCTTGTTCCAATTTTAAGACCATAGACGTAAAAGCACTGTCTATTTTACCGTCTCTGTTTCTGCTTGCTCGATGTGCTAAAGTTTCTTCAGGTGTGCTGTTCAGTAATATAGGAATATCTACACCATTTAAATAGTCGTTGTTACCATGGGTCCACTCAATAATCAACACTTTAATATCACCAAAAGAAACATGATCATACCACAAGTCATCGATGGTTCTTCCCATTCTCTTTAAGGCAATAAGGGTTTCATTGGACTTAAATTTTTCAATGATTTCATTGATCTGATCAAAATCGATTTCATGTGGAGTGCCCAAGTAAGATTTAAGCCCTTTTATACCTTCACTTTGGTAAGCTGAAAGCCATGGGTATGTTTGACATAATGCAACATCAGCATCTTTTTCATCTTTCCACAATTGAATCAATTGATCTTTTATTGATGATGTATATTGATTTTTCTTTATCAACCCTTTAAGTCCTGAAGTTCTAAAAACATTTAATCTTTCAGCATCATTATATTCAGGAATTCTTCTTGGATAATTATCACCCGATAAAATATAAGTATTAATTTTCATCTGATTCAAGTAATACCCAATTAAGGCACCTGTTTCTGATTTGCCAACACCTGAACCGCCATGTATGGATATAACAATTTTATCCTGCACAAATAAAATTTCCTTCATAAGCTTCAGCAAAGGTTTAAAGAGATTATTGGTATTCACTATATGAGTTTCATTAATTTTAATCTTGTCACCCGGCATATCACCTTTAGGGATCGAATGTACATCCTCTATAGATGGCGGTTGCCAAGTTTCTATTTGATTTTCAAGTATATTTAACAAATTATTTTTAACCATTCACATCACCTCATCTAGTTTATACACAATATATTTGTTTTCAATCAACAGAGTATGTCAACCGCTTAACATACAAGTTATAAAAACAAGCCATAGTGGCTTATTTGCATAATATCATAGTCTTAAAGAGTTTTCAATTGATTTCAATACAAACTTTTTTGTAAAATCTTACAACCCAGTAGATTCTCTTTCAATCAAAGATACAGGCAATAAAATTCTTTTTGAAGGTTCCTTATCCTTATTAGCCTTTATCAAAGTCTCGACTGCAAGACTTGCGATTTCATTGATAGGCTGAGCTATGGTGGTTATACCAGGGTAAAGATATCTAGTGAGATAGATATTATCATACCCAACAATTTTTAGCTGCTCTGGTACATTAATATTGAGTTTTTTACATATTTTTAAAACACTTGCAGCAATTAAATCACTACCTGTGAAAATACCATCTAACGTTGGATTACTTTTCAAAATTTCTTCAATCATTTGATCTTCGTGATTATCTAAAAGTAACGAAGCATCCGTTCGAAGGATTTTAAAAGGAATGTTTCGCTTTTCACATGCCGCTCTAAAACCATTTTCTCTGTCATCTGAAGGCATATAGGACTCATAAACTGCACTGATTTCCAATAAATTCCTACATCCTTTATCCATTAAAATCTCAGCTGCCAATTTTCCACCTTCATAATTATCTACTTCAATGGACAACACTGCTTCTTTTTGATATCTTTCTAAAGCAACAACTGGAACATCAACTCTTGATAAATACTTGTTATCATCTCTTCCACTGAATAAAATGATACCAGCAACCTTACTGCCTCTGCATTTATCCATATATTGCTCCTCCAAATTTAAATCCGCGTTGGAGTTAAATAGCAGAATTTTATAGTGCTTATCCTCAGCCACCCTTTCGAGAGCATGAATTAAGGATGCAAAGTATGGATGAGAAATACTGGGTACAATAAGACCTATGGTATCCGTCTTTTGTTTAGATAAGGATCTTGCAACTTCATTGGGTTGATAATTTAATTTTTTCATTGCTTCTTGTACTTTAATTCTTGCTTCTTCACTGATATAACCACGATTATTTAAAACTCTTGATACTGTTGTAACAGTTAACCCAGCTTCTTTTGCAACATCTTTTAAGGTAACCATGTGCCCTCCTTCTGATATGGTAATGTTAACATAGGTAGTAAAATCTGTCTATGAAAGAGTAAACGCCTTCTTTATATAACTTCATAGAATTCCTCGTAACAACAGCTTGGAAAATAACCATTATCATCATAAATCTTTCATGTAAGATTTATTTTAAAATTATAACGGAATGCATATAAACCCTTCACTCTGAAAAAAATGGTATAATAGAAAATATAATATTTGATTTAGGAGGTATTCATGAAAGTAGATTACATTGATAAAATCATAAACAAACCCTCTCTTAAAGAAATGGACCTAACGAAGCAGTTTAATTATGGTTATGACTGGAAGCAACAAAACAAATCTTCCCAACCCATTAAAGAAGAACATCTATTGCCATGGCTTTTTTTTACCCTAAAGCATGGTATTACTTCGATTCCTAAGAAAGCTAAAACACTTGCCATCTTCGGAAGTATTATTTTATTGGTCAATCTAATCTTTTGGACCATCAATACATACATGTTGCCAACATACTTAAAGCCATTTAAAGGCCTGATTAAGGCTGTGGTTTATCTTACTGCTACATATAATGATGTTGTTCCAAAAACCATATTCTGGGTATTGCTCTTTACTTTTGGCAGGCGATTATTCAAACAAATTATACGTCGTGGTCCAGAGAAGACCTTTGGTTGTATGAAAAATACTTTGCCTATGTTTATGGATTCCATAACAACTTTAAAAGAAAAAGCACTGCCAATTATTACCTTTGGTATTGGTTTTGGGTTAGTCGTTGCCAACAATTTCGCCAGTTATTCAAGATTTTCTCAAGCCAGAAATAAATCTGACAAATACTTTATTGTATTAATTATGGCTTTTACCATTAGCTATTTGTTAGGTGAAGCAAACAAAACAGGAATTTTCAAATTTGTGAAATTAGCTTCAAAGGATTTGTCGCTTCTTGTTCTTAAAAAAGAGGGCTTAACGGATGAAGGTGTCTTTCTTATTTTATCAGGCTTTATCCTTGGTCTTCTTCTGGACGCACCATTCATATGGATGAAAGCAATGTATGGAGGCTATATCAGCGGTTTAATTCTGATCCTAATCGCTATAGGGCTCTGGTTTAAGCATAACTATATTAAGAAAAGTTGAGGTCAAATGTGATTACCTATCAAGATCCAAATTATCATTATCGTGTTGCCTTTAACCCTGATACAGGGGTTTATGTCAGAACATCTATTCTGGATGAAGATTTGAAACAAACAACCCTTGAACCCTTTAGAGGTTCTTATCCTCATTTATTGGATGTGGGCATTATGGGTCATTGCCTTCATGGTATAAGCGGAAAATGTGGAGCATCTGGTGTTCAATGTTATCAATCAGGGAACATTAAACAAGAACCACATATGTCCTTCGAAAACTTTAAAAAGCTTATTGACGAAAGTGAGAATCAGACCTTTCAAATTGCACTTGGTGGCCGTGGTGATCCTGATCAACATCCTGATTTTTTAAAAATGATCCGATATGCAAAAGAACATAATATAGTACCGAATTTTACAACTTCTGGATATGGCCTGGATTTTAAAATCTTGCCTGAAGTCAAAAAATATTGCGGTGCTGTTGCAGTAAGTTATTACAGAAATTATTATACTTCAAGAGCAATCGAAGCATTATTAGCCCATGGTATTAAAACCAATATTCATTTTGTTTTGGGAAATAATACAATAGATGAAGCCATCGATTGGATTGAAAACAAAAAAATCCCAAGTGGTATCAATCGAGTGATCTTCTTACTTCATAAGCCTGTCGGTAATGGAGAACAAAGCAATGTTTTATCCTTTGATGACCCAAAAGTTAAATACTTTTATTCCTTGTTTAATCAAGAAGAAAACTGCTTGATGGCTGGTTTTGATACTTGTACTGCCCCTGCTCTAATTCATTTTGCTGACAAAATTGCTAAATCATCTTATGATACATGTGAAGGTGGACGTTTCTCAGCCTATGTAACACCCGATTTTAAACTTCTTCCCTGTTCATTTGATGGCAGACAAAAGTATGCTGTTGATTTAACAAAGTATTCTGTAAAAGAAGCATTTAACAGTATAACTTTTGACCAATTTAGAGAAAAGTTTGTTCAAACAATAGACCGATCAAATGAATATAGCACCTGTTTGAACTGCAAACATCAAGAGCTTTGCATGGGCGGGTGTCCACTCATGAAAGAAATCGTCTTATGTCATGATATTCAAAGAATCGATCCGACTAAGGAGGTAAGATTATGAAAATAAGCGTAGATCATGTTACCAATTCATCAAGTGAATCTTTTGGTACAGTCATTATAGATACTGCTATAGCAATCAGTGTGGCTATACCTTATATAGCAGCGACGTTAAATGGAAATGTAGATGCGGAAACTGAAGTGGATATTCCAGAAGATGACTGGGGTTATCAACCCCATGATTCAACGGATCCAAAAGATCCTCCTGGTACGATTGTCCAAAACAATAGAGATGGTACCATAACAAAGACTCTACCTGATGGTACAAAAGGAACGCAAATGAAAGATGGGACCATTTATGTTACACAACCTGATGGAACAACTGGCGTCATTGATCCTGATGGTCACCAAAGAATGACTTTGCCTGATGGTACCAAAATAGAGCAATATACCGACGGCACTGCATATGCCGAATATCCAGATGGCACGACAAGAGTCGAATACCCTGATGGTACTGTAAAAGAACAAGATCCAAAAGGTGAAGTTGTACAGATGAATCCTGATGGCACTTTTGAAGTCACTGAACCTAACCAAACATGGACAAAAGTATATGCTGAGGATGGTAAACTTCTAAAAGGAAAAACTGAAACTGGAAGTGAAATCATAGTTGATGATCAAGGAGAAATTACAGGTAAATTAGTGGATCAGGATGGCAACGAAATGAAAGTATCTGGTAATTTAAATGAAGGTTTTAAGGCTGAAGATACAAAAGGAAATTTTGTTGAAGTCAATGAAGATGGCGAAGTCTCTAAAGTCTCATACAAAGATGAAAATGGTCATTATCAAATAAATGATGATGGCACTATGGACATAAATTATAAAGATCCTACAAGTGGGGATGAAATAGCCATAGAATTTGATCCAAATAAAGGTCTAAACTATAAAGATTCAAAGGGCAATTACATCAATATTGATCAAGAAGGTAAAGGTGAAGCACATCTAGTAAAGGATGATATGGAACTTCAGATCAATAAAGATGGCAGTGGCTACTACAAAGATAAAGATGGTGAAATGAAAACAGACGGTAAAGGTCGTTTGGAAGTCAAAGATTCTGATGGTAATTATGAAATTGTTCAAGAAAACGAAGATGGTACAGTAACCTATGAAAACGGTAATAAAGAGGGTCAACAAATGACTGCAATTAAGGATAAAGATAACAATTATATCTTTACCAAAAATGACGGCAGCCAATTAGTGATTAAGGATTCAGGTTTAACCATCACGGACAAAGATGGTAATACAACATCTTACACGAAAGCAGATATTGAAAATATGGTCAGTGAATATCATCAGTTAGGAGGTCAATCATGAATAATTCCATTCCAAAAGAACATGCTGAAATGATATTGGAAACTCTAAAGATCAAAAATAAAATGAGTGAGTCAAGCACTTTGAAAGCTGGAAAGGAAATGATGCTAAAAGCTAAGGAACACACTTCAACTGCTCATTATGACTATAAGGACTTAAAATACAAAATGGATATGTTAAAGGACTTTGTTAGTTTTTTTTCAAAAGATTAAAGTAGAGATATTCTCTACTTTTCTATTTTTTGAGCCAATTATAATTTTCTTGATACATAATTGTTTCTTCCCATCGGTCATCATTATACGGACAGATTTCAAGACATAACTGACACCCTTTTATAAAAGGTAATTTAAAATTTACTTCTTTATTCTTCAACTGATCATGGATGATTTCTAACTCATGGTTTATACATAGGTTTTCATTTTTTTCATAGCCCTTTTCAAGGGCTTGTACAGGACAATTTCTAATACAACGACTGCAATGATCTGGACATGGTGGTGGCAAGTCGTCATTAATAAATTCCATTTCCAGATCTGTAAACCACACATGTAAATAAACATGGGAACCTTCTTCTGTATAGAAATGCATGTTCTTTCTATATCGCCCAATTTTCATTTCAACTGCCAATTTCTCTATCGTCTTCAAATCCAAAGTCATACCATGAATAAACTGAATACCTTTGGATTCTAAAAAACTTTCAAAATCATGAGCAGTTTCATGTTCCAATGTATTTTCTATAAACCTGCTCTTAAAGGCTTCATAAAAATTCAAATGACTCACTTTTTCTTCGGGTAATTTGTATATATTATAATGAAAAGCACAAATTATAATGGATTTAATCCATGGAAATCCTTTAATTATAGTCCCTAACCCTTCAAGTTTTTCAGTTTTCAAGGTACCAAATCTTGTATAACCTATATCCAATGCTTCATCATGTAAAATTTGTATCAAACTCATAAGCAACTCCTTTTTCATGAATAGTTTAACATGATTTATTAGGACTGCTCCATTCAAATCCCTTATAAACATCCCGATGAACTTATAGCAAAATCTTTTTATTTAATTGATTTTTTGCTAGAATAAGGCAAAGGAGATATTTATGAACACAAATCTAACAAAATCTTATTGGCTCTATGGCGTTTTTATTGCATTTCTCATTTTAATGATTATTCATTTTAATGTGGTTATTGGCATCATAAGTGCAATATTAAGCGTCTTATCACCGCTTTTTATCGGTATAGCCATTGCTTTTATTTTAAAAGGTCCCCAGCAGTTCTTCCATAAGTTATTAAAAAAAGTAAAGAAACCTAAAATAAGGCAAGGTGTTAGTGTACTTTTAACTTACATCTCAGTAACCATCGTTATTGCCTTGTTACTCTACTTGGTCATTCCACGACTCATTGACTCTGTACAGCAATTAATTGATAACATGTCCATCTATCAAGATAATTTAGAAGAAATTTTCAATGATGTCATAGGTTTTCTAGACATCGAAAAAATATCCTTTGAAAAAATCAGTGAAGCCTTTAATGCGCTACCTGAAGAAGCAACCAATTTCTTCAAAGGCGTATTTCCAGAAGTTTTTGATTTCACTACAGGTTTAATTGTCAGTCTCATGAATGGTTTACTGGGATTAATCTTATCTATTTATATTCTTTTGGATTCAAAGCGAATCAAAGAGCAATATCATCGTATAAGCAGATACCTCTTCAGCAAAGAAAAACAAAAGCGCCTGTCCTATTATGGTCAAGTCTTTGACAAGAGTTTTTCAAACTTTATCAAAGGGCAAACCACTGAGGTCATTATTTTAGGAATTCTTACTTTCATTGGTATGGTTATTTTCGGATTTTCATATCCTTTATTAATCAGCGTGATTATTGCTGTTTCTAGCTTTGTACCCATTGTGGGACCCATTATTGGTCTAGTTCCATCAGTCTTTTTACTCCTAATGATCAATCCCATGGAGGCATTATATTTTCTTATGTTTATTATTGTCTTGCAGCAAATCGAGGGTAACTTGATTTATCCTAAAGTTGTTGGAGAAAATGTAGGTTTGCCACCCATGTTTGTTCTTCTAGCCATTATCATTGGTGGCGGACTCTTTGGCATATTAGGCATGTTAATCGGTGTACCTACCATGTCTGCATGCTTTGTAATATTTAATGATCGAATGAAGGATAAAGAAACGCCTTCTCAAAGAAAAAGATGAATCGAAGGATTCATCTTTTTTGCTTATTTGATTATTTCTAAAAACAAATCCACTAAATCAGAATCATATTTGACGCCTGAAAGCTTCTTGATTTCCAATAGTGCATCTTCTTTAGATTTTGAAAATTGATAGACACGATTTGAAGTCATGGCATCATAACTATCACAAATAGCAATAATCTTTGCTTCTTCCATTATTTCATCGGATTTTAATCCTTTAGGATAACCTGTACCATCTAGACGTTCATGATGTTGACTTATAATATCATAAACATAGTCATTGTAATTACCTTTAATAAAACTTTCTGCATTTAATACATGTTCTTTAATATGTTCATATTCTTCTATATTTAAACTGCCAGGTTTATTTAAAACATAGTCTCTTATATGTATTTTACCGATATCATGGTACATAGCAGCTTTACAAATGGCATACAATCTTTCTGAGACATAACCTAATCTTAGTGCCATTTTTTTAGTCAAATCGTGAACATTTTCACAATGCACCTTTGTATATTGATCTTTATTTTGAATCTCTGTCAGTAGACCATCTAATTTTATTTTGCTATCCTTAATGGTTTCATAACTGGAATAAAAAGTGGTCACAATTAAAAGTTCTGTATGATCCAAGGCTTGAACACTAATAACTTGGTTCAACTGATTGCAAACAATTATATCTCCAGGTAAAAGTTCTTCTTCAGTATCTAAAAGTTTACATTTCCCCTTTAGAACATAATAACATTTATGTGAGTTCTCATCTTGTTGTAAATCTATATACAATAATCTCGCTGGTGTCATGTTTAAAACAGTGACTTCAAACTGATTATCCTTGAATTTCCTCTGTACTAATCCTAAAGTATTTGCAATACTTGAAGCTTCCAGATGGTCTTCATTTTTTATTACACTGCACCCTTTTATCATTGGTTTAAAGTACTCCTCTTATTCATTACTCAAATATTATAATAATAAAAAATACAATGTCAACTATTATGACGAAAACATTTTATTATTTTAAACAAAATGTTCAAATATAAGATTCAACCATAAATTAATTTTAACATGTGTTTTCTTATAATACTAACCTTTAACATTTTGTATTTTTGTGCTTCAAGTTCTTCATAAGACAATTTTAATAAATTCATGAAATTAAAACCAACTAAAAATGAGGTATTAGATATACCATATTTCATTCGTAAGTGTACTAAGAATTTTTTTATAATCCTCTATTGTTATAATAATCGTAATTTCAGGTACCGCAGGTGAGAATATCAAACTTTTCTTCTCCAAGAGCTTTTGATCTACCAAGTAAATCACTTCATGACCAAAACCAAAGGGTGGTATACAGCCAGGTATACAACCCGTAGTTACTAAAGTTTCATCTCGACTGCAAAGTGATAGTTTTTCACCAATTATACTTTTAACATACTTTTTATTAAATTGCTCTCCTGAAAAAGTCACATAGACATAATATTTGCCTTTGTTATCCTTTAATATCAGGTTCTTACTTTCAGTCCCATACCAGTTAAACTGTGCACCTATTCGATCAGCATCCTCATAGTTAAGAATTGGATCATGGTGATATACCTCATGAGAAAAACCCATCTTTTCAATGGTTTCAATAATATGAATATACATTTGAAAACCTTTCCTTATTAGACCTTGATAATGTATGTAAATTTATATATTAATCATATGATATACTAAACAATTTATAAAGTTATATCCTCAAATCATCAAATAAAAAACTGAACAAAAAAAAAAAAACGATCCTAAGACCGTTTATAAAATGAAAATTCATTGATTGATATTCATGTAAATATATTGGTTTCTGCCATTTCTTTTGGCATCAACCAATGCTCTTCCACTTAAATCATGTATCATTTTGTGATGTGCTGGCTTAAGCATTCTTACAGCACCACATGAAACCGAAACATCTTTTTTACAACCTATTTTAGTAAAATCGAAAGAACGAATTGCTTGGAATGTCGCTTCTATACAATTCTTAACTTCATTCTCCTCTGCATTTTTTAAAAAGATACTACACTCATCGCCACCTAATCTTGCAATCAAATTTGTATCTGAATTCATTTCCAGTACAGCTTTCATATTGTCATAAATCATATTTACCACATTGATGATCACACGATCCCCAACATCATAGCCGTATTCATCGTTTATGGACATAAAACTATCGATATCAAAGGTGATGAAATGATAGTGATCCTTTTGGTCTAATAACATTAACTCTTCTAATCTTTCTAAAAAAACTTCTCTTGATAATAAATTTTTAAATTCTACCTTTACCCTATTTTGCCCAACTGTCATGGCTTTGCTCCTCTCTAAATCAAGTAATTTACTTACTGTAGGAAAGGATTCTAATTGGTTTGACTGTAATTTCAAAATAAAACGTCTAAGCATCATAACACTGGTTTTTAACTCATCTGACTTTTGTGTCACTTCTACTTCTTTATCTTTTAGAAGTTCTATAAACTCAGAGAAATTTACAGTTTGATGCAAGAGTGACTTCACTTCTGATAAAGAAAATCCCATTTGCTGCAGCATTTGAATTCTAATTAGGTCTTCTTCCTGATCTTCGCTATAATAACGGTAACCATTCATCTCATTTATGTGTATAGGACACAATAAATTCAACTTATCATAATGTCTAAGCATTCTTTTAGAAACACCAGTTTTGTCCGAAAATTCTCCAATGGAGTATTGCTTCATTACAATCATTTTGATTCCTTTCCTTAACCTTTGATTTAAGTTTAGGGCTTGACACTGTGTTAAGGTCAATAGTTTTTTAAATCATTCAATTTATATTTTATTCTATTGTAACAATTGTCGTATCAGTAAAAATTTATTGAAAATAGAAAGAGTCCTTTGACGGAATACATCAACAATCTTTGAGACACACCGACTTCACTTGTTAAAGAGGAGTAGAAATACCGTATTCATGCCATCAAAATTACAAGTAGTTTCTCATCCCTGCATCTAGAGCTCTCTTGTCATTGTTCTCATATCCATATAAGGCCTCTTGTAAAGCAAAGGTTTTTGTGTAAAGAACTGCTCGCTTCAAGTAATTCTCTACATCAGGATAATTGACAAAATAATTTTCAATGAAAGCACTTGAAAAACCAAAGGGTCCAATAAGTGATGCAATATCTACCGCAGGATCTCCAATGGCTATAGAGCCAAAATCTATGATGCCAGTTACCTTTGAATGTTCTTTGTCAATTAGGATATTACTTAAGCCAAAATCACCATGAATCACAGTTGTTTCAAAGTTTTTATCTCCTAGTGCAGCTAAAATTGCCTTAAAATCCTCTTGGACTTCAATTTTCTTTTCTTCTCGCATCATTGGCATGAGTTGCCTTTTAATTTTATCGTACATATGCTTCCAATAAACATAGGGTTCTTCCACATCCAAATAGTTCTTTAACCCCTCTTTTAACTTGTTTTGATGTAACGTATATAAAAATTTAGAAAGGCTTTCTCCTATCTTTTTTAAATCCAGTACATCTAACATAGATTGATGCAAGGATTCACCTTCAATAAAATCATAACCCATGAAAAGTTCATCCAAAGCACCTTCTAAATTCAAATACTTAACTTTTGGAATTTTCAATGTAAAATGGTTCTCCAATAAAGATAATGCATGAGATTCTTTCATCAACTCTTTATGATTAAGCTCATTCCTCGGACATCTCATAACAACTTTATGATTGAATTGAATAATCATATTATTTTGTCCTGCATCAATGACTTCATAGGGTTGATTTAAAAATTCAGGATATTTTTTGTATATGGATTCGAGTTGTTTCATTGCAATCACCTCATTTATATTATAACTTAAAAATTCTATCCTCATAGGGTTAACATTTATATAATAGATTGCACATGGATTTTGTTGAAAATTATTCTCATTAGTTATTGACATATGCCAAAAACTAAGTATAATAGTATTTAGTTTTGAACATATGTCCAAAAGGAGAAAATATGGGTCGACCAAAAAAAAGAAAAAGAGTTTGTTCTGTACCAAAAGATAAATTATTTGGACCATTGTGTCATAATGATGACACAAAAGTTGTAGTTATGACTATTGAAGAATATGAAACCATTCGTTTAATCGATCACAATAATTTGACACAGGAACAATGTTGTCAACACATGAATATCGCTAGAACAAGCGTTCAGAGACTGTATGATGACGCTCGGAAGAAAATAGCCGATGCATTGATTAATGATAAAGTCATTTCAGTTTCTGGTGGTGAATATGAAGAATGCAATGGACAAAATTTCTTAAGCTGTGGCTGCGAATGTGAAAAAAAAATTACTAAAGTTGATAAAGGAGCTCATTCATGAAAAAATTATTCTTTTTTCCATCAAAAAATTTAATTATCAGTATACCAATGGTATTAACCTTAGGCTTTGTAACTGGATTATTTTTCAACTTATCTATTTTGAAAGATTATATATTATTGTTTACTTTCTTGATGATTTTTCCTACTATGATTGGATTTAAAATTAAAGAAGCGGTTGATTTATCTCATATGAAAGTCGTAATTGCCAGTGCTATTGTAAATTTTGCCATTATCCCTATTTTAGCAATTATCATGGGCAAACTTTTCTTAAACAGTCAACCT
Organism: Clostridia bacterium; assembly: GCA_016937975.1. Classification (GTDB taxonomy): domain Bacteria; phylum Bacillota; class Clostridia; order Peptostreptococcales; family Acidaminobacteraceae; genus JABXKX01. The sequence goes on from JAFGVN010000068.1 coordinate 20,139, forward strand.
CAATTATACGCAGGACTTATTATGATTTCTTTATTCCCAACAAGTGGTATGACTATTTCATGGACGATGATCAGTAAGGGCAATGTCCCTGCTGCTATAAAAATTACTGCCATTAGCTTAATTCTAGGATCTTTTTTAGCACCAGTATACTTATATTATATTGTCGGAACGCTAATTGAAGTGGATGTTTTAGGTACTTTTATAACAGTTATTCAAATTGTTATTTTACCCATGATTTTAGGACAAATCACTTACAAATTATTAATGACAAAAATGACGCCAGAGACTTTCAAAAACAAAGTGAAACCATATTTCCCTGCTTTCAGTATCTGGGCAATGATGTTTATCATCTTTACAAGTATCAGCTTGAAATCCAAAATGATTTTAAAGAATCCTGAAATTATTTTAACTACAGCATTATTATTGATTGGTTTTTACTTCTTAAATTTCTTAATAAGTACTTTTATAGGTAGATTTTTCTTCAACAGAAAAGATAGTTTTGCATTTGTTTATGGGACAGTCATGAGAAATCTATCCATTGCTCTAGGACTTGCAATAGCATCTTTTGGACCTGATACGGCTCTTATTATTACAATTGCATTTATCTTACAAGTACAAGGCGGTGCTTGGTATGGCAAGTTAGCGAATAAATTCAACTGGCTTGATAAAAAGCAAGCACTTGAAAACGATTATATAGTCAATGAAAAAGCATCTTAAAAAACCACAGAATTGATATTTTTCAATTCTGTGGTTTTCTTCATTGATCTTTTAAGATTAATAATTCAATTTCATTTAAAGTTTCATTAAATCTTTTAGCATCATTAATGTTCGATACCATTGTGAGCATAATTTCATCATCAAAGTAGAAAATGTTCATTGCTCTAACCCCTGTACCTCCACCGGCATGATATGCTTTTATTCTTTTCCTTCCAACCAGCTCACAAGTTTGAATAAATACACCATAACCTGAATAGACTTCTTCTGCGATTTCATATTGATGATGAAACATCATCTTCATAGAGTCTTCAGTGATCAGAACATGATTTAAAATACCTTTATTGAATCGTTCTAAATCTGTAATTGAGGCATATAAACCTCCTCCTGCGCCTGCGATTCTCATGTCAATAAAATCAGCGTTGGTCATATGATCCTCTTTAAAATCATAAGGTGATGCACGACCTTTAATAATTGCTTTGTAATGATCAAAACCACTGTTTTTCATATTTAAAGGATCAAATATATTGGCTTGCAAATAAGCTTCATAGGACATCTGAGAAACCTGTTCAATGATATATTGTAAAATAAGAAAACCTGAAATTGAATAAGAAAACTGACTTCCAGGATTAAATTGTAAGGGCTCAAACTTAAACAGATCTATTAAAGCTTCTAGAACACTGTCACTGTTAAGTACCTCATAAAAATCATAGGATAACGGAAAATTGCTTATCCCAGATGTGTGCGTTAACAAATGATGTATCGTGATCTCATCGCCTCTTGGATAATCAGGTATATATTTTTTTATGTTGTCTTCTAAATGCAACAAACCTCTTTCAAAGAGTTGCACAATAGAGATGGCAGTAAATTGCTTTGTGATAGAAGCAATTCTCATAGGGGTGTCCACAGTCATTTGAATGTCATGTTCCAAATTAGAGTAGCCATATCCCATAACCAACAAATTTTCTTTAAAATCGTCAATTAAAATTACCCCATTATAATGGTGTTTCTCAGTAATTTCATTCACCTGTTTCAAAAGATTACTTATCATATCAACCTACCTTTCAACCCTTAAATCAATTGCATCATTTCATGTTGTTCTATTCTTAATTTAAAATCACGTCGTTTTAAAAAACCTTCAAACGCCATGTTATTGCTCGATATAGCATAACATTTAGTTAAGTTTAGAGCTTTCAATCCATGATATAGCAATGCCGCTCCATAACCTTTATTTCTCAGTTCATTTCTTACCCAAATAAATTGAATTCCACCATTTCTCTTTAATGCTATTAATCCAGAAACTTCATGTTCTCCCATCACTGCATAAAATACTTGATCTTCAAGTTGGTCTTTTGTGAATATTTCATTTTGCCAATTGATATAGATTTCAGGCAAGTTCTTCCTCAAATCATATACGGTGTCTAAATCTACAGGCACAATTGCTTTGGAAATCTCAATATCTGTATGAATACATTCATTGACGTACATTCTGTAATCATGTATATCACTGTAACCGACTTTTTTATAGAATTTATAGGCTTTTGTATTCTCTTTTAAGACTTCTAAAAACAATTGCTTACATCCCAAATCAAGAGCCAAAGCTTTGTGTGCCTCATAAAGCATTTGTCCAACGCCTTTATTCCGATATTCAGGAACAACAGCAAAAGCACCACATCTCATGGTTTTAATCCCTTGAAAGATTTTTACATCACCTAAAATAACACCTACAGGTTTCTCGCCATCACATGCTAAAAAAGAATATTCCTTTTTTGCGTCTTTTTCAAGAAAATGCTTTTTGAATATCTCAAGAGACATTTCCAATTTCATAAAATAGTCGGAATAACCTTCATTGAATACTTTAAATATGGCTTCATCAGTAACCTTTAAACAAGATATAATCTTCATTTGGACCTCCTTGGTTAACTCAAATACATGCTGAATAGATCAATAAGCATATCAATTTTATTTTCATTTAATGTACGGTTTAAAACAACATCTGTAAAAATCAAGCCATCTATTGTAGCAATCATTAAATCTATAAAAGTTTCCAATTTAACGTCATCCTGCTTAATTTTATGACTATGGCTAATCTCAAGAATACTTTTAATGTCTTCTTTAAATTCTTGATACCTTTTCTCCAAATCTTTCATTTGATTTTTTGTTAAAGTTGTACTGGTCCAGAATTCGAAAGTATATTTTGCTCTCATGCGATTTTCTTCATTGAAATATCTTCTCAATCTATATTCAATGTAATTTTTCATCCAATCGCCTTTATTTTCTTTTTTTAAAAGACTGCCATAATGAATAATACTTTGATCTGCATTATGAATCATTTCAAAAAACAAAGCTTCTTTAGATTCAAAATATGTGTAAAATCCACCTTTACTTACCTTTGCAACTTTTACGATATCATTCACAGAAGTTTTATTGTATCCTCTTTCAATAAATAAGCTTTCTGCTGTTTTAACTAAATGTTCTATATTCTCTCTTCTTGTTTCTGGATTTATTTTAGGCATACTTCTCTCCTTATTAAAGCGACCACTGGTCGCTTTAATAATATCAAATTTATATTTTTCTGTCAATTCTCATTGTTTAGTGAAAAAACATGTGGGTATGTTATTAACACTGAATAAGTATAGTTTAAGGAGGCAATTATGGCACTAAATATCTATTTGAATTTTAAGGGAAACGCTTTGGAGGTAATCAGATATTATCAAAATATATTTTCAGCGCCAGAACCTGAAATTATGTATTTTAAGGATATCCCACCCTCAGAGCAATTTCCTGTAACAAAGGAAATTGAGCAAATGGTGATGCATGGCGAATTGAAAATAAATGAAGCCTATATGATGTTTTCTGATGTACCACCTAATAACCCACAACAAGTAGATTTTGGAAACAACATGTCGATCATGTACAGCTCAAAAGATTTCGATGAATTAAAAGCCTTATATGAAAAAATGTCTCAAGAAGGCAATATCATTATGCCTTTCCAATCTACATTTTGGTCAAAGGGCTATGGTATGCTTGTTGATAAATTTGGTATATGTTGGCAATTCAATTGCAATTCCAATGACTAATAAAGAAATATAAAAAACGACCTTCTACAATTTGTAAAGGGTCGTTTTTAGGTATAAAGAATCTTTTATTGGGCTGATTAAGTATTTCAATTTGATTTTATTTCCAAAAATTGTTGCCTGCCGATTTCTTAACTTCAAAGAAAAAAAGCTTAGAGAATACCCAAAATTAATCTTAATTTGTCTCATTATGGATACTTTTATCGTCTAATCGTGAGCATGTCGATGATGCATATCTTGTGTGTGTTTATGGTGATGTTCTAAGTATTCATGAAGATGTTCATGACTATGTTCACCTGAAAAATGATCCTCGTGATGATCATGATGACCATCATCATGACTATGGAGGTGATTATGACTTACTTTTTCATGTATATGAAGATGATTATGTTCTTCAGACACTGCAAAATAGGTTCCAATGAGCATTACAAATAAGGCTACAATAAAAGTTATCGTTATATCCTCCCCTATTACCAACCATGACGCTAAAACACCTATAAAGGGTGCAGCAGCATAAAAAGTACTCGTTCTTGATGCACCTAAATCTCTCTGCGCTCTAATATAGAAATAGATACTCAAACCATAAGCAACAAAACCTAAAAATAGTGCTGCCAGTAAGTAAGAAAGATTATAGGTAAACTGATGACTTAGGATTGTAATAATCAAGGCCCCTAAGCCAGAACCAAAGCCTTTAATCATGACAATTTGAATTGGATTTTTGAGAGAAAGCATACGGGTGCAATTGTTTTCAAGACCCCAACTTATTGTCGCCAAGATTACCAATATTGATCCCATGGAGAATGAAAACTGACTTAAGTCATTCAAAGAAAGTATTAGACTTGCTATTGTAATGAAGCCTATGGAAATCCACATACTCTTACCAATAGTTTCTTTAAAGAGAAATAAGGCTAGTATTGAAGTTGCAACAATTTCAAAATTATTAAGTAAAGCAACACTTCCTGATGTCGTCATCGTTAAGCCAAACATCATTAGCACTGGAGCAACAATATCTAGAATAATCATACCCATTACATATGGCAAATCATTTCTTGATAATTTGGCCTCCTTTATATGATCTTTAGATTTCAACTGAATCAAGTTTACAAGGAACATACCAAAACCCGCCCCTAAATACAATGATGCAGCCATTAAAGTTGGTGAAATGTGATTTAAAAGTATTTTAGAAACAGGCGTACTGATGCCATACAATAGTGCTGCTAAAAAAGCAAATATCATTGCATTTTGTGGATTATTCTTTTTCATAAGGCCCCTTTTTGCTCTTAATCTAAATTGCCTTGATGTGCATTTACAACATCCTCTGATTCAAACATGGCAACTTCAATGGCTTTGATCAAACCATCCTTAATCATATCCAGACCCATGTGGGCTACTTGTCTTTTGCCAATCACCTGGGCTGGAATAAAGGGTACATGTACAAAACCGCCTTTAATTTCAACATCACTGGTTTTAATATAATGCATGAGACTATAAAGTACATGATTACAGACATATGTTCCTGCCGTATATGAAACACTGGCAGGTATATTTTCTTTTTCTAGAGCCTCTACAATTTTAAAAATAGGTAAATTAGAAAAATAGCCATCATCACCATCTTCTCTAATTTTTTTTCCTAAAGGTTCATTGCCTTCATTATCAGGTATTCTTCCTAAGTCCTTATTAATACCAATACATTCAAAGGAAAGGTCTGTTCGGCCGCCAGCTTGTCCAACACAAAATACAATTTGCGGCTTTTCTTTCTTGATGGTCTGTATTAATAAATCAGACGATTTCTTAAATACAGTTGGTAATTCAAGCTTAATTATTTTTCCGTGATGAATAAAATCAGGCAATAATTTAACCGCTTCATATGAAGGATTAATGTTTTCTCCACCAAAGGGGTTAAAACCTGTTACTAATATTTTCATTTAAACCTCCTATCATATTCATTTCTATTTTACACCATAAGAGCTAAAAAACGGATTAAATTATCCTTAACTCTAACAATGCAGAGATTTCTCTCTGCATTTGTTAAAAGGTTTAATTTTTTAGTTCATATATCCTTCTATACAAAAACATACTTAAAGATCCAACAAAAATTATTGAACCTGCTAATGTAAGAACAGCTCCCATACCAGCTCCTTGACCAACACCAAAGAGAAATACCAAAGGGTGATCCTTCATCATCTTCGGTTCAAACAATTGATCCACCAATGGGCCAACAATTAAGAAAGATAAAGGTGCTGTGCCATAGGCAATCTGATATGCAATTGAAAAGACACGCCCTTGTAAATCTTGAGGTACCAAATGTTGTAGCATAGACTTGAATAAAGCACTTACCATTGGTAACGGCATCATTAAAAAGAAAAGTGATGAGGCTAAGAAAAATGTCTGTCTAAAAATACCAAACAAAATCATCATAAAACCAGATAACGTTGTCAAAAGTAAAATACTTTGTATTCTTTTTCCTACAAAAATAAATCTTGTCATTAAATAAGCACCTATCGCTGTAGCAATCCCCATCATACTGAGCATGGAAGATACCATGACTTCATTTTCAGTCAAGCTGTAAACATATGGAATGACTAATTCCAATGGACCATTTAAAAGAAAATTAATAAACCCAAAATAAACGATAAAAATGAGTAGTGGCTTATTTTGACATAAAAAGTTAAAACCAATCTTTAACTCCTGGTGGATTTTTGTTTCTACATAAGAATTTTGAATCGCTTTGTTGGGTAATCGAATTGCAAATATAATCAGTACTGCTAAAACAAAGGTAATTAAATCCAAGGTTAAGATTCCTTTAAATCCTATAAAAGGATATAACGCACCTGTTAATGCAGGACCTAAGAAGCTTGCCACTGGAAATAACATTTCCTTAAAGCCATTGACTTTATCTCTCTTATCATTTTCAGCCAATTCACTTATTAAGGTATCAGCAGCGACAGTTTGCAAGCTGGCAAATATACCTTGCAATGCCACAACAGAATATAAAACTACAGGCATAAAGCCTTTATTAAATAAACTGATTAAAAGAATTAATGAGCCAAGTACTTGACCAAAATCACCTAAAATCATGGATTTCTTGTATTGCCATCGATCCACTAAAACCCCTGTTAATGGACCTACAAACAAATTCGGTAGCTCATTAAAAAATGGAATTAATAATAAATAGGTTACATGTCCTGTTGTTTTAAATAACCATATACCCAAAGCAGTAGAAGTCATTCTACTGCCTATAAGTGAACTACCTTGTGTCATTAATAATATTGTAAGTGTTCTATTATGATTAGAACTCTGTATTTTTTTCTTTTTCATTTTAACCTGATTACTTTCTTGCGATTGACTTCAAAAGCATCCTTAGGACACTTGTGAACACAACGCATACAGCTATTGCATATTTCATGGTTTATTTCTATTTTCTCATCTATTAAAGACAAAGCTTCTACTGGACATTGACGCATACAAATTTTACATCGAATGCATGCTTCATGATTGACTTGAATCTTGCGACTTTGCTGTGTCCAAATTTTTCTTCCCTTTGAAATGCTTCTCATCCAATCCGATAGAATAGGCACTCTTCTCCAAGTTGTTTTGCCTTCTAGTAACTTTTCTAAAAATATGCCTACTTGATTTAAAGCCTTTGCATTTTTCAATTCGAGTTTAGTCCTATTTATTGATTTCGTAAGCATACTGCTGCTCATTTTTAATTCAATTGCACCAACACAATCAAATCCTTTACTTTCTAATACTTTTTTCATCGGACCTACAACACCACCTGAAAATTGATCCATGGTATCTACCATAAAAATTTTTTGATTTTCCTGCTTTGGAAGTCCTTCAATGAAATCCCAAACAATGGGATATGTGGATTGTATTGCAACAGGGAAAAACAGGCCAACAAACGCTATATGATCCCAATCATAGTTTTTTACTGACTCCATAGCTTCCAGTGAAACCTCGTAGTTCATTTCTTCAAGTTTTTGTTTTGAATACTCAGCAATTTTCAAGGTATTACCTGATCCGGTAAAGTAATAAAGTTGAATCTTTTTCATAAGACCTCCTACCTACAAACTTATAGGATAAGATTGTACTATTCTCATCATAAAATGATTACAAAAATTTTTCTACATGACGAAAGTCATTTTCCTCTCTTACTATAATAAAATGTATTTTCCAAAAGTGATTGTAAAAAATAAGCAAAAAAAAAGAGCTTCTAGCTCTAATTCTTTAAGCAGTTACTTTATTCAAGACTTCAATGTCTATATTTTCATCAAGTGCATAACCTTCTCTGTGGTTACATTCACTTAAATACTTACCACACAAAGGACATACTTCTTTTTCACAATAAGACTGATGAAATTCTCCTTTTTTAGAACCACATGCCTGACAGTCTTCAAAAGCCAAATCCCTTTTCATTTGCTCACCATTCACCAGTACAATTTCAGAATAATGTTTACCTTTCATTAATTTGATCTCCTTCTCTAAGATTTTTATGGTTTCTCCTATTTGAGCACCTAAATTTACTTTTGCAACTTCAATAACACCATAGCCTTTAAAATGTTTTAAGTTAAAGACACTTTTGATGAAGGCATCGGTGATTTTAATATCTGTACATGTGCCATTTAATTGATGATCAGACTCTTCATTCGCATCGTGAATATGAATATTCCCAACCCTCTCCATTTGTAATGGTGTCAATTGATATGCTAACGCATCTGAAACAACATGTCCAAAATCCAAACAAAATTTTAAGTGAGGATAGTGTATTAATATTTCATCTATACGATTGATGTTTATCCGTTCTCTTCCAACAATATTTCTATACTTGTCATGTACTTCCTTCGGAAAAATCGATAGATTTCGTATCTGATTCAGATTTTCGAGATGAAGTACAATGTTCAAACGATGATCCTGAATATACTGATACATGGCATCCAACATCTCAAAGGTCATTTGAATGTCTTCTTCAATGGAAGTACCTAATGCATGATGTACAACCGCATGCACTGAACTTCCTGTTATTTCAGCGACGCGATTTAATTGGCTTAAAAGAGATAAATTATTTTTATCCATTTCTGGTAAATGCACTTGATAGATCTTTCCTGCTTTTTTCAATCTTCTTGCCATTTCCAAATTGTATGATAAGTAATCCGTTCCTTCCAATTCAGAAAAACTTACTTCCACACCATGAATTTCTTCAGAATTTAAGACGTAATCAAGTATATTTCGTTCTGAATCAACTTCTGAAGGTCTATATCCAATTAGATATTTCATTAAGGTGATTACTCCTTATTAAGGTTATTTAATTCTTCACAACAGGAACATTTTAACTCAGTGTCAAAAGTCTGTAAACAATTATTTTGTTAATTTAATACTAAAATCAGAAATATTTTTTTCTTCCCTACGCATTCTTACAACACTGTAAATAACTGGATTCATTTTGGTTTTAGATTTGCTCAACTAAACACTTGTTTTCTCCCAACAAAGATATTAAATTTTTCTGTACACTTTAATTTAAATGTAGGTACTTCCTAAAGTATTCGATATAATGTTCCTGGGAGGAAAGAAAAATGACTAAATTAGATAAAATATTTGAACTGATGAAAAAATTGGATGCCCTAAGCGTAGAGTCCAGTCGCTTGGGTTGGGTCCAATATACAACAGGATATGATTTCGGTGTTGTTGAAAATGACAAGAAAATCAATGATTTCTTAATGAATAAAGATCATTTTGAATTGGTGAAATCTCATTATTCTATGGACTTGGATGAAAAAGACCGTAGAAGAATGGATTTGGTTTTTAAGATGTTTGAACCTTATCATAAATCCGACGAAATTAATGCTCTCAATGAAAAAATACAGGAAAAAGTAAACGAACTGTCTATGATTTTAAATACATTTAGATTTAAATTAGATGGTAAAGAAGTTACCTCTGTAGAACTTTCACAGATTCTAAACAACGATAATGATCGTGAAAAGAGAAAAAAAGCATATTTAGCTCGAAATCAAATCAACAAACCAATGGTTGATGCAGGATTTTTAGATTTAATTGAGATGCGTAAGGAAATGGCAAAATTGAATGGTTTTAACTCTTTTGTTGAATTGAAACTTTATGAAGAAGATTTGACACCAGATATTTTTAAATCATGGAAAGATGAAGTCAATGAAATGTTGCCAAAAATGAATGAAAAAAGAAAATATTATGCACAAAAGTTTTTAAAGGATGATCAATTGCATCCGTGGGATGCTGCATATGTTTCTAACAAAATTGCACCTTCCTTATCAAAGCAAGTGAATATGCTTGAATACTATAAGCATCTTTCTGATCTTTTTATGAAATTTGGCTTTAATTTGGATGAATACAACATTACTTATGATGTGTTTTCAAGACAAAACAAATCTGAATGGGGTTACAATTTCCCTATTGAAACAGCTAAAGACTCTCGTATTCTAGCGAATGTAAAAGATCGTTTTTACGAATATGGTGTTTTGCTTCATGAGACAGGGCACGGCGTTCATTCCTTCCTTCAAAGTCCAGATGAACCTATTCTTAATATGGGCATCAATGGTATTGTTACTGAAGGTATTGCGAACTTATTTGGTTCACTTATGTTGAATGAAACCTTTTACAGTACATTCTTTGATACGGATCTTGAAACTGCTCGAGAAGAGTTCAAGGAAATAAAAGAATGGGAAAAACTAAATGCTTTAAGAAGTGTATCTCGTATTTTATTTGATCAAGCTTTCTACACTACAGAAAATAAAAATCTTGAAGACATTTATGAAATGTACTGGAATAACGAAAAAGAGATCTTAGGAACTGAAAAAGGTGATTATGAGCCACCATGGGCTTTCTTAATTCATCACACCACTCATCCTATATATCTTCACAATTACTTTATGGGCGATGTTACATGTGAAATGCTAGCTGAAGTTTTCAATAAAGCCCATGGTACAAAATCCATTACAGACAAACCATTGGCATTCGGTAAGTTTTTGTATGAAAAAGTTATTCAGCCATCAGGCTTGTATGATTATAAGACGCTCTTCGAAAAAATTAGTGGTGAGCCTTTTTCATTAAAGTATATCAAATAAAAAATCAGGTTGAATACCTGATTTTTCTTCTGAAGAAATCCCTTATGCAACAAGGGATTTCTTCATGATACTGGTCTTATAATTTTCATGGTATCTTCCAGACGACTGTAAAAAACATCCATAAGTTTATCATACAATTGATCTTTTTCAACCAAGTCTTCTACATCATGATCAATATTCGGATTATCATTAACCTCAATGACATAAATTTTCCCATCTATTTCCTTTAAATCTACGCCATATAAACCGTCACCAATGACATGCGCTGAATCTAAGGCTGCCTTTATTACACCTTCTGGTACATCACACTGCTTTAAGGTTTCAGAATCACCTTCTGTAACACTCTCATTATTCCAGTTCATAATTTGCCAATGATTGTTTGCCATAAAATATTTACAAGCAAAAAGAAATTTACCATCCAGTACACCAATACGCCAGTCAAAATCTGAAGGCATAAATTCTTGCCCTATGATTAATTCTGATCGCATAAATAATATTTCTAATTTTTCTTCTAATTCATTAAGATTTTCTACTTTATAGACATCTGCAGAAAACGCACTATCTGGCAATTTAAGCACCAATGGAAATGGTAAGTGTTTTATTTTATCCTTCCACGAATGTTTTTTATTAAAAATCCAACTCTTAGGCATGGCTACATGTGCCTTTTTCAGGGCATCATATAAATATACTTTATTGGCACATCTCAAAATAGACCAGGGATCATCTATAACCACTAACCCTTCTGCATAGGCGAATCTGGAAAATTCATAAGTATAATCATTCACACTCGTCGTTGTACGAATAAATAAGGCATCAAACTCTGGTATTCGACTGTAATCTTTTTCAGTAATAAAAGTAACAGCAAACCCTTTCTTCTCTGCAGCTCTTACTATAGCATTTAAAGCTTCTTTATCTGAAGGAGGTGTTTGTTCATCAGGATCAATGAGTATAGCCATATCGTAATCGTAATTTTTTAGAGAACCTTTACCATATTGATGCTTAAGAAAATAATCTGAAATCCAAGGTTTTATCATTATTTTTTCTTCTTCACTTAAATCCAATAAAGACTTCAACTCGATTTGATTTAAAACCCAAATATCCTTTTTTAAAAATGAAAAGGTCAACAGAGGACCATGATACAATTGATTCAGTTGTCTTACCAAATGTTGATATTTTATATTTTCATTTTGGCCAAAATAACTATGAATTATAATTTCCTTTTCCGTCTCGTCCTTGAAAGTCTTTTGAATCAGATCATCAATTTCTTCACCAATACTTTGTAATACTTTTTTATTATTAATATCTCGAATCATACTGGCACTTGGATATGCTACCTGTTTTCTAGCTAAAGCTAGTAATGACACATAGTATCCAACGGATTGGTAATTGTAATTCAAACACAAATTGAATACCTTCATAGATTTCGAGTATTGATAATGGGCATTTTCAATGAAATCGTTAGCTCTTGTCTGTATAACATCTGTCATGTCATCAAAAAAATCTGTATCAAAATCCGTAACAATTAGACATTTGGGCTTATGCCTCTTAAGAATCATTTTTAAAGCATGTTTTGAAGTCTCATAATAATTCTCAAGATATTCTCGTTGTTCAAATCCCAACATTTCATACCATTGAATCAAACTTTTATTAGAGGCATCAACTTCTAAGAATAACTGTGAAACTTGTAACTCGTTGCCATAATTTATTGCAAGTTCCATTAATTTTTGTCCAAGGCCTTTCCCTTTTGCCGATTTTAAAACCGCAATCGAATAAATCCTAAGACTATGTTTATGAACTTTTAAAATCAAACTCCCAGCAGGCTCATTATTTTCATCATCAATAATGACAACAACTTGATGGTCGCTATGAATACTTCTTTTTAACATATCACGATTTGAGGCTCTATAGGGTTCAAAAGCTTCGTTTTCTAATGTAACAAGAAAATTCAAGTCATCATTGGTTGCAATACGCATTTTTTCTTCGAGTAACTGCTGAAGTATATTAATTTCCATTATATTCACCATATCCTCTAATCACCTTTGAAATTGGTTGGCATAATTGAATCTTAAAACGATTATCTTCTTCATTATGTTTTTCTGATATTTGTTTTTTTTCTTTCTTTTTCTTTCCCATGTTTATAACCTCAATAGGAAACTATAAGTAAGCCCAGTGCTTATTATAATCAAATCCAATATATGGATTATGATGACAATATTATACTCCTAATATGATTAAAAGCAAGAAATTTATTTCCATTTATGAAGAATGTTTTGCGATTTCATTTTAGTTCAAAACAATTCCCAAATCCAGTTCATTTTGGTGTCTATTATTTTTCTTTAACAACCAATAATTTACTTTCTAACTATCTTATATCAAGACTTTCACAATGTTTATCTCATTTTTTTTAGGGTAGAATACTGATAACTATACACTTTAAGCGAGGTTACATATGAACAAAAAAATTCTAACCATACTTATTATAATTCTCCTTTTTAACTTCCCAATATGGTCAGATTCAAAACTTCCTGATGAAATTACTGTTGTAATGGATAACAACTATCCACCCTATGTTTTTTTTGACGAAAATAATGAGTTAAAAGGAATTTTAATTGATGAATGGGCATTGTTTGAAGAAAGAACAGGCATAAAAGTAAAGCTAAATGCAATGAACTGGAATGATGCCTTGATCGCTATGGAAAATGGAGAATATGATGTTATAGATACCATTTTTAAAAATCCACAGAGAGAAAAAATATATGCTTTTACAGATTCCTATGCAGAAATTGATGTTTCCATTTTCTTTCATAAGAATATTTCTGGTATCAATACCGTTGAATCAATTAAAGGCTTTGCCGTTGCTGCAAAAAGAGGAGATCAAGCCGTTAATGTCTTACGTGAAGCTGGCGTAGAAAACATTACTTTGTACGATAGTTATGAGGCGATTATTCAAGCAGCAAAAAACAATGAAGTTGTGATTTTTGTTATTGATAACCCTCCTGCAAAATATTTTCTTTATAAATATGGTATTCAAGATACCTTCAACTATACAAGTCCACTTTATACAGGATATTTCCATAGAGCAGTCCAGCTGGAACATGCTGATTTAATCCCTATCATTGAAGATGGATTTTCAAGAATTACAGCCAAAGAACGCGAAGTGATCCAGGAAAAATGGTATGGTAAGACTTCCAGTAACATAAATCAATTTACTAAATACTTAGTGTCTATTGGTTTTGTTGCTTTACTGATTGTACTGGGATTATTCATTTGGAATCGAGCATTGACTCGATCAGTTCACAAAAAAACAAAAGAGCTTTCTGATGCGATTCATACACTAAGCTATAACAAGTCAAAACTCAATGCGATTATAGAATCTTTACCGGACTGGGTTTTTGTCTCAAACAAGAACGGTACTTTCATAGATTTTCTAACACATAAGGATACGGATAATCTTCTTGTCCAACCCCAACAGTTTATCAGTCACAACATGTCAGAATTCTTTAACCCAGACTTAACTCAAGTGTTTTTTGACGCCATTACAAATACAATTCATAACAACGAGACGATCACTATTGAATATAACTTACAGCTTGATACATTAAATTATTATGAAGCTCGATTTTCTAAATTAAATGATGAGGAAGTTGTTATTGTAGTGAGAGATATTTCTGAAAGAATTATTGCTCAAAAGAAAGTAATCAATTTAAGTATTATGGATACACCAACAGGTGTTTACAATCGTAATTACTTTGAAGAACAAATTGCCCTTTATAAAAAAACATCTTTAGAAGGTTTAGGATTATTGATGGTCGATTTTGACGGTTTAAAGTTGGTCAATGATACTTTGGGTCATGCTACTGGGGATCGTTATTTAAAAACTGTGGCAAACTTGTTGAAAGAGGAATTTAAACAGGCTGATTTTATTGCCCGTATTGGTGGTGATGAATTCGTTGTTGTGATGCGAGATTTAAATGAAATGGAAATACTCATACTTAAAAAATCTCTACAAGAAAAAATTAGGTTGATGAATAATGATGAGCTCACTATACCCTTTAGTATTTCCATTGGTTTTGCCAATTACGGAACAGATGCATTCTCCATTGAAGATATGATAAAAGTCGCTGATGATTTTATGTATAGAGAGAAACTTTTTCATCGACAAAGCACTAAAAGTAAAAACATTGAAACCCTTGTAACCATGCTTGATGAAAGAGATTTTATCACGCAAGGTCATGGTTCAAGAATGACAAGACTTGTCGTTGATTTGGCAAAAGCCCTTAATGTACCTGAATCACAAGTAGAATCCTTAACGCTGTTTGCTCAGTTTCATGATATTGGAAAGATAGGGATCAGTGATGCCATTTTGTTTAAACCAGGTAAACTTTCTGATACAGAATATATTGAAATGAAACGTCATACCGAAATTGGTTTTAGAATTGCTGAATCTTCTCCAGATTTAATTCACATTTCTGAGTGGATTTATAAGCATCATGAATGGTGGAATGGTAAAGGTTATCCTTTCGGACTATCCGGAGAGGAAATTCCATTAGCATGTAGAATATTAACTTTAGTTGATGCCTATGATGCCATGACAAACGATCGTCCATATAGAAATGCCCTTTCACACAATGATGCAATCAAAGAAATTCTTAATCATACAGGTAGCCAGTTTGATCCAAACATTGTGCCAGTCTTTATTGAAATGTTAAATGAAATGTCATAGCTGATGAAGCTTACATATGATATAAGTTAAAATGAATCAATGATATTACACAAGGAGTTCATCATGCAAATTAAGTTAAAAAGAAAGATACTTGTAATTTTCATATTTATTTTCATTTTCTCATTATTTTGCATTATTGCCTTTTTTGAAAACAGAGAGAATATTTCGGATTACAAGAAAATTGTAAAACATGATGAAGACTTGCTTATTGAGCGTATCAATACATTACTTAATTTTAGTATTGGTAGTGCTGAAGGTGTTGTATCATTTGTAAGAACATATCCCAATCTAAATCAAGAAGATTTCAGCAATTACGTTTCAAAGGTTTTAGATAATAATAATCTGATTGTTAGTCATATGGTTGCAATTAAAGATACCACCATTGCTTTTTCTTATCCTTTAGAAGGCAATGAATCCGGTATTGGTATTGATTTAACAGCAGTAGACGATCAAAGAGATGAAATATTAAAGGTTAAGAATGAAAATATGAGTATGCTCGTAGGACCTGTTAATCTCGTTGAAGGTGGTATTCGATTAATAAACAGGATTCCAATATTTATTGACCCTATGGATGCTTCAACCTATTGGGGTCAGCTCTCAGTCATTATACGTTATGAAGAATTATTAAACAATGCAGGTATTGTTGATTTAGATGAGCTCTATCATATACGAATAGAACAAATCAACGAAGATCAAACAAAGGGTTTAATTTACGAAAATCATTCAATTTTCACTGATGATCGTATAGAATCCATTGTCAACGTACCCAATGGTAAATGGATTATTACTTTGGAACCGATTCATGGTTTTCATGAAAAAAGCATGACTTTTTATTTATTCTTAGTCCTAGGGTTCGTTTTTTCTCTTGGTTTATCAGGTATGGTTCGCTATATTCTGAAGATTAATGAAAATTTAAATGAGAAGGTTGAAATTAGAACGGAGCATCTTAAAAATGCAAATATTCAATTAGAAGAATCCCTTGATGTTTTAAAAACGACTCAATTTCAACTCGTTGAAAAGGAAAAGCATGCTGCTTTAGGGAGTTTAGTAGCAGGCGTAGCCCACGAAATCAACACGCCTCTGGGTATATGTGTCACAGCAAATTCTTTTTTAAATAGCTTATCCTCCACGCTGCTTGAAGACTTGGAGTCAGGACAATTAAAAAAATCGAAACTCATTGAAAGCTTGAATCGCATAAATGATTCTACTAATATTATTGATCATAATTTAACTCGCACCAATAATCTAATTACAAGTTTCAAACAGCTTTCAGTAGATCAGCATTTAGAAGAAAAACGAATCATTGATGTTCAAGAATATTTTGAATATATTATTCATACGGTTCAACCTACTTATGATGCTGGCAATCATACTATCCATTTAAATGTTATTGAGAATAAGCGTATCATTACTTTCCCTGGTGCATTGGCGCAGGTTCTTACAAATCTTTTGATCAACAGTTTGACCCATGGGTTTAATGAAACTATTGAAGGTACTGTTAACATTGATGTCTCCATTCATGATCAGACCTTGTTTGTAGACTATTATGATAATGGCAGTGGCATAGAATCTGAAATTGCAGATAAAATCTTCAATCCGTTCTTTACAACCAAAAGAGAACTTGGTAACACTGGATTAGGTATGCATATTATTTTTAATATTGTAACCCAGCAGCTGCAAGGAACCATTCAGCTTATTCACGATCAGGAGAAAGGAGTTCACTTTCAAATTGAAGTGCCAATTTCATAAAGAATTGGCAGTTGCTGATTTTTATTGATCCCCTTCTGCCTTTTACATTTCAATATATTTTGAGATTATATGCTTTTTTAAATGGGCATAGTATCATAAACGAAAAAGGAGTCTAAATATGTATCAAGAAGAAAATTATCTAGAATTTAAGCATGCATTAAAAACTTTTGAAAAGGAAAAAGCTTATTTACACATCAAATCTTTATTAGACAACCAAACACTTACAATCATTGAAATCTATGAATTATATCTGGCTAAAAGCCTGTCTGAAATTGCAGGCAATAATTTAGAACAGCAGATTCCCATTTGGCAAGAACATCTTATAAGTAATATTGTACGTTCTATTGTTGAACTCACCTATCCTTACGTTTTAATTGAAAAAGGGAAAACCAGAGCAATCAAACAATCTGTTGTTATATTGTGTCTTGAAGAAGAATATCACGACCTTGGGGCAAGAATGGTTCAAGATTTTTTTGAAATTGCTGGATTTACAGCATACTTTATTGGTGCAAATACACCAGATAGTGAAATTGAAAGCGCTCTTCAAGTTTTAAAACCTGAAATTTTATGCATTAGCGTTACAAATTACTATCATTTGTCAAAATTACATAAACTTTTAAATCATATAAATGAGTTATTCCCGAATCATGATTTTAAAATTGCTGTAGGCGGTTACGCTATTCAAAATAGCAGCAAAGTTGAAAGTCAAATACAAGCAGATTATTATTTGAAATCCTTTGAAGACATTACAAATTTAAAGGAGGTGCTTTCATGAAACTTTCCTTTAGAATAGCATTACGCTTTTTGTTTTCCAGTAAAGGTCAGACCCTTTTGATTTTATTAGGCATTGCCATAGGCATATCTGTTCAAATCTTTATAGGATCACTCATCCAAGGTCTACAAAGTAGCCTTTTAGATGCAACCATTGGTTCATCACCACATATAACGATTAAGGCAGTTGAAAAAAATGAACCTCTCAATCATCCAGAAACCATCATAAATACAGTTAAGAAAGATGAGCAATTAGTCGCCTTGTCTTCTTCTATCACTACTGGTGCTTTTCTACGTGTAGATGATCGCACGGAGCAAATTCTCGTAAGAGGTTTTAATTATAGTGATGCCAATAAGATATACAAATTTAATGATAAACTCATAGAAGGTCAATTACCCCTTCAAGAAAATGACATTATCATCGGTAAAGCATTAGCCGAATCCTTTAAGCTAAAAATAGGCGATGAAGTCGACATACAATCCGTCAATGGTCATATCATTAAAGGTAATATTACTGGACTTTTTGATTTGAAGGTAGCGGCTATAAATGAGTCCTGGGTATTAAGTTCTATAGATTTTTCACGTCAAATTTCAGATTATTCTGCTGATCAAATTAGTGAAATTGAAATGCAAGTTATAGAACCTTTCGATGCAGATCTTATAGCAATTGAATTAAGCAAACTTATTAACCAAAATGAAATCTCAACTGTAGATTGGAAAACAGAAAACCAACAACTTCTCAGTGGTTTAAATGGACAAAGTACATCAAGTCTCATGATTCAAGTTTTTGTTGTTATTTCAGTTGTTCTAGCAATTGCTAGTGTTCTGGCCATATCAGTTATGCAGAAATCACGTCAACTTGGTATTTTAAAAGCCATGGGCATTAATGATACGATGGCAAGTTATATTTTCTTATCTCAAGGTTTCATTCTAGGCGTTATTGGTGCCATTTTAGGCATACTTTTTGGATTGGGATTACTTTATAGTTTCACTACATTCGCACTTAATCCTGATGGTACACCGGTTGTGCCTATACTCATTAATCCAGGTTTTATTTTACTATCTGGTGTAATTGCCATGTCAGCTTCCACTTTGGCATCACTCATTCCAGCATTAAAATCTAAAAAACTCTCTCCAATGGAGGTAATTAAAAATGGCTAATTTAATAGAACTCAATAAAGTCTCTAAAATATATGGCACACAAGTACAGACTAAGGTCCTTCATGAGATTGACTTAGAAATAGAAGAAGGTTCATTTAATGGTATTATTGGAGCATCAGGCAGTGGTAAAAGTACGCTTTTAAATATTATTGGTACTTTAGATCAGCCAACAAGTGGGATCATCAAAATCAACAATATTGAAACCCATTTAATGAGAAACAAGGCTTTAGCAAAACTAAGAAATGAAACCATTGGATTTGTTTTTCAATTTCACTATCTTCTACCTGAATTCACAGCTCTCGAAAATGTGTTAATGCCCTATTACATCAAAGGGAAAAAAATAGATAAACATATGAATGAACGCGCTCAAGAACTTTTAGAACTTGTAGGATTAACCAAAGTTATGAATAATCTGGCTGGTAACATGTCAGGGGGACAACAACAAAGAACTGCCATTGCTAGGGCTTTAATCAACAATCCAAAGCTTATATTGGCAGATGAACCTACTGGGAATTTAGATAGTGAAACAACAGAACAAGTATATGAGCTCCTTAGAGAGATTCATCGCGACTATAAGACTACTTTTGTGATTATAACCCATGACCGTAGAATTGCAGAAAAAACAGATCGTATTATAGAAATAAAAGATGGTCGTATTTTCAGTGACTTTTCTAAAATTTAAAAATGTTGTTACGATTTTCGTAACAACATTTTTTTTAATTAAATAACACCATAATTTTTCAAAATCACTTCTATATCCGTACCTTCTATTTGTTTCATAGCTTTCTTGAAAATAAATTTTTCCTTCCAGGACATCTTCATTTCTGTAATTTTCTTCCCATCTCTCATTTTTACACTGGCATCCAGTAAATCTCTTGCATCATAAGTGCTTCCCCACACCTCAGGAACACCACGATCTACATTTAACAAGGTATAAACGGCCTCCATTCCAGTTCTCATGGAATACTCCGTTGTAAAAATTGTGTCTCTTTCTGTTTCAGCAAATTGACCTAAGAAAGCAAAATTAACGGCATTTTCAGGTACAACTTGAGGTCTGTCACCTTTTTCCCTTGGCATGAAAAATGCTGTAATATATGGCATCATACAAGGAATGGTATTGGCACTATTTGAAGCCAAATCCTTAATTTCATTTTCAGGCACGCCCATATGGTACAACCATTCAGCACAGATTTCCTTACCTGTACATTCACGCATCGGTTTTTTTATATAGTTTCCTGGTTGATCACTGAAAAGACCGTATATCCAGCCTACCAATTGATCTTTAGGTTGATCTCTGAACTGAGGTTGTCTATTAAAGGTCCAACTTAATAACCAATTGGAATCTTTTGCAGTTACAATACCTCCTGTTACAACACCACCTGAGAAAGGATCCCTTTGACAAATTTTTTCTACATATGGCGGGATTTTCATGTCTAAAGTTGTCACTGTAGCACTCATCCAATTGCTTTTTTCAGGATCATGGCAGAATTTTTCTGGATTACCAAAGGCAGGATCTTGTGCTGCAATTTTCCGCCACATGTCCCAACCACCACCTTCTTTAATGCCTTTGCTATAAGGTGCAGGTTTGTCTTGGGAGCCATAGGTTGAATTTTCTACACACCCACCATGAGTGATAAACACTAAATCATTTTCAGTCAGATCAATGCAATCCTTTTTACCGTCTTTTATGATCACAATGTTTTTCGCTTGTTTCTTATTCTTTTTAATATCAAATTCTACATTCACTACTTTTGTATTGTAATGGAATTGTACATCATGTGATTCCAAATATTTAATCATCGGTAAGATCATGGATTCGTATTGATTATATTTTGTGAAACGAAGTGCTTTAAAATCTGGAAGACCTCCAACATGGTGAACAAATCGTTTGATATATAATTTCATCTCCAATGCACTATGCCAGTTTTCAAAGGCAAACATAGTTCTCCAGTACAACCAGAAATTTGAATTTAAGACTTCCTCTTCAAACACTTCATCAATTTGCTTATTGTATAACTTTTCATCTGGTGTGAAAAAAAGTTTCATAATCTGCATAGCTGCTTTGTCAGACAAATCAAATTTTCCATCTGTTTTGCCATCTTCACCTCTATTTTGTGTCGCACGCATCAAGGAAAAATTGGGATCTTTTTTGTTTAACCAATAATACTCATCTAAAACGCTGATCCCTTCTGTTTCAATAGATGGAATTGAACGATAAAGATCCCACATAACTTCAAAATGGTTGTCCATTTCTCTTCCACCACGCATAACATAGCCCAAACCGTCATAATGAAAACCATCACAAGCACCACCAGGAATAGGATCCTTCTCTAAAATATGTATTCGCTCACCTTTCATTTGACCATCTCTAACCAAATAACAAGCTGCAGCAAGCGAAGCCAAACCTGAACCTACTAAGTAAGCTGATTTTCTGTCAACACCTTCTGGTTTTAAGGGTCTTGCAAAAGCTTCATAATTTCCACTTGAATAATACATTCTTACACCTCCGTAAATACTCTAATTTCACATTAAGGATAACAAGAATAATTTATTCAAGATATAAACAAAAGACCTCAAATGATTAAAAATTAATCATATAAGGTCTTTTGTATAGTTAAAACTCAACTATTTCATAATTATTTAAAGCATGAATAATATCACCACGTATTAATGTATTTATACGATCCACGATTCTCTCAGGATTCTCTTTCATACCATTTTTTATCCAATCCAACATTAATCCCACAAAAGCAAATTTGAAAAAGTCTGCAATAAATTTTTTCTCTTCAGTTTTCACTTGCATCCCCTTGGCTTTTTCTTCTACTACATCAATTAATAATTTATAAGTAACTTCATACAAGTATCTTTCTACTTGTTCTCGACTGACAGAATGATAAACATTCATAATAAATGGTTTATTTTCAAGAACTGCATCAAAGATCTGTAAAAAACCTTGTTGCCAAGTATCATAAGTCTTTTTGCCATCTAGTGCTTTCGCAGCATCTTCAATACATGACCATTCCACCAAATCAAAAATATCTTTAAAATGATAATAGAAAGTCATCCGATTGACACCGCATTCTTGTGTCAAATCATTTATGGTGATTTTATCTAAAGGTTTTTTTAACAATAACGCCTTTAATGCATTTTCTAAAGCTTTCTTTGTTGGTTGCGACATGAGTACTCCCTCTATGTTTAATCTTTTCTAATTTATTTTATACTACTTTTCCATGAAAAAAAAGATAACAAACAGTATCCGAAGGCACTTATTCATAATTATAATGTTTATTGCTTCAATCATAATAAACATCTCATGTCGTCAAATTTCGAAAATTTCTGTTATCATATATGATAAATTTTCTGATCATGGGACCAGTCATAATCCCCTGTTATGTGTATACTCCAAAGATCATATTTCTTCTCAAAGGTTAAAGTGATTGGAAAACTAAATGCTTCTAAAGTATTTTCACTTGTTGAATACAAATACATTTTCTCCCACCAATGAACTGAGATGTAGTATCCCTTTTCATCTTTGTTTAAAGACAAACCACTTTCTAATCCCTCTTCAGTAACTAATATTCCAGTAGGAAAAGTAAATTTGAGTGACTTATTTTCATGATGAATTAAATTCAAGTGTTTATAGATAATTTCCATATTTATTCGCCATGAAATATTGTCGGAAACTTTAATCATCATCTTATCCAAAGTTGATGCCTGAAAAGCTTTATTCGACAAATCACGATAATGAGTCCACATATGATAAATACTTTGATCGCCTTCATAATGGTGTTTATGAAAATACAAATGATCTGGTGATAAAATAATATTTTTCCATCTTTCCCCACGCATTGAAAAAGCATTTTTTAAAGTAGATTCGGGATTTTCTGGATATAAGAACACTAATGTTGTGTTCAACTCAAAAAATAATTTAAAGAACTGTTGATAAAATGATAAAATTTGTTCATCACTGTAATAGCTTTCAAAAAAATATCTAATAATCGGCTGAAAAATGCAGCCTTCCAAAATGTATGTTTTGTGCTCTTCTTTTATGTTGTTGAGAAAAGTTTCCCATCTAAGAAAATAGTCCTGGATGTTTTTTAGCATGCCCTCTTCACTTTCATAAGAGCCATTATTAAATTCACCACCATTCGCCCACCTTATAGGATGATTTTGACTTTCCTCATGTAACCACACCGCATCATAACCATTTTTAATATAATGATTATATATTAACTTTGAAGTTGTTGATTTACCAGAACCACTCATACCTGCGACTAAAATTAATTTCATGAACATCACCTCATTTTAAGTATATGATTTTTTATTAGATTCTAATATAACTAAAACAATATAAAATAAAGGGTAATATTTTTAGTAAATTAGTACAAGGACTTATTTGTGACCTATATTTTTTTTACAAAACTACAATTTATATGATTTTTAAATCGCTGAGCGCTATATTTTTGATTAATTGCAGTAAAAAATATGTTATGATTATGTATCGGTGTTATTTATTTAAAGGAGGATATATGAAATTAGGATTCGATTCGCAAAAGTATTTGGAAGAGCAATCGAAATTTATACTTGAGCGTGTGAACAACTTTGACAAATTATATTTGGAGTTTGGTGGAAAATTAATATTTGATAAGCACGCTAAAAGATGTTTGCCTGGATTTGATGAAAATGCTAAGATCAAACTTTTACAAAAGCTAAAAGACAAGCTTGAAGTAATCATTGCATTTTATGCTGGCGATATTGAAAGAAATAAAATTAGAGGCGATTTTGGTATTTCCTATGATATGGACGTCCTCAAACTTATAGATGACTTAAGAACCCATGGTCTTGAAATTAACAGTGTTGTGATCACAAGATACGAGAATCAACCTGCAGCTACAGTTTTTATCAACAAACTAGAGCAAATGGGTATAAAAGTTTACAAACATTCAAAAACAAAAGGTTATCCAACAGATGTGAACACAATTGTTAGTGATGAAGGTTATGGTCAAAATCCATATATTGAAACGACTAAACCCATCGTTGTTGTAACCGCTCCTGGTCCAGGTAGTGGTAAATTGGCGACTTGTTTAAATCAACTTTATCATGAAAACAAACTCGGTAGAAAAGTAGGTTATTCTAAGTTTGAAACCTTCCCGGTTTGGAATATGCCATTAAAACACCCTTTAAATATTGCATACGAAGCTGCTACAGTTGATTTAAAAGATGTCAATATGGTTGACTCATTCCACCTTGAAGCATACAATGAAGTGACTGTGAACTATAACAGAGATATTGAAACTTTCCCTGTTCTAAAGAGAATCATTGAAAAAATCACAGGTGAAGAATCTATGTACAAATCACCTACAGATATGGGTGTGAATAGAATTGGTTTTGGAATCATTGATGATGAAGTGATTAGAGAAGCTTCAAAACAAGAAATCATCAGAAGATATTTTAAAACTGGTATTGAGTATAAAAAAGGTTTATGTGATTTAGATACTTTTGATCGCTCGAAGCTAATTATGGAAGAACTTGATCTAAAGCCTACTGATCGTGCTGTTGTAGAACCAGCTAGAACTTATGCAGTAGAGCTTGAAAAAATAAAGGAAGCAACAATTCCAGTTATGGCTTTAAAACTCGAAAACGGTGAAATTGTACTTGGAAAAAACGGTTCAGCTATGGATGCCATTGCAGCTTGTGTCATTAATGCTCTAAAGAAATATACAGGTATTTCAGATGATATTCATTTATTGTCACCAGCAATATTAAATCCAATCATTGATTTAAAAACAAAGAAACTTGGCGACCAAAAATCCTTATTGGATTTAGAAGAAGTTCTTATCGCTTTATCGGTCAGTGCAGCCTTTAATCCAATCGCTCAAGAAGCATTAGATGCTCTTGCTAGTTTAAAAGGTTGTCAAGCCCATTCAACGGTTATGTTAAGTACGAGTAATGAAAGTACATTAAGAAATCTTGATATTGATTTTACAGCTGATAATGTTTTTGCTTCATCTAATCTATTCTATGATAAGTAATTTTTAAATGTTTCAATTCTAACTTTATGTGAGTTAATTTCATACCTTTATCTGTAATGAAAAATATCAGTAATAAAGTTAAAGGTGTGCTTGTTATAATAAGCTTTATGCTTTAGAAGATGCTATATTAGATACAAAATAAAAGAGTACTTATTGTACTCTTTTTCTTTGCACTTAAAAGTGTTCACCATTTTCAAAATAGTGTTCCTTATTTAAATTTGTAAAGTATACGGTTACATCATTATAAGGATAAGCTTTGATTGCTTTTGTAATGATCTCCGCTGCAGCTTGCATGGTTTGTACGCCTCTGTCAAACCACTCTACATTAACAAATGGATAAGCATTCTTGTGTAATTCACCATCATGGAAAAATGTGCTTTCCTCTAATTCTAAAGTAAAATGATCTCTAGGAACATTGATTAAATTCACCAATGCATTCAAGAGCTCTGTAGACATTTCTTGAACCTCATCACGTTTCATACCTCTAAACTTAATATGTGGCATAATTAACTCCCCTTTCACCTTTCATTATATCAAAATTCCAGTTAGATTCAATCGATCATGCCCTTTAAAGCAGATAACAATGCATTAACATGTTGTCCGTCACCATGAATACAGATGGTATCTGCACGCAAGAGCACTTTATTGCCTTCTTCTGTGACAGCATAACCTGCCTTCAAGTTCATTATTTGCTCTAATGAATCTTCCAAACTTAATAACGCACCTTGCTGTTGTCGACTCATGAGCTGTCCGTTACTTTCATATCGCCGATCGGCAAAAACTTCGTGAAGAGTTTTTAAACCATTCGATTCAGCAATAGATAAAAACTTACTGCCACTTAAGCCCACAACAACTAAATCTTTATTTACATCTTTTATTGCCCTTACAACGGTTTCAGCAAGCTGTTCATCCTCGGCGCATTGGTTATATAACGCACCATGTGGTTTTACATGATACAGCTTTGTCCCTAAAACCTTACATATGCCTTCAAGAGCACAAAGTTGATATACCAAATCAGAATAAAGAATCTTCATGGGTAGATGCATTTCAATTCTTCCAAATCCTCTTAAATCATAATAACCTGGATGTGCACCTATTTTTAAATCATGTTTCATACCTCTTTTTATGGCTTCAATGATTTTTTCAGGATCTCCACCATGAAAACCACATGCAACATTGATTAAATCCAACTGATTGATTACATTTTCTTCAAGGTGAAAATCATAATTACCATAACCTTCCCCGAAATCACAATTGATCTTCATGCATTACCTCCACACAATAGGATTTACCTTTCAATGAAAGATCTAAAGTTAAACTTTGTATTTCTTTATAATAAATAATTGAGCTTGGTTCAAGCTTTTCTATTGTTACAAAAACAAAGGTAAGTTTATCCTTTGGTTTTGCTTGAGCGAGTTGCCACAAATCTTCTTTTGACACTGTCCCCATCACCGTATAGCCACCAGTTGGTTGGTGATCTGACATCATAATAATGGGCTGTCCATTATGTGGCACTTGTATTGTTCCCATAACAATTGGTGTTGAAAGGATATCAGCGCCTCCCAAATGTGAAATGCTTTCTCCCCTTAGACGTATTCCCATACGATTTGCTTGCTCTGTTACCTCATATGATTGATTTGTAAAGATTACCTGCCCCTCTGTCGTGAAGCGATAAAAATCCATCCCTTTAAAGACACGTATGACACCTTTTTTTCTCTTTACAAAACCAAGTCTGTTTACAGGATTCATTCCGCCTTCAAGAATCATATTTTTAATAAGTTTTACGCCAAACTTGGTTTTATCTTCATAGGTCAACGATCCTAGAAAAGTGGCATCTGTTTTTAAACCATAAATACCAATATATCCTCTACAACCTTGAGCAAATGGGCCAATGCTCACAAAATCATCTTTTTTTAACTGAAGGGTTTTATTTTTCCCAAATTTATAACCATTGATCTCAACATATGAGACATCCCCGGTTACCGATATGGTCACATCAGACTGCGAAACGAACTCTGGACCTGAATACATGAATTCAATTGCTGGACTAAATGGCGGATTACCAACGAGTTCATTGGCTAACATAAATAACCCTTCGTCCATAGGAAGTCCTGGACTCACCCCTGTATAGCCATATGATTTTCTACCTTGATCCTGGAAAATGGAATAAAATCCAGGATTTATTATGCGTAGGGCCATGAAATCACCTTCACTTTAGGTTTGTCGTCATAATTCTTAAAGTCATCCTTCGATATTGGAACAAACTTTACAAACATACCTGCTCTAATTAAGGTATCTTCCTGATTGTATAGCTGGAGTGGTGTTCTTCCAATCACTTGCCAACCTCCAGGCAACTCACTTGGATAGATACCCGTTTGTTCACCTGCAATGCCTACAGATCCTTTTTCAATTTTTAACCTTGGTACTGTTTTTCTTTTTACTGCAATGGTATTATCCAAACCACCTAGATAAGCAAAACCATAGGTAAAACCCAGGAAATATGTAAAATAAATAGGTGTTGTATGTCTCTTGACAACTTCATCAAAAGAAAGATTCGTTTCTTTAACAACCTCTTCTTTGTCTAAAGCATACTCATCGTCATAACACACGGGGATTTCTATTAAATTAAATGCATCTGGTTTGGATAAATCCATTTTATAATCTTTCAACCATTCATGTATACGGTGATAACAAGAAAGGTTCTTTACGGTCAACATTAAGTCTACATAACCGAAGGAAATTTCTGTTATCTCATCAAAATTTGCTTTTAATGCCTCCTTTAAATGTTTCAAAAGAAAGTAATTCTCAACCATGATGTTGTCCGCTACATGAATCATCAAGGTATCTTCATTCACAACACTCAATTCCATGCTCTTCACCTCTATCCGATTATATCACATTCATTGAGAGAATGTTTCAAGTTCAGGATTTCATTTACAAATCTTTACAAAGTTTTGATTCATTACTTTGTGAATACCTAAATTTAATCATCCTTGAATATCCCTGGTAGGTTTTTCACTTCATTTTGGTAAAAAATAGACAAATACGGAATCCTTGACAATAGATTTTTCTTGTGCAAAGATTAAGCTATAATCATTTCATCGAAACCATAAGTAAAA
Organism: Clostridia bacterium; assembly: GCA_016937975.1. Classification (GTDB taxonomy): domain Bacteria; phylum Bacillota; class Clostridia; order Peptostreptococcales; family Acidaminobacteraceae; genus JABXKX01. Next base: position 48,582 of record JAFGVN010000068.1, read on the forward strand.
TAAATAGAGAAAAAGTTCCCTAATCACATAGGAGGATCATATGACCATTACCCAATTTGACCCTTTAAGCTTCATTGCTTCACAGCCTGAAGCTTCTCAAAACTATCTGCTTTTAATTCGTCAATACATCTTAGAAGTTGTTCCTGAAGCAACAGAACTTCTTAATTATGGTACTTTAGCCTTTTCACTCATTGAAGGTGGAAAAAGAGATCAGCAAGTCATGGTGGCTGGTTTCAAAAAATATATCGGCTTTTATCCACACCCAGAAACTATAGAACAGTTCAAAGGATCACTTGTGGGTTACAAACAAGGAAAGGGTTCTCTTCAATTTCCACTCAATGAACCTTTACCAAAGACATTAATTCAAGAAATGGTTTTGTTTAGAAAAAATATGCTTTTAAAAACCGATAAGTAAAAAACTTATCGGTTTATTTCTATTTTTTAAGTAGAAAATCTTTGATCATACCTATATTATCCGTAAGATCACTTAAGGTTACCACGGCTTGTCCAAGCTTGTCGTCCCCTTTAATTAACTTATTCTTATTGTAAATCGTTTTTATTTCATGATAACGCTTGGCTTCAGATTCAGACAAACATCCAACTATTTCTTTCCATTTCAAAATATTGGATTCAGCATCAGTTGTTAAGGTTTGACAATCATTTTCATAACTTGCCAAAATTTCACTAAACAACTCTTCTTCATTCATGACAGAAACCACTTTTTCTGCAATTTTATTCATGTTACGATAGGATCCCTGTAATTTAAACGGTGGTTCATTTCTGTACTCATCCGCTTGAGCGGCAGAATAGATATAAGCCATATTTACTTTAAGAACGATATCTCTAACTGTATTAAGCTTTTTAAGGACTTCAATGTATTCGCTCAATTCATCAGAAGAATAACTGCTTTCTAATGACACATCTTCCCTTTCAGCACCTGATGCCAATTCTATTAAGCCATATAAATCTTTTGGAGATTTATTGGTCAATTTAGACAATACTGGATTGGATGTAACAGCATTTTCAATATAACTGAGTTTAAAGGCCTTTTCATTCTCCCTGAGCATATCACCAAGATTGTAAACATCTGCTCTGTTGGCTAACATATCAGGTATTTTGAATTTGTCACCACTTTCAGTATAAGGGTTACCAGCCATCACCACGGCTATTTTTTTACCTCGCAAATCAAAGGTCTGACCTATACCCTTATAAACACCTTCAATTTTCCTCTGCCCATCACACAATGAAATAAACTTTTGCAAGAACTCTGGATGACAATGCTGAATATCATCAATATAAAGCATGACATTATTCCCGATTTTAAGGGCTAGGTTTAACTTTCTTAATTCTTCCCTTGCACTTGAATGCGTTGCCTTTTCTGGATCAAGGGATGTGACTTCATGACCAAGTGACGGTCCGTTTACTTTCACAAGTATGAAACCTAATCGACTTGCAATGTATTCCATTAATGTGGTTTTACCATAGCCAGGTGGAGAAACCAATAGCAATAGACCCATTAAATCTGTACGTTTGTTGTCACCAACAACACCCATTTGCTTGGCTAAGTTGTCACCAATCAAGGGTAAATAGACTTCATCAATGAGTTTGTTTCTCACGAAAGATGAAAGCACTCTAGGCTTGAAATCATCTAGCCTCAACTGACCTTTAAAGTCATCCAACAAGCCTTTTTTTATGGTATGAAGCCTATTAAACTCTTTTACAGTTCCTTCAGAGAAGTTTTTAAGTTTATCATTGAATCTTGTGTAAGCCAAAGTATAAGTGCCTTCATTAATTTGACCATGTGATCCAACTAAATCCGTAATAGCCTTAGTCGTTGAAGTCGCTACGACGCCACTGGTATCCAAAGTTTCATCAAATAGCAGTACCACCGTTTCAACAAGAATAGCTTCAGCTTCTTCAGGTTTTAACGTACTGAAGACTTCTTCCAGTTCTGCATGAATAAACCCTTCTAACCATGATTTAATTAAGAAATATTGTCCTTCCAAATCTCCAGCCATATGCTTTCTTGAAGCTTCAAAGGCCTCTCTTGCACTTTTTACAAGTAAGTATTCCATGAACTGATCATAAAGATGCTTCGCTTCTAAACTGATCACAAAGGCATCGTTTTTCATGATTTCCTTTGTTAAATATTCTGAAACACCATGAAGGTCATCGCTATCAATGAATTTTACTTCTTCAAGTTTTTCTTCTAAGATGTTCATAATGAAAGGCAAGTAATCATCTAACTTAGGTGCATTTTCAAAGAATGCACTCATGGTGGCTAAATGTGTTAATCGCCTACTGATTTTTTCTTTTGAAACGTCATCAATGAGTCGATACCAGAACAGTCTACCTAGGGCACGCGTCTTATGTCCATAGGTTAACAAGTTGACTGAATAATAAAGTTCCAACATAGAAAAGAGTATTTTCGTTGCATCTAAATCATGTACGCCTTTTGTATAACCTTCTTGATATTTGGTTTCCATGTCACTTCTAACGACTTCCAAAAGTTCCTCTTCAGAAAGTGTTTTTAATTGTTCCAAATCCTTCTGACCTTTACACTTATATGCATTGAATACAGAATAAGCCAAGTATTCACCACGATAGACTTCATAGTTTTCTGATACAATACTTTGATTGAACAAATGCTTGTAGGTCATTATTTCACTGGAATTTACCTCATCCCAGAAATCTGTACCAGTAATATGATAATAAAATCGATCATCTTTAAAAATCATGGACAAGTCTACTTCTTTTCTGTTTACTGAGAAATGATGTGCACCTAACTTAATGACATCCTCACCATTTAAATAAAGCTCTTTTTTGTCTTTTAACTGTCTTAAAGTGTCTTCTTTTAATAGTTTGAGTTTGGAACTAATTTCATCGGCCTTTACATTATCGCCTAAGGATCTTAACTCAGAAATAATATCTCTAACCTTTTCAGCCATAAGATCTGTTGCCAGATAACCATTGATTTCTTCAGCTGAATCCAAATTGGAAAGACGATTTTCTATGCCTGATAAAATCCTTTGAGAGGAATCAAAGAGCACGACTAACTTCTTGTTCAATTTATCAAGAATGGTCTGCTTTTTTGTTTCAAAGGTATTGTAGATTTCTTCTCTTTTTTCACTTAACTGAATGACATAATCATCAAACTCTGAAAACTTACCTTCCAACTCTTGAATCTGAACCATGATTTTATTAAGATAAGTATCACATTTTTCATCGGTATCAGAGATTTCTAGATAATTGACAACCGCCTGCCCCAACAAATTAATTTGAGCATTAAATTGAATGGACATTTCACTTTTAGTAAAAGACTCAATTTTAGTCTTTAACCTTGCTTTTGCGTTGTTCAACAAAGAAAATTGTCCTGATATCTTTTCAATGATTTCAGTGGTAACCGTTGGATCCTCAATCTTAAAGTTACTGACAATATCCATCAACAGCTCTAAATCGGATGAAGTTTTATCCATGCTTTCAGCTAACACTTTGCCTTCTTGGGACTTTTCAACATTCTGAATAGCATTTTGTAAAGATTCGACTTGTTCCTCATAAGGCTTCAATCCAGTTGGACCAATGATGAAATCAACACATTTTTTTGAAAACTCTTCGTTTTTGCCTTTTACTTTTTCATCGAGCGCATTCACGAGATCTAAATCTGTATACATCAAATCTCTTAAGGAAACAATTTGACCTCTTAGTTTTCTGATCTCACTTAAAACATCCACATATTCATAAACAGAATCCAATGAACCAAATTCAATGTGTTTTAGTAACGCATCTGTTTGGTCTTTAGTGATATTAATCTGCTCTTCTGTTGCTTTTTTTATTCTTGAAACTTTCTCAAATTCACCAATAGCAAAGGTAGCCGTTTCTTTGACTGCTTTAAGTTCTTCAGCAAGGTTAAAGGTTTCTTCCTTACTCACCCAGAAATAGGAATCGATAATCGTTTGAGTTTCCTTAACAATATCCATATAGACGCTTTGATAGCTGTCACCTTTTTGAATTAACTTTATTACACCCTGACAAGCTGCAATACAATCTACAACCTCTTTGTTACCGATTTTAAACAACATGGAATCACTGCTTTGTTCAATGATATAGTCTTTTCCGACATAAGGTGTAGACCATTTTTGTAAGGTGTGATTTCTTCTCGGTTCGTTTTCATGACGAAAAACCACCATTTCTCCATCATTGAAGTGAGAATATCCACTACAAATAATTGGTGTATCTATGGATTGTTCAATAACATTGTAGGAATAGATCAAGTAAATCCCTGTATCCATATTATAGAAGATATACTGAAAATCCTCACCATTTGGAGACTGAATCATTTGATCAAAGACTGGGTTATCAATAGGTACATCAAATAACTTATACTCACCTGTTCGTAAATAATAGCCTTGTGGAAAAATTAAACCATGTCCTCCAGGCAGTAATTTACATGAATGTTCCACTGAGTCGATTCTAACAATATTTTTTAACTTATCATTAAAGATAAAGTAACGATAACGTTCTTCCTTGTAAGGCAAAATCTTAAGCACGATCATCTGACCAAGATCGGCATAATAAATTTCTGCATCATCTAAGGTCTGATCAGGATCCATAACTTCCTCTGAATAAATCCCTTTTCCAGAAGAAGTATTGTCTTCAATCTTGACTGTTAAATCGCCACCAATGGTTTCCACAAACAAGCGATCCAAGATTGAAACATGTGGATGTAAGCCTGTACGCTGATGGTCTCGAGTTGCTCTTTCAAATTTAAAGTCGTTTCCTACATTGAACTTAACTTCATGATCACTACGATTATCTAAATATCGTAAAGTGTCCCCTTCGATTTGCCATTTGAAGGTCTTAATATTTCTTGCATCACTTGAAGTTTGAAAAACCATATAAAAATAAGGTTCAATTATCGTAAATTTTGAAAAGAAAGTATTCTTATAATACAAATATAAATCTTCAAAATCCTTCTTAAAAAGATCATCATCAATGAGTGAGAGGGATTCCTTCGAAAAACCCTCATCACTATGTTTATAAATTGAGAAAACATCCTTTAACTCAACTTTTGATTTTAATCCAATGTGTACGTTGTAACCAAATATAAAACAACTATCTACTGGAGCCATATCCCTTGGAATACAGTTATTTTCAGTAAGAACCCGATCACTTGATAACAGCTTAGTCTCTATTGAACCAAAAACTTCTTTCCTAAGAGTATTCAGCTTTCCAGTTTTAGTTTGTAAGTCTTTTCCCTGTTTTTCGAGACGACTCTTTATAACTTCATAGGTTCCGTTATCCATTTTATTCTCCAATTGTTGAATGAATCATACTTGCAGGTAAATTCTCAACACCAGCCTTTTTCACCGTGTCCAATAATTTGTTTAGCATTGGCTTGTCACTGCTGTCAGCAGAACCCATCATCTTATGAATGGCACCAGCAATGGATAAATGCATTAAATCTTGAGATGAAAGGTTAAATCTACCCATTAAGTTTTTAAGTTGATTTTGGAAATAATCTGCATCGCCAATAATTAAAGTTTCTTTGATATCTGTCATGACTTGAGAGTTGTCAACAAATCGATCTACAGACTTACCCTTTGCAATTGAACCAATAATTTTATCAAAGAACATTGTTTCACCACCAACGATATCAATCTTAGCGGATTTAAGCGCTTCATTGATAACTGATGCCTGTGCCATGGCAATATCCTTTTGAATGTTGATTTGTGCAAGGTCGATTTGCTTTTCTTTATCCAATTTAAGTTTGAACTCTTCATGTTCTTTACCAACTGAGTCAAGAAGTTTCATGCTGTTCGCTTTTTCTCTAATACCCTCTGCTTCAGAAACATATTTTTTCTTAAGGTTATCTGCAATAACAGTGCCCTCTTTTTCAAGAACTTCAACTTTAGCTGTTTCTCCTCTTGCTTCAGCCATTGCTTTAGCTTCAATAATTTTCGATTCAGCAATACCCTCAACAGAATTCTCTTGAATACGAGCATCAACTAATACTTTAATTGCATCTGCTTCTTTTTGTGATGCTTTCAATTTCGCTTCAGCATCAATAACAACTTTTTCTGCATCCTTTTCAGCCGCCATCTTAGCTGCTTCTGCTGCCTTAACTTGTCTAATTTGTTGGGTTTCAGCATCTTCTTCTGCTTTTCTTAAAGCGACATTCTTTGTTCTTTCTGCTTCTGCAAGTGCACGTGTATCTTTGATTTTTTCTTCTTCAACAACCGTTTCTTTTTCAACAGCAACTCTTTCCCGAATAACCACTTGTACATTTTTCTTTTCAACTTCAACTAACTTTTCTTTGTCAATGACTGCCAGTTCTACTAATTTATCTTTCTCTGTTCTTTCTAACAGACGTTTTCTTTCTACACGTTCAGTTTCAACTGCTTCAGTACTTTCTTTTGCTTTAGAGGCAATGATAATTTGTCTTGCTTTGTTTTCTTCTGCAATACCAATTTCCTCTTCTGTTTTAACACGAGCCATTTCAGATTTATAACGTTCCTCTTGAGCAACTTTTTCAGCTTCTGCCTGTTCACGAGAATTGATAATGGAAATTTCTTTTCTTTGTTTTGCTTCAGCCGCTTCTCTTTGCTTGTCCAATTCTAATATAGCTTCCGTTGCCGCTACGTCTTGTTTCTTGATGGTTTTCTCTTTTTCTCTTTCTATTTCATTGGCTAAAATTCTTTGAGCAGCAGTCAACTCTGTAATTTTTTTGATACCTTCTGCATCTAAGATGTTCTCAGCATTTAATAAACGGATATCTGTTTGCTCCAAATAATCAATTGCAGCGTCATCGAGTACATAACCATTTAAATCTGTACCAATGATTTGAAGGATCTCTTCCTTGAATTTCTCACGATCCGTATAAAGTTGAACGAAATCAAACTTTTTACCTACAGTTTTTAGGGCTTCAGAAAATTTCGCATCAAAAAATTCCATAAGTGTTTTAGGATCTGATGCCTTTTGACAACCTAACAATTGAGCAACTTTTAATACGTCTTGTGTGGTCTGATTTACCCTTACAAAAAAAGCAACTCGAATATCAGCTCTTAAGTTGTCTTTACAAATTAAACCGTCTTTACCTTCTCTGGCAATTTCAACGCGCTTAACTGAAATATCCATGATTTCATATCGATGAATAATTGGAACAACCATGATACCACCAAAGCTTACCACTTGGTTACCTACACCATTTCGGATAATAACCTTTGACTGTTCAACTTTGTGATAGAATTTTGCAAATAATGCAAGTAGTCCAATAATTATAACGATGGTAACACCAGCTGTTACGAAAGTTACTTGTGATAAAAAACCCATCTACTCTTCCTCCATCTCTTTCATAAAAAACTCATCTTTTGATAGTGATTTCGCAATGTAATAAACATCCTTTGCATCTTTTCTAAAAACAAAAGCAATATCGTTTTTTAGAAAATTTTCTTCTTCAAATTCAGCTTTTACATTAATGACGTACGCAGCACCATTTGTATTCACCTTTGCTTGACCTAGGCGTCCTTTACTTAAATCCGTAATCAACACACATCTTCTCTTTAAAATTTTCTCTTGAATATCATTTTTAGAATCATCCCTTTTAAAAACTTTTTTCAGTGGCTTAATTTCCATGCGTGTGATCACCATACTCAATATAAGTTCAGGTACAAGTAAAATCCCTGCCAATAACCCTTCAACACTGATTGGTAAATAATGTGTCAACATAGCAATAATCCAGAAGTTTAAAATGATTAAACTAAATGCCAATGCAACTGGCACTTCACCAAGATTAATAAAAACTGCCAAAGCATCTAATGGTCCTGTGGCATCACCAGCATCAATATCAAGATCAACATCAAAAAAGTCAAAATCGAAAAGGCCAATAATTGCCAAAACCCAATACAAGAGCATCATTAAAAGCATGACTGTTGGTATGACATTTACACCTGAAAATGCAAATCTTAATAGTTCCGTAAAATCCTCCCCCTTATTACTATAATTGGTATACTTACTCCAGTATTCATAATTATAACAATAAAAAAAGCACATCAAAATGAATTAAAATCATACTTAATATAATTTAAATAAAACTACATTTATTGTGCGCTTTAATAGCACAAAGTTAAGGAATTCTTAATATTTGAAGGGACATTAAAAAAGACTGGTTATCACCAGTCCAAATTATATCGTCAAATCATTTGTTATTAAGTTCAATAAATCTCTTAATCTTTTTTTGTCCAGTTCAATGTACAATTTGTTCTGTTCACCTTGTTCAAAGGTAATTAATCCTAAACCATACAATTTGTTAACATGATAACTCATGGTTGCTGGTGTAATTTTAAATTTCTTTGCCAATTCATTAGCATACCATTTTTCTTTAGAAAGCATTTGGATCATTTCGTATCTTTTAGGATCTGACAGGAATTTTAGAAAAGATTGCATTAAATCCTTTTCAAAATCCTCTTTGTTCAACTGTTCAAGCTTGTCACTGTAAATGATAAAACCATCGTTCTTCATGCTAATCATCAGATTATAAGGTGAGAAGAATGTAATATAAGGTTGATAATCTACTTTTAACAAATCTTCTTCTTTCAGCATACCCGTTGAAATATTTATCATAAACTCAATTGGATTATTGCTATACTTTTCGTTATGATCCGCTAGTTTATTTTCAAAGTATGCCTCTGAAGGTTTATATTTATGTTCAATGAAAGCTTCTCGTAAAGACGCAATGGCGTTCTTAAAAATAGAATTAAACAGTCTTTCATCCTTTAAGGTCTCAAAAATCATTTGAGCTTCCTTACTATAATCATTGAAAAAATGTGGTTGATCGTAATGATCCTTTATGGCTTTATGAAGCTTTTCAATTTTCAAATCCTTCTCTTCTAGCTCCAACACCTTTAATACGAAAGCCTGAAAATCCTCAAGATTTTCCTCTTCCAAGGATTTATTATGTATGGTAATCGACATTAAATAGTCCATAAACATGGAAACCTTTTTGAAGAACATATCCAATTCACTTTTTTGAATATAAGAAAGTTTTTCATTATAATAAATTTCAGCTTCGTCATAATATTCATCATAACTTTTCTTCAAGTCTTTAGAACTTATGGCTGGATGTTGTTTCATTTCTTGATTAGACATTTTTCTCATATCATGTACATTCGCACAAGTATGGCAATAACCAATAAAATCAAAATCCAATTTGTATATAATCGTCGGTTTCATAACAAGCCCTGTCTTTCTATAATTCCATCATTTTTTTATCTGTAAGCATTAAAAATGCTATACTTACAATCATTATACCACTAATAACTGGAAGAAGGTAGCTACTCATATGGTCTATCATAAAACCAAATAGAATTAAGCCTAATGGCGAAATGGATTGAGCGGCCATGGAGATGACTCCACCGACTCTTCCTCTGTATTGATCATCAATGCTTTTCTGCATCATCACTTGTAAAGGAATGTTAATGGCAATAATTACAGTACCCATAACAAATGAAATTACCCCTATAGCTAATAAATTCATATGCCTTGTAAAGCTCATCATGATAGGACTTGACGGTAGACCGAACAACATGAAAATCACGCCAAACAACAAAGTATTCTTTGCAGTCTTTTGAAAGATCTTATCATGATCCTTCTTGAAAATACCATATAAAATTGACATCACAAGCATGCCTAGTGGAAATCCCATTTGTACAATGCCATATTCCTGTGGTGTAGCTTTTAAAACCTCAACAGATGTAAAGGGCAACGAAATCGTTAAACTCATAGCGATAAAATTTAAAAATAATACATATTTCATAATACCTTTAATCAGTTTGTGTTCTTTAAGATATAAGATACCTTCCTTCATGGATGCCAACATGCTTTGAGCTTTTACATTATGATTTACAGGGCGATTATAGATGTTGAAATCAATAAACATTTCTGAAATCCCCGAACAAACAAAGGATAGCCCATTTAAAAGTAAAAAGTATTGAATGCCGATAGCTGCATAAACGATACCACCAAGTAATGGACCAACCAGTGAAGTTGATGAGTCTATGGTGGATCGAAATGAGTTTATTTTCATCAATCTCTTTTCATCCACTAAATTTGGAACACTGGCTCCTAAAGCTACTCCAAAGAAAGTGTTAAAGATGGTCAGCATAGCTGAAGAAAAGTATACAATTGGTAAGGTCAGTGCCGTAACCCTCGTTAATAGAAACACACCTAACATTAAGAATCCACTCAACAAATCCATAATGACAACCATTTTTTTACGATCCAACTTATCTGCCAAAGCCCCAGCAAAAGGAGAAAGTATGATTCTAGGTACCATACCAAATAGGATGGCCAATGCAAACGAAGCACCTGAGCCTGTTAGTTTCAGTACAAATAATCCAATTGCAAAATTATACATATAGGTTCCCAAAGAGGATACCGCACTGCCAGCCGTATATAAACCCATATTTCTTTTTATGTTTCTTTCCTTGACCTTCGTAATCCTTAGATTTTCGTCTAACTGTATTTTTTCAGCCATATTTCCCCCATTTTGTACTGGCTTGAAAAAAGCAGACATTCGTCCGCTTGTATCAAAACCTATGTTATTTTATTGATCTTCTTAAACTTTCAAGAATGATCTTTTCTTTTTGATTGTTCATGCTTAAATCATTTTTCTTAACCAATTTTTCAATCGATCTTTTCATTTTATGCCTCCTCATAAAATCCCTCCTTAATAGTAGCCCCATAGTGTTCCTCATAATATTCTTGTCATTTAGCGAACTTCATCACATTCATTGCACACACTAGAACATTTAAGTACTATATCTATTTCATGGATTACGCATTGAAGGATTCCAAATATGTTTCAACTTAAGGTTTAATCTTGCTATTTAAGTAAACCAATAAACATGTCTTTTTCTTCTTTATAGTTGTGTGTACTTGCTTTCAAAGCTCTTTCAATTCTTTTTTCTTGATGTTTTGTCATAAACTTTACCTCCTATAACCAAGTGAATTAACTCATATTTATAAGTTAGAAATTCATCTAACGACCTTTCTTAATTATATAATAAGATATACATCTAACATTGTCAATAGTTTTAAACATTTTAATACTTTTCTAATCTTATTTTAATCTTCATAAAGTTCGATAAATTTCTAACAAAAAAAAGAAGCATTGCTTCTTCTCAATGGATACATGAATCATGTCTCTAAATGCATCCCCTTTAGAGAAAATAAAATCATAGGCTGATATGCCAAATATAATGATCTGCTCCCTCACCCCAATAATTTTTAACAATATATTGTGGCTCTCCGAATTTTTTGACCCATATCTTTTGTGCAGTGGCATAGCCACTGTCTAAACAAAACATTTCTTCTCCGCGACTTTTTAAATCCTCGATGACAACTGATATTAACTTGCTGGCTATGCCATTACCATGATACTCAGGAAAAACAAATACTGAAGCAAGCTCATAAAGGGATGCCAATTTATTTTCTGTACAACTGTTGATTAATTCACTTACTGGACAGATCTCTGCAGTACCTACAATTTGATCTTCAATTTCTGCAACGTAGAAAGTTCTAATTTCACCATTAGAATCATAATACTCTTTTAAATGATTGTACTTTTCATGTATTTCATCAAAGATGGCATTGGACATGTCCACTAAACCTTCTTGTAAAAATGCAAATTCAACTACGGTATTAAAGAGAGCCTCCAAATACTTTTGATCCTCTTTTAATGCTTTTCTGATTTTTATATTCATTCTTGTCTCCTGTTACAAATTATTCTTTTCACCTTTTAAGATACTTACTATTTTAAAACATCGTCTTATGCGCGTTTTTTCTTGCTTAGCTGCTAAAATGTATCCAAGGTAATTTTTCTTCATAGAAGGTTTTTCTTGATGAAATATTTCTAGTACACCCTCTTGTTTAAAAAATGCTTCAAGATCCTCAGGCAATGTCTTTAGTTTTTCTTTATAGGCTTCCTCGTTGGCTTTTAATTGATCAATTTGATGTATCAAACGGATATCAAAATATTTTAAGCCCGCCTCTGTCATTTTACCAGATTCAATTAAGGATTTCATTATAATAATATTTCTTAATGACCAGTTACTCTCTTTTCTTCTTGGTGCAAAATACTGTAGAAACTTCTCTTAATCAATCCATCCATAGCACAAAGCAGCTGTTAAGGCATCTTGATAAGTGAGACCTTTTGTTTCATAACCTTTTTTATATAAAAATATAAAATGACCTTCTTCATTTTGATGATTTTCTTTTAACCATTGTATAAAATCTTTTTGATTTTTGAATGTTAAGCCTGTTGTTGGTTTATCCATATGAACTCCTTCATTACTTCAATTATAACATTTATTCCAAACATTCAACTTTCAAAATAAAAAAAACTCCAAACAAAGCAAATGTTTGGAGTAATCCGATTACTTATAACGATCCATAACTTCTTTAATGACTTGAGGTGCTTTTCTACATTTATCTTCTGAAACAGCACAAACTGCAAAACGAATACCTTTTGCAAGTGGTACCATGAATATATTCTTTTCAGTTAAAGCTTCACTGATTTCATATGGTTTTTCACATGGTAAGCTTACAAAGAAACCATCTCTATAAGGTAAAATTTCCAAATCAATTTCATTAGCAGCTTCAACAAAAGCTTCTGCTCTTTTTCTTAACATTGCCTTATATTGATTTTTTTCTTCAGTATATCTTTCAAATAAAGCTTTGTCGTTGTAAATCTCAGAAACAACCATCATGCCGCCTCTGTTACCATTTGACCAGTTTGCTCTACCTGAATGTAAACTGGATACTCTGAATTCATCTGCAATTTCTTGGTTTGAAGAAATACCAATAATTGCACCTAATCTCAAGCCATACATTGTAAAACCCTTTGATGTACTATATGCAGCCATCACAAATAGATTTTCAGGTAAATTAGAGAATTTAGTAAAGAAAGCTCTTCTTTCGTCACCTTCACCTGCAAAATCAATGTATGCAGTATCTACTAATAAGATGATTTTTTTCTCAGGATCTTTTGCCTCTTCTTTTAAGAAGTCTAAGATTTCATCCCATTCTTCATCTGAAACACTGTATCCTGTTGGATTTTGAGCTGGTGTATTCAAAATCGTCATAATACGATCTTGCTTGTTTAAAATTCTTTTAAATTGATCTTTGAAATCTTGAACATTGAAGTTACCTTCTTCAGAGAAGAATTTAAATGTAGATACTTTTCTACCGGCTTCTTCAGAAATTGTTTGGTATGGTGACCAGAACCAGTCAGAAGTTAGGATTTCATCACCTTCTTCAGTATAGTTCCACATCGCTACTTTTAATGCACCTGTACCACCTGGTGTTGCTACAACTCTAATATGAGCATCTGGTTTGTAACCAGCAAAGAAAGTTTCTTCTACAGCTTCTAAATATTCAGGCATACCTGCAATTGGTGCATATGCTGAAATTTCTTCATTAGGCATATTTTTAAAAGTACCAAAAACAGAATCAAAAGCAATAAGCTTACCTTCATCATCCATTAAAGCACCTAATGTAGAATTCGTAACATTCTCTTTTCCATAGGCTTTAATTGCTTCTTGAGCTTTTCCTGCAATTGCAAAAATAGCATCAGCTTTAGCAGGCCACTTTGCATGTTTCGCCACCATACTTATTGTCATAATATACTCCTCTTTTAATTAGGTTATTTAATCCTCGAATCTCTGAAATAAACGTTTTCTCATCGAAATAAAAGTTATTCTACTGACATTATAACAAATTCAAATCATTTGAAAACACTTCTTTCAAAAAAATCATATTTTTTTTCAAGAAACCTAATTTTTTGCAGTTTTTTGCAAGAATTTCAATCATAATATGCAAATTTGTCATTTTTTGCAATAATTTATGCATTTACAATACTTATATATTATATGATTTCCATATTACTCCATTGTATAGGACCATACATCATTGATTAAATTAAAAACAATCTTCTTTTTGATATACGTCTCAACGCCTATTGCATCAAATTCAAAGGAAGTGTTAGATGTCCAACGACCACCTATAATTTCCCATGCTCCAAATCCTTTCTCAAAAACCAACTCAATGTTTTCACTGGTCATTTTATAAACACTGACACTAGAAGATATTTCATAATAGCCATTATTGTATGAGAAGAAATACTTCCCATTTGGAGATACTACAGGATGACCATCAGTACGGAATACCTCTTTTGTCGTCATATTGTAAAAACTTCCTCCAGGAGGTCCTTCCCATGCATAATAGGATGTAAAGTATCCATAAGGACTTAACTCATCCGTTACATAGTTGTAAACGCAATCACCTGAAATTTCAATGGTTTCCTTAGACCCATCCTCATAGATCAAATCATAGGTATCATATTGATAGCCTATACTGTCAGCCGCTCTAAAAGGTTTATAAGCATAACCAACAAGATCCTTAGTTGTTAACTTATACCACATGACCATTTGATCATCAATCAACTCATAAGTATTTAGAAATTCAAGGGATGCCTCTGTATCTACGGGTAAATACATCACAATTTTATTTTCCTCGCCAAGTCCATCATATACAGAAATGCCTGTATCAGTTAAATCCGGGTAAACGGATATCAATTGATTGTCTTTGACTTCAAGCACAATAGATTCCACGAGGTAATTGTCCAATGTGATTTCTTCACTTGGATCACAATGAATAAATACCTTTTCATCTCCCGAGTAGAACAGATCATATGTTATACCCTCAAAACGTAATTCATCCAGTACATTTAAAGTATCTGTTTCATATAGTTTTACAACCAATTGATTATTACTTTTTTCAGAGGCAATGATATACTTACCCTCATGCATCACACCATAGTACGCCCCTAAATAGACAAGGTCATGATTTTTGCCATGATAAGCATAATAGCCATAATCTTTCTCTAAAATATAAATATCTTGATCTTCCAAAGTTGAACGTTGAATTCTGAAATTGACAAATTCGTTGTCAATAACGTTACCTTGTCCATCCAACAGGAGATCAAACCTTCTAGAAGAATATGGGCTATAAGCGTAGTCATTTCTTTTTTGATAACCCAAGTATTCTTTCTTCAAATAACCCTGCTCGACTTTCGCCCATGCTGTCATATGAGCATCTGATAAGCTCAAAGCCAAACTATAAGCATTATTTTTTTGATCATAACTCGATAAAGTATCAAAGGGAATTGCATCGTCTCCTATATGATCATAAACCGCCACATATTCTGAAGCATTAGGGTCTAATTTTACGCCTCCTGAATCCAAGGTGAAAAATAATCTTCCATTGAAAGATTCAAGATAATCATAGTACTTTTCTCCCAACTCAATAATCATCTGATCAGACTCCCAGAAAACATCAGCAATATTGCCTTCTGCTTTTTTATCATATAAGAGATCAAAATTTGAATTTAAAGAATAAATTTGATACCGATTTTCTTTAACTAAAACAACATATCTTAAATCGGGATCGTAAAATACTTGATCTGCTTCTGTGCTCTTACCTGTTTTGCCATTGAAGAAATAACCCATATTATCCTTTGTATACTCAAAATATTCACCTAAGTAGTGCATATAATCCTTTATTATAATGTCACCCTCTATAGTATAGGTTGTACCATCTAATAAAATGACATCTGTCTCTTTAGGGGTTTTTTCAAAACCTTTCTTTACATACAACTTCTTGCCATTTCTAGTAAACTCATAGAATTTTGAATACCCAGTTTCATGGATTAATATAAGGGTAGCTTCACATTTGTACTGATTTAATTGAGTGATTGACAATGTATCTGAGGCATTTAGAAACCCTCTCGACAATTCATCGTAAACATCAATTATTTGTTGATAAGGTAAAACTGTCAACTCCTTTATAGAAGATAGCGACAATTCACCATTCACAATTTCATATTGTTCTAAAGTATGTTTTCCTTCATAGATTCTATTGGTTTCTGATATAAGAACATCATCTACAACATAAATTTGATTGGGTTCTAAAGTAAAACTTATTTTATTTTCATTGTTATAGATTGGAAGATAATCCTCCAGCGAAATTTCAGGACCGCTTAAGGAAGTATTTTGAAGGGCTGAGATTTCATCTAAACCATTAAAATACATAAGCTGATCTTCAACCTTTAGAAGCAATTGATTTTTCACATTATCCATTTTATAAGAAATATCTTTATTAGCCCCATCGATCCTTAATTTTTCACTGCCAATAACAACTTCAAACGAGTCTGCAAATGATAAGTTGTTTCTCATATAATTCACATAAGTAATATATCCCTTTTGTCCATTAAATTCTATTTCTAGCCATATATTAAGATTATTTTGCGACACCTCAACAGCACAGACTTTATGCTCTTCGGTTATTTGAAAAACATCTTTATAGTATAGAAAACCCATTAATTCAGAGGCATTATCCATTTCAGATAATACTTTTATTTGAGGTTGACTCATTTCATAAGTAAACCAACCGGCAATCCAAGCCTCTTGATCTTCATACACATTCTTATACCAATAGGCATCGTCGATGACTTTTATTTCACTTACTTTACAACGTTCATCTTTCTTTAACTGACCAATCACTTCGCCTTCCAAGTTTGCTTCAGAGCGCACATTTAAAATCTCTACACCTACTATAACTTCTATAGGTGTAAGATGATCTTCATGGACATTAGATGCCTCATTTTTGGATGCAAGATTTTCTTCTAACGGATTGTTTTCTTCCACAGTATTTGAAGGTTTAATGATTGTTTCGTTATCTGTTGGTTCCATTTTATTCATAGCATTATGATCATTGTTATTACATGATACTAATAATAAAGCTATGCATAGAACGATTATCCTTTTCATAACTACCTCTAATCTTTCATATACAAATTATCCCAATTAATAAAATTATAACATAAGCGATTTTTAGTTAACGAAGGTTTAAAGTATGAATTAAGAGAGTTTTAATCTTTTGTTCTACTGTATCATACCTATAGTATCAGTAAAAACCTCTAGCCACCCCATATGAAATGCCTGAGAAGCCTTATGTGTTGCTTAATTTTTACATTTTCAAATGATATGAAATTCATTTCTCCTCCTAGATTAGAAATAAATTAGAGGTATATTATAATCACATTGAGATTATTGTTTCAATTTCGAACTTCTCATATGATGTATCTGAGTGAAGGGAGATACATATGTTTACATTATTGAAGTTAAGTTACAAAAACATCTTTGAGAAGAAATTCAGATGTTTTCTAATTGTATTATCAGTTGCTTTATCTGTCGCATTGATTTATACGATTTTATCCTTATCCACAACAATTACCACTTTTTACGAATCAGAACAAAACAAATCCATTGGCAATACAGATTTAGTCCTTTCCAAATCAAAGGATGCTATTAATCCTGTGTTTGAACAATTTACCACAGATGCTTTTAAAGG
Source organism: Clostridia bacterium (assembly GCA_016937975.1). Lineage (GTDB taxonomy): Bacteria > Bacillota > Clostridia > Peptostreptococcales > Acidaminobacteraceae > JABXKX01. The sequence goes on from JAFGVN010000068.1 coordinate 66,048, forward strand.
ATTTGATCTTGAATATGCTTTACCTGTTCTAGAAGGTTTTGGCTATTATGAAAAAGATGAAGTACTTAATCCCGTACGTTTCACAGGCATGAACCTAAATGATTTTAACCAAATTTACAGAGATGATTTCTCAAATCAAACAATCTCAGCTTTTAAAAATCTAGTGATACTCATTGGAGAGAACACAAGTGAAAGACTGAAATTAAGCTCCGGAGATGTATGGACACTAACCATTGGCAATAGGCCATATGATTTTACAGTTTATGAAGTACATGATGATTACAATCTATTAGCATCATCCACTATGATGGAAAGCGTCGTTATACCTTATGAAACTGCAAATGAAATCATGGGACTCAAAAACCATTTAACAAGCTATTACATCAGTATAAACTCCGATGATGTATCGAAAGTTGAAAGAGAGTTAAATGAAGCTTTTCCTGGCTTTGATACCACTAAAGCCGTTTCATCAGATGATTTGTCCCAAATGCTAACGATTATACAAGTCTCTTTATCGTTGATGACATTATCTGTCTTAATCGTCAGTTGCTTTATTATTTTCTCAAGCTTTAAGATTATCATTCTTGAAAGAATGACATTCATTGGTACGCTTAGAAGCCTAGGAAGTACAATTAAAAATGCCCGTAAAGTACTTTTATTGGAAAGCATATTCTATGGTATCATTGGTGGATTCTTTGGAATTTTACTTGGATTTGGTGCTTTAAAGCTCACCTTGACACAGCTCTTGTCCATGTCTGATCTTGAGCATACAAAAATTGCACTGGTCCATCCTGGCTATGCTTTCATTGGGTTATTAATGGCCATTGTTCTCGTTCTTGGAAGCAGTTTCATGCCTATTCGAAAAATATCCAAAACATCAGTCAAGGAACTACTTTTTTCAGAAGTCAGAAACTCCAAGCATTTTTCTTTGGTTCGATCAATCTTTGGCTTGATCCTCATTGTCTTTGGATTCTATTTGGTAAAAACAAAAGTAGTTGAGCTTCAAATGCTCTTCAGTTTCATCGGTATGATTTTAACAATTGTTGGCAGTGCATTAATTGTGCCTGTTCTGGTCATGCTTTTAAGAAAGCCATTATCCCTAATACTTGCACCAGGAATGGGTTATCACAGCAAAGCGGCTAGTATACAACTGGTCAATGACAAAACTTTAATGAACAACATTATTCTTTTGGCAATGGGTTTAGGCATTATACTAATGATTAATACCTTTAGTTTAAGTGTAGGTGAACTGGTCATAGACATCTATGGTAAATGTCAATCGGATATCGTACTGATGTACAGAGAATTTGATGATACCTATGTCAATAAAGTAAAAGACATTGAAAGTGTCACCCATGTTTATCCGACGCGAGGATTATTTGACTTAACTGCAAATGATGAGGTCGTTTTACCGATTCTAGAAGGCATTGATACAGCATATGCAAAATACGCCTGGGATGAATTCGGTGAAATTTTTACACCTGAATTCAATGAACAGTTTATCAATCAACGTACAATTATCATAACAACCCTACTTGCAACAAAATATGATTTAAAAGAAGGTCAAACCTTGACCATTCACTTTGAAAACAAATCAGCAGATTATCAAATAATAAAAATTGTTCCTTCCATTATGAACAATGGAAACATGAGCTTTATCGATACAAACTTTTTTGTAGAAGATTCATCAGTCAGCACCTATCAAGGCATGTATGTTAACACAGATAAGCCTGATTACGTGGTTAGAGAAATGAAAAAGATCTCTCCATTTGCAATGTATCCTATAGAAACATTGGACAACATGCGTACTATGAATCAAGAAGGCAATGCAAGTCTGTTTAATCTCATGAAGGCCATTTCAGTCATTGCCATGTTAATAGGTTCCATTGGCATTTTTAACAACTACATCATCAGCTTCTTCAGCAGAAGAAAAACCACTGCTTCTTTGAGATCTTTGGGAGTTAACAAAGGCTCAATGATGAAATTATTTCTATCGGAATCTCTTATTGGTGGTTTGGTTGGTGCTTTCAGTGGTACATTCATTGGCATTATACTACTGGAAATAATGAAGCTAGTACTGATGAACATGAACATCTCATCCACATTAATCAACTACCAAATCAGTGAAATCATTTTTATCAGTATTGCAGCTTTGGTGCTTTCACTAATCGGTAGCATGATTCCAGCTTATTTAAATATGAAAAGACCACTTGTTCCTGAATTAAAATATGAGTAATAGAGAAAGGATAAAAGGATGAAAAATCAATTAAATATTATAGAAACTAAAGACTTATTGAAGACATATCACACAGGCAATGTCAGTACAAATGTTTTAAAAGGCTTGAATCTCTCCATTAAGAGAGGTGAGTTTGTATCCATTATGGGACCTTCAGGTTCAGGAAAAAGTACATTGCTCTATTTACTTGGTGGGCTTGAACATGCAACAGATGGCTTTGTGCATATTGAAGGCGAGAAACTTCAAGGCATGAAAGACAAGAAAATTAGTCAAATCAGAAATGAAACCATTGGCTTTGTCTTCCAATTTTATAATTTGGTACCTCATTTAACTGTTGAAGAAAATATTTTACTACCAGCAATGCTCGCTGGTAAAAAGAAAAGAAACTTACACCCAAGAATGGAAGAATTATTAACCATCGTTGGGCTAAAAGACAAACAATTTTCATACCCTAGCGAATTGTCTGGTGGTCAACAGCAACGTGTAGCCATTGCTAGAGCACTTGTTGGGAATCCTAAAATTCTACTAGCAGATGAACCCATAGGTAATCTGGATTCCAATACAGGCAAAGAAATCATGGAGCTTTTCAAAAAACTCAACGAAGAAGAGCATATAACCATTGTTCAAGTTACCCATTCAGAGAAATCTACACATTATGGCAATCGTGTTATCTACTTAGAAGATGGTATCATCATTAACAGAGAAGAAAAACATTTTGTAACCGCCTAAAAATTAAACCACCTAAAGATGAATTATCATGCTTAAGGTGGTTTTTCTTAGCGTACTTCGTCAAGTTCTAACTTAAATTCTTCAACCCATTTTTCATCCATATAATTATAGTTTATGACCTGAATCATGCCATTATTCTTTTCAATTAGAACATGTTCTTTATTGACGAGTTCTCCTTCAGATTTATAGATCCAATCAAAAACAGCTACATGATGATAGGTCTTATTCCCAATTGTGATGTTTTCAAAACCTTTAAAAGTACAATTTGCCTCCAAGCCATTTGCTTCAGAAGTTTTTATCTCCTTTTGCTTTAATCTCAATGGCATAATCAGTTTCTTTCTTTCAAGATATTGACTCAACATCTCTGAATCTTCTTGAGAAAGAAATTCATCAACATCACCTGTAACCAAACTATACCAACCGTCGTGTTCTTTCTTCCCCAAGCTCAATGATGAAAAAGATTCACCTTGGTAAACAATTGTCCTTTTTGATAAAATATACGTCTCCCCATTTATATGCATAGCCTCTGGGTCTTCAATGTGTAAACGGATGGCCTCGCCATTCAATTCTCCTGAAAGAGTTCTACCTTCTGAGGTCAAAGTAGCATAGGCTGACATATTGACAGGCATGATTTTACTGAGGTAAACTTCCATTGGATAAGCATTTGTGAAATGCAGGGTTAAAATAATCCCTAAACAAATAGCCAGTATTGAAACGACTATAATATACTTTCCTTTTCTAGATTTTCCTTTTGAATCTGATAAAGATTCTATTTTCTTTGCTTCTTTCATGAGATCTCCTTCATCTATTAAACTCAACAACTCATTATAGTAATTTCGATATTACTTTCAAAATGTATGATAATGAAGTTAAGAATACTTTAAGATTTTAACCTTACTATGAATTTTTTTATTTCCTATTTTGTAATGAATTTCCTCCATAGCAATAGAAAAGGTGAAGACATGATCTTCACCTTTAAATCATTAATTTTGAACCTTTAGTTTTAACTGAGTCCCAGTTTTGTTCACTATTTGCTGAGGTATCGTGATAAGACCATAGGCATCTACTTTTTCCATGCCCGCATCTAGAATCATACCTGAACTACAATCAATGTTTTGATAGTACACAATATCTCCCACTTGAATTTCAAAATTCTGCAAACGTCTTGGTGTAATATCAACAGTACATGATACTTCTGGTGCAGTATCCATTAAGAAACTTGTTATTTCAAAATGATTGACTTCATCCACCAAATTGTCTGTCATCCAGTACAAGTAAGCATTCACTTGACCAGAAGGATCCCCAGATTCAGGATTTCCATCACCAGCGATATCGTCTAAAGAACAATGGGTATACGCCGGTAAAGCTTGATCTAACCGAATGTCAATTGGCATAATCCTTTCACTGCCGTTCATAGGAAATTTCGATCTTTCTCCATGACCATTTTGTCCCCAAATAAATAGATGAGGTTGTCTTGTTTCTTGTAATGCCTCATAGAATAATACAGCTTGTTGCCATCCTATGCCAGCATCATTCTTTCCATTTGAAAAAGAGAGAAATCCTATATCCTCACTGATATGATTTTTTAAATACCATACATCATTATAGTAATCCCAAACTGGTGTGCCGTCTTCAAAAGATACATTTGAGGTTTCTTTTCCATAAACCAATTCATAGGATGATTTGAAATTTGGTGACAGAGATGGCACATGAACACCTACCCATGATCTCGCCCATGCAAAATATTCAGGATATCTTATAGCCATCATCAAGGAACCTGATCCCCCCATTGAAGTGCCAGCAACAAAAGTACGTGTCATATCAATTTGATATCGATCCGATGTATTCATCCACTCTAAGAAAGAGATCATTCTCTCTGAAGTATATGGATGTACTATGACATTGGACCAATCGATTTGAGAAAAAGACTTTTTATCAAAGTAGTTATCAAAATACCCTGTCCACCAGTCATAGGGATCCTGATTGCTGGCTAAAAGCAATGCACCCTCTTCTACATCATTCCACCAACCATAGCCATTAGTTAAAGTCCCGCCCCAGCAATGGAGATGAATGCCAACGGGTGCTTTATCCAAATGAGTTGGCGGGACAGCTACCAAATAAGTATTGCTTTTGTTCTCATAGCTGCCATCTTCACCCCATCTGACATAATAATCCAGTGTTGCATCTTTTATATATTGGAAAGTCTTGTTTTCTGAATATTGATAAACAGGTTGAGGTTCTGCTATCTGCTCATGAACAGTATTAGAAATGTTATGCGCTAATGCCTTTATTTCTGTCCCATTGATTACAACAGTGACCACATAGCAAACAGAATCTTCTTCAGTTGTATTCACAACATACAAGCCCTGATTGCCTTCTAATACAATACTTTCAGGTACAACATAGGACTTTAACGGTTCCTCCATATATTGACTTAATTGCCAATCTTTAAAATCATATCTTATATTGTAAAAGCCAAGATTAAAACCTGATCCTTGTTTCACTTCTCCAACATAAGTAAGCTGATTAAAGTCAGTTGCAGAACTAACCCCTTTATAAATTTTATAACTTATTTGATTTGGATTTTCCCAATAGACATTAAAGAAATCTCTAACGGTTACTTCATCTGTATTAAGTAAAGGTTGCGTTTCAGTAAACATGATGAAACTCTGTCCATTTTCATGGATCACTTGAACTTCTGTTGGCAAATAATCTTCACTTGCAATTGCCTTTACGGTAATTTCTAAAGAAGCTTTTAAATCCCCTACACTTACATAAAGGTTATACAAGCCAGATTGATAGGATTTAAAGGTGTTATCCTTCAAGGTCACAATCTGATTGCCATCTAGATAGTAATATGCATCGGCATCAACTTCAACGGTTTTTCCAGAGCTATCATAACCAATGACCTGAAGTGTTACCTGATCACTGCCATTACCTAAAATCTCTGTCCTATCCACTTCTAAAGCAATGTGATCTAAAGAATAAACATCATAGTCAGGTCGCTCATCAGCACCTATATCAATGTAGCCCTCAACTCTTTTGTCACCATCAATATCTGTTAACACATTCAAATATTCACCTTGATTTACAACGACATGAATTAAAGATTGAAGATGCAAATCCCCTGCAGGTACATCAACAAACCAACTAGAAGATGCATTGATAATATTAGAGGATAAAGTGCCGGTTCCACCATTTCTTGTCTGAATGGTTTTATTGGTTAAATTATTTGAAATCTTTGTATTGGGTGTATTAAAACGATATTCTATGCTGTTTGGATAATCAGAATCCACATAAATTGTATTGTGATAAACTTTTGAATTTTCTGCATTGCATATATAGATACCAACATCTCTTGTCACATGAATAAAGTTGTTGATAATTGTTCCATCATAATGTGGACTGTTATCCAATCCCAGCATGATGCCTCTATCACAATTAATAATTGTATTGTTTTCAATTAAAGTATCTGACGATGCACTCCAGAAGTGTATCGCGCCTTCTGTTAAAGCACCTGTACTTCTTCTAATATTTTTAAAAGTGTTGTTTCTAACAATCCAGTGTTTGCCCTTATGAACATCAATACCTCCGGTATAATACTGAAGTGCTTCACCTGAAGTAAATTCAAAAAGACAATTTTCGACTAGACCATAATCACTGAAGGTCTGAGAGGTATCTCCAGAGCCTTTAATCATTTGCTCTTTTATATCAAAAAATCTAACATTGGAGATCACAGCATAATCAGCATCTTTTTCAGCATGAACTTGTACACCGTGATTGTTGACCTGTCCAATGGACAAATCGGAAACTGTAAAATAATCTCCCACTGCCGAAAAGCCATTGCCCGCTTTATAGTCCCCTAAAATGACAACTTCATCACGATTACCTGATAAACTTTTATAAGTAACTGAATCCCCAGTAATATACAAACCTCTTGTTAAATGATATGTGCCATCAGCAAGCCAAACTGTCATATTGCCTTCTTTGGTCAAAGCTTCTGATTTTCTCAGCTCCTCATCATTAGTGACTAAGATAACCTTGTGATTTGGTGCATTAGGATCTAAAGGTATATCCGCTACAGGTTCATTAGGAACTTCAGGTTCTTCTGGCTCTGTAATGACATCATTTGTGCCTGAATTTTCCTTTGGTAGTACAATAATGACATTTGAATCGAATAAAAGGTTTTGGGTTACATCTACATAATGCCAGTCATAAAAACTACGAAAATGATATGTATTTGGTAATAAATCGGTTTTAAGTAGCCCTGCTTCATTTGTATAACCTAATGTATCCCATGAAACTCTAGAGTAATTAATTTTTCTGTTTGCTAAGGTATTCTCATCTGAATCCATAACGGTTATAGAGACTTCTTTTGTTTTAAACTCTACATTAGGGTTTATAGATATGTCTTGTTTTATATCCATTACCCCATCTCGATATTTCATTCTGAAGGTATATTGACTAGGTAAAAGTTCCTTTGATGCCACTCCATCTTCAGTATCACCAAAAGTTCCCCATGAAGCTCTACAATACTGGACTTTTCCTCCTGATAACCCCTTTGAGTCTGGATCTAATAATAAAACTTTCGTTTCAATGGTTCTAAAGTATACCTCCGGATTTAGACTAATATTTTGTTTAATGTCCTGTCTTCCATCTTCATAATGCATTCGAAAAGTATAAGTACTCGGTAAAAGTTCCTTTTTTAAAACACCATGATCCATATCCTCCATCCAAAACCACGACGCCCATTGATACTGGAGCTTTCCGCCGTTTAAAGGTAATCCCTTTGAATCCACTAAATGTATTGTAGTTTCAACAGTTTGAACCCTAAAGTTTGGTTGATTATGGATATTTTGTCTTACATCCACATTTGCACCTTCATAATAGACTCTGTAAGTAAGCGCACTGTACTGACTGGAAACAGCAACAAAGACCTGACCATTTGAGTCTGTATAGCCTGCATCATGCCAACTTGATGTTTGATAACGTACAAAGGCTCCAGGTATAGGAACGCCCTTACTATCCATCAGTGTAAAACTGGTCCTCACTTCATTCAAAGTGGTTCCAAAGGACATTGTATTCACCAAAATGAGTACACATGCCAATATTAAGCTAACAAATCTTCTCATATTCACCTCCTGCACTGGAAATGACTTCAAAATTGCACACAAAAAACTTCTTTTGGTAACTGGCTGTCTCATAAAGACCCTATAGCTTTGCGTCTCTATCTCACGATAGGTTTGCCTTTTCATTTGAAGTTCATTTTCAACTACTTCCATTATTTAATTATACACCATTATGTGAAAATAAAATCATTTTTGTGCTCACTTTGAAGTAAAAACAACATATTAATCATCTTCATGTACGTTATAAATCATTTTTGTGCACATTTAGTGCACATATTGTTTTTATATCTTATTATATCTAAAAAAGTATCCTTTCAGATACTTTTCTTCTAAAGAATATATGCTTATAATATTTCTTTTACTAATCCATAAATCTTTTCTAAACAATCTTCATGTGAAAGTTCCTGACTCATCTTCTCAATATAGTCCAATTTTAAGGCATTGGAAAGTACAGCCTCAATCTCAAATTCTATCGTGTCCAAATCATAGATTCTTCTGCCAATACCTTCGTTAAGTAGATATCTAGAATTCCACTCTTCCTGCCCTGGTATAGGATTAATTATGAATAAAGGCTTGTTAGATGCAATGATTTCCGTTGTTGTTAATCCACCAGGCTTAGTAATAATACCATCACTTAGATTAACCAAATCATCCACATAATCAACAAAAGATAAAATCGTATGCTCTGTATGCATTTGATCTAATTTTTCTTTCAAATCTGCATTCTTTCCAGTCAATACAACCAAATGGTATGGACTATTCTTTAATTTCTCAAAAACCTCGACAATCTTACCCATACCAAGACCACCACTCATCAACATTAATATTTGTTTGTCAGTCGGCAATTGATATTGTTTAAGCAGCCTCTCCTTTTCAACTCCTGAGATTTTACGATAGAAGCTCTCTTTGATAGGAATCCCATAGGAAAAAATATTTTCTAGAGGAATACCTAATTTGTACATTTGTTGTCTCACTTGTTTAGTGGGTGTGATATAGTAATCCACATGCTTTTGTAGCCAATACTTATGGGCATAGTAATCTGTTATGATTGAAATTGAAGGAACTTTTATGTTGTTCTTCATATACTTCACATAAAACATGGATGGATAAGTATGAATGATCAAATCTGGATCAACTTGATTGATCATTTTTTTAAATTTAGGTGCTTTCGATAAATTGATTTTATCATTTAACAAAGCATCTTCATCAGTTTTTTCATAAAACAACTGATATGCCACAGGTAAATACTTTATGGAACCTTCATACAATTTATTAATCATTTTACCAATTTTAGGTGATAAATACTCATATATATCTACAACCGAAATCTCCAAAGAGCTGTCTTGTGCTTTCAAATAATTGAGTAGCGTATTTGTAACAGAGCGATGTCCATTACCAATGGATATTGTACATATTAGAATTTTCTTCATTTTACTACCTTTCTTGTTCTTTCAACCTATTTCTATTGTACCTTATTTTCATGTTGAAGTAATGAATATTATTATTCTTTAAAAAGAAAAGAAACCCTAAGGTTTCTAGTAGATGTCGTATGGCCAATTTATAATGCCACCCAAATCATATACATTCTTGTAGCCTAGTTCCAGCAACAAATTTGCAGCTGTTTTGGATCGATTGCCACTACGGCAATAGACAAAAATTTCAGCATCCTTGTTAGGATACAAAGTTTCCATTTCATCTTCAATGGCATCTAAAGGTAACAGTACACTACCTGGAATTGAGCCAACAATATATTCCTCTTCTGTTCTTACATCCAATAAAAGAATTTCTTCATTTTGCAAACGCTCATAAGCATCTTCTGGTGTAATGGTCTGATATTTTCCTTCTTCCTTATGCCCACATCCCACTAAAAGTAGAAGCATAAACCCTAAAAAAATTATTTTTTTCATCTTAACCTCTTTCACTATACAATACTACTTAAGTATATAATAAAACACAGGGTTTGTAGCCCTAATTATTAAAACTTTAATAGTTTTAGATTTTTAAGCAATTCAACCCCTAAATGGGTTTCATTCCTATATCCCATGAAGTTTGCTTCTTCCTCGTAAAATTCAAATCCAAGTTGACGATAAATGGTTATAGCTCTAAAACTACAAGGCTGAGTATGTGAATAAAATGCAACTGGACCATCATTTTCAATCATCAATTGTATGCCTCTTGCAATCAATGCTTTCCCAAGGCCATGTTTTCCTTGATATTCAGGCCTGATGCCCACCCAATAAACATTATGAAGAGCTGTATTTTCATGATAGTGCCACCATGCAGTGAAGGTGCCAATCTTTTTACCTTCAGGATTTTCCAGAAATATCATCCTTTTCATACATGAATCGAGATGTGATGAACCTCCCCCGCTTAGCCTATCAATTCGACTTGAAGTGGGGGTTTCTTATTTCAACTGAAACATACTATAAATCCGCACACTATAAGAGATTGATATTGTAATATCTAGTCAGAATCAACGAAGGACAAGTATCAAAACAATGACTAAA
>JAFGVN010000069.1 GCA_016937975.1 Clostridia bacterium
AGTCTGATGTCAAGCATTGCAGAGCTAGAAAGCAATTCCGAAAAATGGAAGAGTTTGTTATTATTTATTTCATCTATATTAAGCATTGGTATATTTTTTAATTTCATATCAACTAAGATAGAGCAATTTATAAAAGTAGAACGTATCCAAGGGTCATTCGTTTGCTCAAAGGCTTTTTTAGAAATAGTATAGGCTTCATCTAAATCTCCAGTATGAATAAAGAATCTCACAGATGAACGTACGATAAATCTATTAGTTGGAGCAAGGTTAATAGCAACTAAAGAAGCATTTGTTGCTTTACGGTATAATCCTTTCATAGAATATAAACGCGCTAATTCAATCCACAGAAGAGCATTTCTCTCTTGATCAACTAACTGGTGTTTTACTGCTCTAATCTTATCAGAAGAGGAAAGAGAATTATCAACAGTAGATGAACTAGTTCCATTTAATACCCTATTACTTAAGCTCTTCATTGACGAGGATGATAAAGGATTTAAATTAATGAAATTAGATACTTCAGAAGCAATTTCTTTGTCATTTAGAATAATTGCTGAATTAAGGAGATCTGCTGCCTTAGTTAAAGTAGGGGAAAGCAAAAAATCATGATAATCATTAAGCATTAAGTCACGAGTTTTTTGATCAATACGATATTGAGTATTTTCGACAGAAGCATAATCAAATCTACCAATATCAATAATCGAGTGCCACTTAGGGATTAATAACGACCTATTTGCATCTTTGTTTTCAAACATTTTTTTTGGTCCATTTTATCACTTTAGATAATCTATCAATTTTTGAAATATATCGATCTAAAGAATACTGGCCAATCATATCACGCACTTTTGAGTTATTACCTCTATCTTCAGGGATTGGAAATGTAAGTTCCTTGATTATTTCAAGCAATTCTTTCCTTATCGGCGTAGGGATATCATTCTTAATTCTAAGTAAAGCTTTATTGTGGGCGTCAATCAAGATCGGCTTCAAATCATTAAAATTACCGCCATAAATAAAAGGACTATAAATATCGGGTAGAGAAGAGATCATTAGTGACAAAATATTTACGCCAGAAACCATTAAAGTAAGAATTTCGCCCATCATAAAAAGATCAGCACCAAATCTACGTGTATTCCAGTCGGGACTACAATACCCATATGCTAATTCAATAGGTATGTAACGCTGATCACCAACATGTAAAGGTTTATTCCAATTTGAATTATTACCCATTTGTGTCGCAGAACCAAGATCCGATAATTTTGAATAATCTTTACCAAATATCAGAACATTGGAAGGTTTTATATCTTGGTGAGCAATTTTTGAATGATGAAGCTGACTCAATCCAACAAGGGCTCCATGGAAAACTAGTAATTTCCATCCTAGATCGGGATTGATGACGTGATCAATTTTTTTCAAACTACCTTCAGCTATCTCGAAAACAAGGAACGGAACTGGCAGTATTTCATCAGGTTCCTTATATTCACCGTGATCAAGTGCTGTAACAATTCTCTTCATGTTGGATGAAGCACAGAAATTTAACAAATTAGTTTCATATAGGAAGTTATCAGTCATTAAGTTTAGCGCCTGAACAGATGATAAACCCAGAGCGCTGAAAGCATACTGATAATTAAGAGCTTTGAGAAATGCTTTATTACCCTCATCATCTTGAACAAGGTAGCAAGAAGAAAAAGCTCCACTATCATCGTCTTTATCTTTGACACGTTTTTCAAGGATATTCCATTTGCCCACTCTTTTATTCAATAACCGGGAAGCTAAGGGACCATTATCCATAAAAATCTCCTTTGGTTATGTAGCTAAAATATCACTACTTACCTACGAACACCATACAGGAGTAAAGGATATATAAAAAAAATTACCTTTATTTCTTGGTAAACACCTGTATTATGAAAAATTAAATACAAATTATGCTAGATAACATTTATATGAAGATTAACAAAAAAAATATATTAGAACTAGATGTACAAAAAGCTTGACATCTTGTACAAACATAATTATTGTAGCAAATGTACAATAAAGATTGATAATTGTACAAAGGTGGAAAGCATGGCAAGAATACCATTTGAATTGAATGAGAACCTTAAGGAAGAATTTGAAAAGAGACTCAAGGCGTTTGATCTCCCATCTTATCAGAGACTATCATCAAGCCAACTCCTTAGGGCATTTACCGCATTGGTGATTACCATGGACAACAAACAGTTGGCAAATCTCCTGATCACTACCAATAAAGCTGAAGGGGCAATAGATAACTACCTGAAACTTATTAGTAAGTATGACATGGAAAACACCTTCGATGCTGTTCCAGAAATACCATTTGAGAAACGGTACATGCTCATGATCGATGTTGAATCAGGAATACAGTCAAAAGAGAAAATAGAATCTGTAGTTAAGCAAATTGTGCTTAATAGAGATAAAGCTGCCGTTGGCAGTATCAAAGCAGAAACCAATGAAATTTTGGGAAGTTTGAGCAAGCAAGCTTTATACGTTCCAGAAGAGTAGGGGTTTCACATTTCATTAAGAAAAGCATCGGCTCTGATAGTTGGCGCTACCAAAGCCGAGTAGGTGCTTGAAGCACTTGTTGATAAGTTAAATCAAATATACGACAAGTAACCTCTTTTGGCAACCCACACGCTTTTCTGGGGAGAAGATCTGTTATGAGTAACAGACTATTTAACATTGGAGAAGCGTCTTCGTTTCTTCAGATCAGCAAGCCTACCCTGTATAGGCTCACGTCGCAAAAGAAGATCCCGTTCTACAAGATCGGGGGGAATGTGCGTTTCAGTGAAGCGCATCTTCTCGCATGGTTGGAAAAGCATGCAGTAATGCCGGAGGGTGTCGAATATGACAGAGAAGCAATATGATCTGTTTGAAGATATCGATGCCAAGAAGGATATGGAATCGGTGGATGAAAAATCCACTGGTTTATCTATTATTCCATATCTGGCCGTTACGGCAGATAAAAAGCAAGAAAAG
>JAFGVN010000070.1 GCA_016937975.1 Clostridia bacterium
AAAAGACTAAAAAATCTCGTCTAAACCCATCCAAGGTTCATTTTTTTTGTGCTCGTATTTTTCATTCTTTTCTAACTTATTATAACACAATTTAATTGAGAAAAAAATTCAATTAGGCCTTTTAAAGTTTCCTAAAATAGTATATAATAATATTACCAATTACCAACAATAAATATTGTTGACCAATAATACGACTCCTTATATCACTCAAATGTGAAAAAGCCCCTTTGGGCTTTTTTATTTGTCAAAAAAGTAAAAGAGGACATTTCTGTCCTCTATGAAGTATATTTGATTAGAACACTCTTGTTCTTCCGTCATAAACGATACCTTTGTTAGAGTCTAAAGTAATCAATTGACCATCTTCAATGCGTTCTGTTGCACTTTTAGCACCAACAACTGTAGGAATTTCTAAGTTTAAAGCTACAATAGCACCATGAGAAGTATAACCACCTTCTTCAATTACCATACCAGCTGATTTCTCAATAAATGGCATTAAATCACGATCTGTTACTTGAGTCACTAAGATGTCACCATCTTTAAATTTAGCTTGAGCATCTTCTAGAGATTTTACAACGCATGCTTTTCCTGTCACTGCAGTTCTACCTAAGCCTAAACCTCTTAAAATGATTTCACCAACGATTTGAACTTTCATTAAGTTCGTTGCACCTGTTACACCAATTGGAACACCAGCAGTAATAATTACCAAGTCACCTTTTCTGATATAACCACATTCTTTGGCTTTGCTAACGCCAACTTCGAAAATTTCATCTGTAGATTGAGCCATATCCACTAAAACCGTTTCAACGCCCCATACTAAAGCTAATTTTCTTCTTACACGCTCGTTCATTGTTGTAGCAATGATTGGTGCTTTTGGTCTGAATTGTGATACTTTTCTTGTTGTAAAACCTGACGAAGTTGCAGTGATAATTGCAGCAGCATCAAGATCTAATGCAGTATTACATGTAGCGTGGGAAACAGCAAAAGTAACACCAGCCTCTGATAATGCTTTTGATTTTTTCTCCAATAATGCTCTGTAATCCATAGTAGATTCCATTTTCTTAGCAATACTTGCCATTGTCACAACGGATTCGATCGGATATTTACCAGCAGCAGTTTCACCTGATAACATAATGGCATCAGTACCATCAAGAATTGCATTTGCAACGTCAGTTACTTCTGCACGAGTAGGTCTTGGGTTTCTTTGCATAGAATCTAACATTTGAGTCGCTGTAATAACTGGCTTACCAGCTAAATTACACTTAGAAATCATTAATTTTTGCGCCAATGGAACATCCTCAGTTGGAATTTCAACTCCCAAGTCACCACGAGCAACCATGATACCATCAGAAACTCTGATGATTTCATCTAAATTATCTAAACCTTCTTGGTTTTCAATTTTTGAGATAATATGAACATCGCCATTTTCACTTGATTCAAGAATTTTTCTGATTTCTAAAACGTCAGAAGCTTTTCTTACAAATGATGCAGCAATAAAATCAATACCATTCTCTAAACCAAAACGGATATCCGCTTCGTCTTTTGCAGTTATTGCAGGCAAGTTAATTTTAACACCAGGTACGTTAACGCCTTTGTGATTTTTTACTTGTCCAGTATTCATTACAGTTGTAATAATCTCAGGGCCATTTACAGATTCAACTCTTAAACCTACTAGACCATCATCAATTAAAATAGTGTCACCAGGTACAACGTCATTTGGCAAACCTTCATAAGAAATTTGACATTTGTCTTGAGTACCCATAAATTCTTCAGTAGTTAAAGTAAAAGTTTGACCTTCTTCTAAAATAACAGGCTCATGGAATTTACCTGTTCTAATTTCTGGACCTTTAGTATCTAATAAGATAGCAACTGGTTTCTTTAATTCAGAACGTACTTCTTTAATCATTTCAATTCTTGCTAAATGTTCTGCATGATCACCATGAGAGAAGTTTAATCTAGCTACGTTTAATCCGTTTTCAACTAGTTGTTTGAAAACTTCTTTGTTCTCACTTGATGGACCAATGGTACATACAATTTTTGTTTTCTTCATTACGCCACTCCTTAAATTGATAGCATTTGTGCTAAATCATACATGTCTTTATTCAAACGATCATTAGGCTTGGTTGCCACTTCTAAAGGCACATCAATAATGTCATTGCCATCTATACCAACAGCTCTACCACCAACACCTTCCATAAGCAACTCAACAGCACGGCTACCAAAACGACTTGCTATGATTCTATCAAATGCCGTTGGTACGCCTCCTCGCTGTAAATGTCCAATAATCGATACACGCGTATCCATTCCTGTTTTCTTTGTAATTAACTCTGCAACATCATAAGGTTTACCAACACCTTCAGCCAATAAGATGATGTTATGCAATTTCCCTCTGTTTTTGCCTTGAATTAATTTACGACAAACATCGTCTACATTAAACTCCACTTCTGGGATAATAATGCTTTCTGCACCACCAGCTAAACCTGCATGTAGTGCAATATCTCCACAATGACGACCCATTACTTCAATGATGTTCGCTCTACCATGAGAAGATGAAGTATCTCTCAGATTACCAATAGCACTGACAACTGTGTTAATCGCTGTATCAAATCCTATTGTATAATCTGTGTAACCTAAATCATTGTCGATTGTTCCAGGGATGCCTATTGTTGGAAAACCATTTTCCCATAACTTTAATGCGCCCTTATAAGAACCATCTCCGCCACAAACAACTAAACCGTCTATGTTAAAAAGTCTTAGCATTTCAAGTCCCTTTTGAAGACCTTCTTCTGTTTTAAACTCAAGACATCTCGCTGATTGTAGAATTGTACCACCTCTATGAATAATATCTCCAACCGAAGAAACATTCATATCAAAAATGTCACCTTCTATTAAACCTTGGTAACCTCTTCTAATACCAGAAACTTGTAACCCTTTATACAATGCTACCCTTACAACTGCACGAATTGCTGCATTCATTCCAGGAGCATCCCCACCGCTTGTTAAAATTCCAATCCTTTTCATACTTCACCTCATATTAATATGGTTCAGCTAATACTGGTAACGTAAAAGTCCCGCCAAACATTTTTGTCCCAGGCTTTCACATTTATAATTTTATCTCAAGAAGAACAATATTTCAATTGAAAATGTCTCAAAATTGTGATAAAAACCAAGGTTTTTAGTACATTTCTCCATGAAATCGTTTTCTTTTTTTTACTGAATAACAACAGCATCTTCTCCCAGTATTGCTTTTAATGTTCTCAACAAACTCTCATTACTGTTTACCCACAAATGTTCAGGGGCTATCATTTTCTTTTTTGTATCCGCAAAATACAATATTACCGGCATTTTACCAGGACTTACTTTTAATTCCTGTAGAACATGATTGATGACCTGTTCGTTGTGAGTACCTAACTTTAAAAACATCTTTTCTATTTTAGGCTTCTGCTTTTTCTCCTTTGTCTGTTGTGCTTCTAAAAGAGTTCTTGCATTCTCTTCATTTAAAACCAGCACTTGATCAGCTAAAAGTTTTGGGTCTTCTTCTTCCTTAAAGTTAAGTCTACCATTTATAATGACAAACTCCTCTTCCTTCATTAAATGAATAAATCGGTCATAAACCTTTGGAAAAACAATAACTTCCAATGCATCATACAAATCTTCTACTTGTAGAAAACACATAATTTTGCTGGTCTTCGTCGTCATATTTTTTTTATGAACAATCATTCCAGCAAGGAGAAAAGGTCTATTGTCATATTTTCTGGAAAAATCTTCATCCTTGCTAGCTTCCTTCAAATCGGCTAAATTCATTTCCATTAAGGCTTCAACTAATTTTTTATGTTCTTCAAGTGGATGACCTGATAAGTACAACCCTAATACATCTTTTTCAAAAGCCAATTTTATTTTTTTACTTAAAGGCTTAATATGATCTATTTTATCCATTGGACCAACACTGAGACTCTGTGATACGCCTTCAAGACCAAACAACGAAATTTGTCCCTTAGCATTTTTTCTTTTTTCACCTTGTATACCATCTATGACTCTTTCATAAGTTGCCAAAAGTTGTGCACGATTAAAATCAAATTCATCAAATACACCTGCTTTAATCATACTTTCTACAGCTCTCTTATTTAATTCTTTATGATCTACTTTTTCGCAAAAATCAACAAAGCTCATAAAAGGTCTTTCTTTTACGATGGAGTGAATAATGCCACTACCTACATTCTTAATCGACTTTAAACTGTAACGTATTTTACCATCTTCTACTGAAAAGTTCTCATGACTTCTGTTGATGTCAGGAGGCAATATTTCGATGCCCATACGGTTACAATCTTGAATATACTGGGCTATTCGTGAATGATTGCCTAACATACTCGTCATTGTCGCTGCCATAAAAGCAACGGGATAATGGGCTTTTAAATAGGCTGTCTGATATGCGATAATGCCATAACCTGCTGCATGAGATTTGTTGAAAGCATACTTTGCAAAATCTTCCATTTCGGCAAAAATCTTTTCAGCAACAGGAGCTGGCACGCCTCTTTTGACACACCCTTCAACGCCTTCAGCTTCAGACCCATATATAAAAATTTGCTTTTCATGGTCCATAACAGATTTTTTCTTTTTACTCATAGCTCGTCTTACAATATCTGATCGACCATAAGAAAAACCACCAAGTTCACGAACAATACGCATCACTTGTTCTTGATAAACAATACACCCATAAGTCACATTTAATATCGGTTCCAATAGAGGATGGTCGTAGCGCACCAATCTTGGATTGTTTTTGCTGGCAATGTACCTTGGAATAGATTCCATTGGACCAGGTCTATAAAGTGAAATCCCTGCAATAATGTCTTCAAGGCTCGTTGGTTTAAGTTCCTTCATAAACCGTATCATCCCTGAGGATTCTAATTGAAAGACCCCTAGAGTTTCACCTTTACCAATCATCTCGAAGGTCTTTTCATCATCTAGTATCAACTCATTTAAATCTAGGTCTATATGAAGTTTATTTTTAACAATCTCTACGGTGTCTTGTAAAACCTTTAAAGTTCTAAGTCCTAAAAAGTCCATTTTTAGTAGACCGAGTTCTTCCAACAAGGTCATTGAATATTGAGTTGTGATGTTTTCATCCTGTAAGTACAATGGCACATAATGATCTACCGGATACTTGGAGATTACAACACCTGCAGCATGAGTTGAAGCATGTCTTGGCATACCTTCTACGGCTTTTGCAGCCTTAATCACTTGTCTTAAAGTATCTTGTTCATCATACATTTTTTTAAATTCAGGAGATTGATCCAAAGCCTTATCGAGTGTCATGCCTAATTGAAACGGAACTGCTTTTGCTAATTTATCCGCCTCACTATATGGCAATTCAATAACTCTCGCCACATCCCTTAAAGCAGCTTTTGCAGCCATGGTTCCAAAAGTAATAATTTGTGAAACATGATCTTTTCCATACTTCTCTATCACATAATCAATAACTTCTTGTCTTCTATGATCTTCAAAGTCAATGTCAATATCTGGCATGGTCACACGTTCAGGATTTAAAAACCTTTCAAAGATTAAATCATATTTAATTGGATCTACGTCAGTAATATCCAATACATAAGCAACAATACTCCCACCAACTGAACCTCTTCCTGGACCTACAGCAATACCACGATCTTTCGCATACTTTATAAAGTCCCAAACGATAAGGAAATAATCACTAAAGCCCATTTCAGAAATAACGGATAATTCATAACTTAAACGATCTAAATAATTTTCATAATTTGAATATCTTCTTTTTAATCCCTCAAGGCAAAGATTTTTTAAATACTTCTCGTGATCCACTCCTTCAGGTAATTGAAACTCAGGTAGATGTCTTGTTTCAAAATCAAATTCCACATTGCAAAGAGATGCAATCTTGTTGGTATTTGCCAGTGCATCTGGCACATAAGAAAACAAATCATACATTTCTTCCGGACTCTTTAAATAAAATTGGTCCGTAGGAAATTTCATGCGCTTCGTATCGGAAATATTTTTACCCGTTTGAATACAAAGAAGGATATCATGGACGGGCGCATCGACCTTATTTAAATAATGAACATCATTAGTGGCAACTAAAGGAATCTGTGTTTCTTTTGATAGTTTCAAAAGCATCATATTCACTTGCTTTTGTTCAGACATCCCATGATCTTGTAATTCTAAGTAATAATCCTCACCATAAATTTCATAGTACGCTAGTGCTTTTTGTTTCGCATCTTGATATCTATTTTGAAGCAATAGCTGCTGTACATCACCAGCCAAACACGCACTTAAGGCAATTAAACCTTTATTATATTGCTTTAATAGTGTCATATCAACACGAGGTTTATAGTAAAATCCGTGAACAAAGCCTTCAGATACCAGCTTAATAAGGTTTTGATAACCTTCATTGTCTTTTGCCAGTAAAATAAGATGGCCACTATTTTTATCAAGGGTTGGGTCTTTATCTTTATAACCCCTTGGTGCTACGTATACTTCACAACCGATAATGGGTTTAACACCAACTTTTTTTGCTTCCTTATAAAAATCGACAGCACCAAACATGACACCGTGATCTGTAATCGCCACAGCATCCATATTCTTTGCCTTAACGGCTTCCATTAATGATTTTATACGAGCAAAACCATCTAATAAGCTGTATTCTGTGTGTAAATGTAAATGTGTAAATTTCACTGCTTTTCTCCTAAAAAAACCTTCATTAAATGAAGGTTACTTTGATAAATTACTTTCCCATATCTCGTTAATCCACGTTCTTGTTTTCAATGGAAAATCTGGTATACCATAGGGTTGTAATTCCTCAACTCTTAAAGAACTTCTTTTAACTGAAACTTTACTTATATCGGTCAAGGTTTCATCTGACAACAATTTTAGATCTAATATCGGTAAATTTCCCCAATTATTAGGTGTATATTTGTTGATTTGAGTGTCTATGCCAATTAAATTATTAATGGCAATCAAAGCACCAGATTTATTGGCTGCGTTATATGGTATAACGGCATAAAGTGTATCTGTTATTGTACCCGTCTCAAATACAAAACTCTTGGCACCTTGAGGATAAGTCTCATCAGAAATGCGGTCTTCCACACTATTATAATCCGATGATATAACATAATATAAAACACCTTCTAGAAACAGATCATCAATTTCAGTTTGTCTTGTATAATATTCATCTTTATTTTTAAGAAGATAAGCATCCAATTCCTTAAGATAATTCATCCCAGGTACAAGCATAGCTTCTAAAGCTTCATAAGCGATATTCGGATCTTGAATCAAAAGTTTTTCTTCTTCAGTTAAAAAACTGTAAACAATAGAACGTATAAATTTCGCACCAGATTCATCTTTCATTGGGGTTGCATACGTAAATAAAGGACCATTATCTTTTAAAAAAGATAACAATGCCTGGGGATCTTGAGGATAAGTCTCAAGGGCATCTTCATCATATAACATAATCATTTGACTTCTTCCTATTGGCACCCCATAACCATCTAGTGGTGTGCCATGCTCTGAAATAACATCTGTATTGAAGACATTGATTTGTCCGTTGTAATTAGGCAATTTTTCTGTAACCTTGCCATATAGGTAACTTGCATTTTTTAACTTTGTAAATTCATCATCCTTAAGAATTAACAAATCTAAACTGCCGCTTTCATTTTCATCTATTTTCTCTGCATCTAAAGTATTCATGACATCATTAAAATTCAAGGTCTTAACGATAACTGTCACTTCATAGAGTTCTGCCATAATATCACTGAAATTCCCTGAGAACCATTTACGCATTTTATCATCATCCGTTGTAAGATATATATTTAAAGTTGTGCCTTTAACACTACTTTCAATTACCTCCCACTCACGATTTGGAATATCACCTGTTGTTAAAATATCTGCAGCTTTACAGCCAGATAAACTCAAAGCAATCATCATGATTACAATTAACAATTTCTTAAACATATAGCCTACCTTTTCTACTAATTCTATTATATAACAAAGTGAACCTGTATGAAAGTTGTTATCATACTTGTATCCAATATTAGGAAAATTATTCAAAATCTTAGGGTTTGCTAAAAAAAAAAGCCTAAGCAGGCTTTTGTACATCCACATCTATGACGGATATAGAAGGATTCTTATATAAATCAATTTCATAATAATTATTTAAGCGATTGCCGTTGGCATCCAATAAAACCTTAACCACAGGTTTTTTCTTGTTGGTACTTATAACTTGACCAATATCACCAGTGCTCAACTTTACAGGTAAACCAATTGGATAAAATCCAATAATCGTAATGAACTTTTTTACAATATCTTCATCAAACTGTGTATTCACTTGTTTAATTAAATAATTAATTGCCTGGTAATACGTTACTTTATCAGAATATACCTTATCAGTTGTCATAGCATCAAAAACATCTGCTACACAGACAATCTTTGCAAATAAAGGTATCTCATGACCTTTTTTTTGCTCCGGATAACCTAAACCATCTATTCTTTCATGATGATAAAGGGGAATTGCTGCACTTTCATCACCATATTTTAAAGTATCCCTTAAAATTTTGTGACCATAAATGGTATGTTGTTTTATCTCTTCAAACTCATCATCCGTCAAAGGTCCAGGTTTCGTTAGGATGTTTTGAGAAACTAGAATTTTACCAATGTCATGAATCAAGGCACCTGTACCAAGCTTCATAAGTCTTGGTTGTGAAAATCCTAAATAGATACCAACCACCAAAGAAAAAATGCATACATTCACGGAATGCGACAAAAGATAATCGTCTATTGTACTTAAATTCGACAAATTTAATACCACTTGATCATCGTATAAAATCGCTTCGATAAGTCTTTCAACAATTCTTTTTATTTTTTCAGTTTTTACACTCCCATCCTCTAAAACATGGGTAAATAAATCTTCCACCATGACAGCGGCTTCATTTCTTGTTTCGTTGAGCAGTTGTTGTTTACGAATAGCTTGTTTTTCTTCAATTATGCTTTTGACCGAATGTGTTTCAAAAACCATATCATCGTTCACAATAGGTTCATCGTATACACTTTCCTCTACCATGACTGACATTAACTCTAAACGCAAGATTCTTTCTATACGTTTAGCGTTTAATCTTAGACCTTCAGAAAACAACATTTTACCATCTATATCATATATGGGCTCAGCTAAGACCATCCCATCACGCAGCTTCTTTGAAGCCACAGTCCGTTTGCTGATTCTCATTTTACCTCCAAGCGTATAAAAACGAATTTCATTAAATTTCAAGTTATTCATCAGAAATTCGACAAAATTCGACTCTATTTATATTCTAAGTTATACTAGGTAAAAATACAACTATATTTTAGATGTTCATGATATCTGTTCTAAAAAAGTGCTCTAATTTAATCATTGCTTCTTCTTCATCAGGTCCCTTAACAGTAATTGTAACAACACTATCTTTAGGTATACTCATTGAAATAATACACATAATGCTCTTACCATCGATGAAATCATCTTGGTAACTTAATTCTACTTCTGATAAAAAACTATTGGTCAACTGAACAAACTTTGATGCAGCTCTTGCATGCAATCCTAATTGATTTTTAATCTCAAAATCCTTTTTGATCATAAGTTCTCCCTTTCTATAATATCCATTGCGATTTTTTCTATTTTTCTCAAACGATGATTCACGCCGGATTTACCGATTGGAGGATTCATCATTTGACCAAGTTCTTTTAAACTAATATCTGTATTATCATACCTGATTTCTGCAACTTCTCTCAACTGATCCGGTAAACTTTCAAGACCCATATATTGATCGATTAACTCTATGTATTGTTTCTGTTTCACAGCAGCATCAACCATTTTGTGGAGATTTGCTGTTTCACAGTTGACCAACCGATTAATATTATTACGCATGGATTTAACAATCCTTACATTCTCAAAAGCCATTAAAGCTGTATGTGCACCAATAACATTGAGGAGATCAACAATCTGATCGCCTTCTTTTAAATAAACAATGTAATTTTTCTTTCGTGCAACTACTCTAGCGTGTAAATCATATGAATTTATTAGCTCTGCCAACTCATTGGCATAATCTTCACGATGTGTAATCATCTCCATATGATAACTTTTTTCAGGATCTGATAAGGAGCCTCCACCTAAGAACGTACCTCGAATATATGCTCTCTTGCAACACTCGTTCTTAATTAAAGTGATTGGTAAACCATTGTTAATAACAATACTGTCATCCTCATCAATCATAATTTCCAATTTTCTTAAAATTTCAGTTGCATCTAAAATTTTAATATTATACAAGTTGTTTTTTCGAAGGACAGGGTTCTTTGTTACATCTATATCCGTGTGCACTTTAAGGCTACGTTTAAATAAAATAAAAATCAAACGAGCTATCGCAGGATTTTCTGTGGTAATCAACAAATTTGTTTTGCCTCGTCCTAACAATTGAATTGTTCCACTTACACGAACCAAAGCCGATAATTCTGCCATTTGGCAACATTTGCTGTCTGATGTCCTTCTCGCCAATTCATTCTTTGTTTTTGCTGAAAATGACATAATTCACCTACTTTAAATTTATTGATTCTATCTTACACTAAAGCATCCTTTTTCGCCATAGTTCCAAAGCTTTTTTAATCACTTTTTTCTCATCCTCATAGCGAGCTATTTTCAATACTTCTTCAAAAGAAACGAATCTCGCTTCTACAAATCCTTCATGTGCCAAGGGAATTAAATCAAAAGTTTTTGGAATCATCAAATACCAAGAGACAGTTTTTTCAACAAGTCGATAGCGTGTCCAATAATTGCAAAAACGATAAGTCGTCACACCAATATAGTCAATAATCTCACCATCAACATTTGTTTCCTCTTTAACTTCTCTTAAGGCTGTTTCTTCTAAAGTTTCACCTTTTTCAATTCTACCCTTTGGCAATACCCAATCACCATTCTTCTTTTTAAGCATCAGCAATTGATTTTTAAGTATAACGATGCCGCCAGCACTTATTACTTCTTTCATGGGTCACTTCCTATATCTATATTCTTCTTATAAGTATACCATATATTGTAGAAAAAAAACAAAGTCGCCCAATTTGAGCCCCCGGTGCATTTATAAACAACTTATAAAAAAGAAGTATTGTAACGGAAATCAAATAATGATTGAAAAAAGTACTACATGAAACCCATGTAGTACTAAATTTAAATTTCTTTCAAATATCTATACAGGGTTGGTTCAGAAATGCTAAGTTTCTTCGAGATGTAGTTCATTGTCCCTTTCACTCGAAAAACACCTTTTGTATCCAATACCCTTAAGATTTCAATCTTCTCTTCAACAGACATACGTGTTGGTTCTATTTTTCCTTCCAAGATCACTTGATCTATGGTTTTAAAAGTATAATCCTCAACGGTATCTGTAGTTTGAAGATCAGATTCCAAAACCTTTGGCACAAAACCTTCCATAAAATTGACAATCCAATTATGAACATCTACTAACGCAGAGACATTCATATTAACACACATCATACCCACAAGCTTTTTCTCTGTATTTTTAATAAAGAAAGTATTTGCCTTAACTGTATTTCCATCCTTTGATGTATAATAACGTGTATTGGAATAGTCCTCATTTGCATGTTCTACACTATGGTAAAGTCCTAAAACATCAGTAAACTGACCTTTTTTTCTTCCTGTTATAATAGGATTAATAATCTCTTCGATTACACAGGTATCATCTTGAACTTTATGCAAAACGATTTCACAGTCCTGAGACAAGAGATGAGAAACAAAATGCATCAATTTCTTATAAGATTCTAATAACTGATAATCTTGCAAATTCATCTTTTATTCCACTGGCTTTAGTTTAGCTGTAAAGTGTCTTAAAACAGGAGGCTGCCATACAATTTCATAGCCTTTAATCTGATCTCTTCTTTCCATGATTTTCTCAAGCGCTTCTACAACAACGTCTAAATGAGCTTGTGTATAAGTTCTTCTAGGTACAGCTAAACGAGTAAATTCCATTTCAGATTGTTGTTGTTTTCCTGTTACTGGATCTAAATCTAATAAATATGAACCAATATCACAACTTCTGATACCTGCTTCAATGTATAACTCACATGCTAAAGCTTGACCAGGGAATTGATAATATGGAATATGAGGCAAAATTTGCTTAGCATCTAAGAATACAGCATGTCCACCTACAGGGAATTGGAAAGGAATATTTCTTTCTCTTAGGCAATCTCCCAAGTATTCCATTTGACCTATTCTGTATCTTAGGAAATCTTCTTCAAGTCCTTCATATAAACCAATTGCTAAGGCTTCAATATCTCTACCATTTAAACCACCATAAGTTACAAAGCCTTCATAAGGAATTGTCCAACCTTTAACCATCGTATAAAGCGCTTCATTATCTTTAACACCAATTAAACCACCCATGTTAACAATTGCATCTTTTTTAGCGCTCATTGTGAATGCACTTGCATAACCAAACATTTCTCTTGTGATCTCTTTAATGGATTTATCTGCATAGCCTTCTTCTCTTGATTTGATAAAGTGCGCATTTTCAGCATATCTAGCAGCATCTAAGATTAATGTAATACCATATTTTTTTGCAATCTCATATGTCGCCTTCATATTTGCCATAGAAACCGGTTGTCCACCAGCACTGTTGTTTGTAATCGTCATGATGATTAAACCAACATTTTCTTGACCAACTTCTTGAATCTTAGCTTCAAGTCTTTCAATGTCCATGTTGCCTTTGAATGGTGCATAGTTAAAAGTATCTGCAGCTTCTGGAACAACAATATCCGTTGGAATTGCCCCTAATAAACCTACATGACCTCTTGTTGTATCGAAATGCATATTAGAAATACAAATCTGACCTTTTTTTAATAAACATGGTAACAATACTTGCTCAGCAGCTCTACCTTGATGAACTGGTTGCATATACTTGTAACCAAAAATATCCTCCACAGCACTTTGAAGTTTTTTGTAGCCTCTTGCACCAGCATATGATTCATCACCAATCATCATACCCGCCCATTGCTTATCACTCATTGCACCTGTACCACTATCTGTTAAAAGGTCAATGTATACATCATCCGATGATAAACCAAATACGTTATAGTTAGCAGCTTTCAGTTTTTCGATTCTTTCTTCACGAGTAGTCATCTTAACAGTTTCTACCATTTTAATTTTAAATGGTTCCGCAACATATTTTGCCATTGTTTTCTCCTTTTTTTCCATTGTTAATGATAATATTTTTCACATACTTTTTGATTGAAAATATAGTGATAAAATTATTATCATGATGATAATTTTATTATATCAATTTTCTATATGATGTCAATATCCCCCGCAAAAATAAGTAAAAGAGGCTACTCTAGGAGCAACCTCTTTTACTTATTTGAATGAATATTTTAGACTATTATTAGGACAGACATCAACACATTTTAAACACTTCGAACAATTGAAGGCTTCATGTGCAGATTCTTTATTGCTTTTATAAATGGATTTTGTTTGATCAAAAGTAGGAATATAACATGCCTTGTCACATTTCCCGCAAGAGATGCAAGTATCTTTCTTTCTTATTTTAAAAAGAGAGTACTTATTTAAAAGACCTTGAATCCAAGAAATTGGACAACCAACCTTGTAATAATTAAATTTATGGGATTTTTGTTCATCTTCACTTAAATTTCTAAGCATTAAACTTTTGAAGAAGCCGATTGGACACATCCATGTGCAAAAGACTTTCCCAAAAACTGCTCCAAGGACAATTGAGAACAGAAATACATAAAACAAGCCGTTTGGCACATAGCTAACTACCATAAACACAATTGATGCAAAAATAAACTGAATCGTTTTCTGATTCTTTAAAATCATACAGCCTCCCGCACCCCTCCCTGTAGGGGTCTGTTACATTGTAACATCACAATTTTATAAAATCAATCCTAAAACTCATATTCCGCCAAACAAATATTACCATATGAATAATTAAAATGGTAAAAAATTACAAAAAGAGTTTTTAAAATTTATCTCGAATTATATAAGTATAGACCAAAAGGAGACATACTTATGAATATAGAGTTTAATCAAATAAAATCTTTT
>JAFGVN010000071.1 GCA_016937975.1 Clostridia bacterium
TATTTATTATCGAGGGTCTATTTAGGTTGTAAAAAATGACATTTAAAAATAAATAGGAAATCATAGGGTGTTCAGCGGACTATGAGTAATATAGCATTTTTAAAGATAAATATAACAATAAAATCCCAATTGGCAAAAAAAAGTTTTGTTCAATCTTGAGTATATTCCATATATAAATCGTCGATAAAATACCTTCAAATAAAAAATCTGATTTGAAATGATTTATTTTAACCATGCTTACATCCATTCATCCGTCCTTAATAGGCCATAGGTGACCCGATCTTTCCACTGATTATCATGGAATACATGTTGTCTCAAATGGCTTTCCTTTGTCATCTTTAACTTTCTCATTATATTTTCAGAACCTTGATTCTCAGAAATGCATCCTGTTGTAATTTTGTGAAAACCCTGTTTAAAAGCAAATGCTATAACCCCTTTTGCAGCTTCAAAAGTATAACCTTTACCCCAATAATCCTTTAAAATAAAATAACCCAGTTCTACGTTTCCACCTAATGTATTTTCCTCTATAACCGTGAAGCCTATGGAGCCAACATAGGTATGATCTTTTAAGGTTATTGCAAAAAAATAGTATTTTCTAGGTAAAACTTTAGATTCCGTTATGGCAAATTTTAAATTCTTTTTTGAAGCTTCAAGAGAATTCGTTTGAATATCTTGTATATAATACATAATTTCAGGATTCGACATTAACTGATGGTGATACTGTAGATCACTTGGGACATGGTCACGAATTATCAAGCGTTCAGTTTCAATACTTATGCTTCCCAAGGCAATCTTCCACCTTTTGTTTTTATGCTGATTAGGCTTATCCATGCCATTGCAGATGTGGCAATAATCATAATAGCTATAATTCCCATTATAGGGGTGCCTTGTTTGTTTTCCATTGGATCATCCTTTTGCTTGCTTTTTTCGAAAGATTTCTTTGTCATCATAATTTTACTCATAGGTTCTCCTTTCACCTAATTTTGATTACTTTTATGCCAATTAGTACATTAAAACAACGGAATAATCAATTTGTGTTGTCATCTAAAACCCTTTTGATAAAATGAATATGGTGATGATATGACAGACAAATTTAAATTTTACTTAATCAACAGACTACAGTTTTCTGAAGTTGAAGCTATAAAAATCTCTTATATGTTAAAACTGATTTACTTGGATTTAAGTAAACTCATTTTACTGTATCTGATTTTCTCTCACTTTGGCAAAGGCTTCTTTTTTATCTTGACAACCGTTTTAACAATCCTTATACGGATGGCAATCGGTGGTCATCATATGAAAACATATCTCAGTTGTCTAGTTATTTCCTTAAGCTACTACAGCTTAATATTTTACGTATCATCATTTGCTTTCTCAACTGTGAGCCTGACCTGTTTTGGGGTAATGAGTCTTTTGATTTTCTATTGGAAGGCTCCTGTTATTCCAAAGCAGCGTCAACGTCTCAGTTACAATAAGAGAAAATTAAAAATCCAAGCAATCGCAATTGCAATCACTTACATCATTTTGTACTGGTTAAAACCAAATAACCTAACTGAACTTGGTATTTGGGTCATTACCGTACAAAGTATGGTACTTTTACTACAGGAGGTATTTTATGTTAGCAAAACTTAAGAAAACATCTACATCTATTTTACAAAGTCTTTTTTCTATGGTGTTACTCTTGTTACCTGTTGCTTTAACCCACGCACCATGTTTGATTTTGTGGCAAGAACCCGAATTACCAGAAGTAATAGAATTAACAAAATGACGTTGTGATTTCCACTTGGTTTAAAGACCTATCATGATATACTTGAACACGGTCTTCATATTTTCTAAGTATCCTATTCAACTTATATAGACCAATACCATGATGGCTAGACTTTGTAGATGTTTGAAATTCAAACATCTTTTTTATATCAATTTTTTGGTTTATGTCCAGTGAATTAATTACGGTTAATTTATTTTTATCTTCATCATGACTGTATTCCACTGCAATGTATTTATGCTCCAAATTTTCAACCGCTTCAATGGCATTCTGAATGAGAATACCAAAAATTTCTACCAACTCATGATCTGTATACAAGGACTGAATCCAGGGGTGTTTGATTTTAAAAACTATTTTAATGCCTAAACTTTGACATTGCTTATATTTACTGTACAAGAGCCCCATGATGATCTTATTATCCAATATTAGTAATTGAGGCATATTTGTATTTAACTGATGTTCCGACAAATATTTTTCCAAGTCAGATTTAGGTGCTGCAATTCCTTTTAATGCTTGAATATGGTTATTGTAATCATGTTGAATATATTTAACTTCTTCTACCAACTGTTCAATAATGGGAAAATAGGTTTCATAAATTTCTAGCTTCTCTTTATGCTGCTTGTCAACAAATCCACCTCGAATTAAAAGAACATTGATTGTCATACTGACCAAGGATAAAATTGCAATCGTAATAATGGAGTCCATCGTTGCTTCAAAATTGGCATTCCAATAAAAGGATAAGCCTAAAAATAGAATACCCATATTTATCAAAATAATTCGAACCAGAGACAATCTACTTTCAATGACCTGTAAAAATATACTCAAAGGTACATATTTTGAGATGAAATAAACAAGAATAATGCCTATGGTTTGAGAGAGCAAACCATACAGTATGTTAAAAGTAACATTTCCAATCGTCAGCTCTACAAATAAAATCACGATAAATTGTACTGAATAAATGATTACAGTCATGCCAATATAAGTTATGAAAAAAACAGTCCACTTTTTTATTTCGTGCCATGTATAATACCTTAAAACTGATATGGCAATTAAGATATTCATTACTTGAGTCACTGGGACAGATAATCCCAATGCAGCACAGCCCCCAATCATTACAGAACCTATTCCTATGACTATTAGAGATTTTTTATAGTTTCTAAAATCCAGATCCAGCAAACGATGAAATAAAAGCATGTACATGCCCAAATCATAAAATGTCAAAACCACAACTTCATAGAAATTCATGGTATACCTCCTCTAAATTACGTCGAAAGCTTCTTCCCAAAGGTACTCTTACTTTTGTAAAGTCTAATTCTATTATATTTTCAAGAAGATCCACTCTTTGTATATATAAGCGGTTCACTAGAAAACCTTGGTGGACTTGTATAAAATGACCTGATAATTTGTCCTGAAACTTTTTTAAAGGCATATGTTTATACTCTATGACCGTATTTTTGGTGGTTAAATGAATCTTTCTATTTTTATATTCAACAAATATAATTTCATCAACAGGAACTAACTGGCTATATGTTTTGTATTCCAACAAAACTTTAGGCAGTTCCAAAGGTTTTAAATAATCGATTAGAAGTTTACTAAATAAGGGTTTCAAATCCTCTATTGTAAATGGTTTAAAAAGAAAATGATAGCATTGCACGGACTGGTATGCTTCCAATTCTTTATCAACAAGACCAGTAATAAAAACAATAGGTGTAAATTGATATTCGGACAAAGAACGTAAACCTTTTGCAAATTTCAGTCCATTATCGTCACCTAATTGGATATCGACGAAAAAAACATCTATTTTATTTTTCTTTAAAATAGACTTTGCTTCTTCAATATTAGAAGCTTCGTGAATAATCATTTTATCGTTAAAAGTTTTTGCAATCGAAGTTAAATTCCGTCTAATTTCAGTTTGATCTTCTATAAAAAGTATATGAAACATAAGGTCCTCCAATACAATAATACCATTAATTGGTTTCAATGTCATTGTCTACAAATCCATGAAAAGAAATATGTTTTTTATCGTAAAAAAAAGGTATAATATAAAAATCGGGAGGAAATATGAGTTTAATCGAATCCATTAAAGCAAATCAGGTGACACAAGATATCAGATATAAATTATTTAGAACTTATTTGCTAATCTCAGCACTTCTAAGTATCATCATAGGATTTGTACACATTATTAATCAAAGACCTATCATCAACGTGATATTTGCATTTTCAGGAGCTATAATTGTTTTGGTTTCTTATTTATATGCAAAAAATCCAAATCGGTATTTGTTTTCGCGTCTGATTTTTTATATCTTTTTTTGCTATATTATTACGCCTATTGGATATTTGACTTCACCAGGTTCTTATAGTGCAATGATCTATATGATTGTATTAATTACTTTTATGACTTCAGTAATTTCTGTAAACAAGTGGGAATTCATTTTCCCTGTTAGTGTTATTTTGCAAGTACCAATATTATTGCGAACTGAAATTTGGTTTCCTGATTTGTATTATCAATATACAGATGAGGTTTATAGAATTAATGATTTAACTTTAAATATCATCATAACACTAATCGCAATTGCATCGACTGTCTATTATATGATATACAATTACAAATCTCATAATGATATTTTATATAAAATTAGTGTAACTGACAGTCTAACAGGCTTATACAATCGCCATTACTTTTTTGACTTTGCAGAAATGGAATATAACAGGGCATTAAGAAACAATGAAGAATTTTCAATTATTTTTGTTGATTTAAATAATTTTAAAAGGATTAATGATTCTTTAGGGCATCAAGTAGGTGATCAAGTGTTAATGGAAGTTGCCTCATTAATAGAATCTGATATTAGAAGTTATGATATTGCAGCAAGATATGGCGGCGATGAATTCATTATTATATTACCTAATACAAAAAGTGAAGATGCTAAAATAATGTTAGAACGATTGAAATCTTCAATTTTTAAATATGCAGAAAAATATGAGAAATATCATTTTTCTGCAGGGTTTGGTTTGGCAACCAACGAAAATAAAACTCTCGATGAGATTGTTACTATGGCTGATCAAAGAATGTATAAAGATAAATTGGAACAAAAAAAGGAGCATCTATGATGGTCCTTTTTAATTACTTTACAATTTGAATTTATCAATCATACGATTTAATTGATCTGCCATGTTACTGGTTTCTTCAGAAGCTCTAGAAAGATTTTCTGTTATAGCTGCTTGTTCTTCAGCTGTTGCTGATATTTCTTGTGCTCTAGATGTATTGTTTTGATTCACATCTGATACAGAGTCAATGGCTGCTTTTATTTCATCAGCAATATTGACTTGACCATCAGAGATTTCAGATAACGTATCAATATATGCATTTAAAGCATCAAATGAATCAATAATATCCAAAAACTTACCATCCAGCTGATTAATTGTTGTAGAGCCTGAGTCAACGTGATTCTTTGCTCTTTCAACACTTTTGTTGACTTCTTGTATTAATAAAATAATTGTATTCAACACATTAGAAATGTTGTATGATTCTTGACTAGTTTGCTCAGCTAATTTTCTAACCTCTTCAGCGACTACAGTAAACCCTCTACCTGCTTCACCGGCACGAGCAGCTTCAATTGAGGCATTTAATGCCAATAGATTGATTTGATCTGCAATAGCACCAATTATTGCACTGATACCAGTAACTTCCTTTGCATGCTCATTTAATTCAGTAAAAGCACTCATAACTTCTTGAGTTGCTTCTGAGATATTCTTAATACTTGAAACAGATGTCGTAACACCACTACGTCCTTCTTGTGCAACTTCCAAGGAACGCACACATGCTTTTTTGGAATCCGTAATTAATTGATTGGATTGTTCTGTTGAAGTATTCATCATGTTAATCTGACTTTGAACTTCCATCATTGCATCATTTTCAGTCATAATGTTATGCATCATGTCCTGAATATTTGAACTAACATCTTCAGCAGATTCATTGACTTCCTCTGCAGAAGCTGTCAATTCCTCAGCTGCAGCGGACATATCTTGTGAAACATGACTGATATCTAGAATAATATTCTTTTGATTTTCAATCATTTGATTGTATGATTGTCCTAAAATTTCTAATTCATCTTTGGTTTTGATATTAACCTTTTGGGTTAAATCACCTTCTCCAGCATTTTTCATTGAAATTTGTAAATTTCTGATGGGTTTAATAACCAGCTTATTTACAGTGAAATAACCTAAAATAAGACTTAATAGAATGACAATAACAATAACTAGAATTGTTATTTTTAAGATTTCATTGGATGTAGCTGTGATCTCATCAACATTTGCGGTAATAGCCAAAGTCCAATTTGATCCAATTTGACTATAGGATACAAATTTCTCGACACCTTTGTATACATAATAACTGTCGCCTGTTTTGTTGACTTGCATATCATCAGCTAAATCAGCAAGTTCTGGTACTCCTAAATCATAAAGATTTTTATTAATCATAGCGTCATCTGGATGATCCACTACAAGTCCAGCATCATCACCTTTAATGTCAATAATATAGGCATAACCATTTTCTCCTACTTTAATATCATCTACCAACTTTGCAATCATATCAAACTTTACTGTAGAAACAATAGAGCCTACATAGACATTATTGTTATAGACAGGCATACAAATTGCAACAGAATAGGAACCATCAGCTTTTGATACAATAATTTCACTTACAGATGTTTTTTTACTTGCAATAGCATCTTTTAAATATTGTCTCTCACTTAAATCAATGCCTTCAATTTTATTGAGATCATCAGATAATAAAACAATGCCATTTCGGTCAATCAACGAGATTAAAGTAATCAAATCACTATTGTTGTTGACGGTCTTAGTAAATGAGTCAATAATTGATGAATCTTTTTTGTTGCTGGTTAAAGCTCTAATAACTTCTGTATCATATCCAAAAATTTCTATCAATCTTATTGTACTTTCAATTTTTTCTTCAATTAGTGCTGTTTTTAATAGTAGTTGATTCTCTACTTTCGATAATGTTAAATCCCTTGTTGCATTATAGGATTTAAGAACTGATACACCACCAATGATACTTCCAGCAAATACCACTAAAATTAAAACACGAATAATTAGTTTTCTTAATAATTTCATACCTTCTCCTTTTAACACACTCCTAAATATTATATCCATCTCAAAAAAAAAGAAAAGTATTTTTACTAACTTAGTAAAGAAACTTCATTATGTCTTTTTTTATACACTTAATATACATTTTGTTATAAAATACATCCCTTAAAAATCATAATAATAATGAATCTCAATCAAAAAAATATACTGTAATATTAAGGATTTGAATATTATGGAAACTTAAGAAAATGGTGTATAATCATAGAAATTACACATTTGTAACATCTTAAAAATTCTGTTGCTTTAAAAGATTATTCAATTGTATATTTTTCAAAGAAAATAAAAGCATCCAAATTTCGGATGCTTAATTATTCACTCACTGTATCTTTATACTGTTTTTTATCTACATACATATCAAAATCTGCCTTCTTTAAAAGATCATAAATTGTAAAACCATCATGAGGTAAAGATGCAACCCCATAACTAAATCTACCATCAAATTCATGATCATATGTACCAAAAGGTTGGTTTTTAAAGATTAACCTAATTTGTTCAATTTTCAATATTATATTCCTAATATCGGAATCAATGAAAGAACAGCAAAATTCATCACCACCTAATCTTCCGATTTGATCAGAAGATCTAAAAAACTGTTGCAACAATTCTGTGAAACGAATAATATACTTATCTCCCATATTATGACCATAGGTATCATTAACATACTTTAGATTATCTAAATCAAACATAACAATTGAAAATGAATGATGATTTCTAAGTGCAATTTCCAAACGATCTTCTACAATGGCTTCAAAATATCCTCTATTCATTACACCAGTTAAATTATCATAACGCGATAATTGAATGGTTTCTTGGTATAACTGAAAGAGTTTGTGAATGATATTAATTTGTTGTTGAATATATTCTGCTATTGTTAAGTCAAAGGTTGTAAAATTAAAGGGTTTGTTGGAATCCAATGAAATAATTTTCTTTAACTTGTTATTTATCAACATTGGAATATAAAGATTACTTCTCAAAACGTCATCATCATCATTTTTAATACGTTCTGGAATATCGTATTCATTCATCATTTTATCAATTTCATTGAGTATTCCCGGTTTTACAATATTTCCATTTGTATGATGATAAACAAAACTTTTATTTAGTGGAATTTCAAAATCCTTCGTAATGACTTTATCATAATTGCAGCTTGCTTCTATAATCAAAGTATTCTTCTCTGTTACATTTAAAACAGAACCACTGTGAGCATTTTCAAAAACAAGTAACAATTGCTCTATTAAAGCACAGTACAACTCTTCTTCTGTATTAAATTCTTGAATATTTTGAGTAATATCAATAATAACATCTTTGATGTGAATTTGCTTTTGAATAAGAGACTCATTTCTTTTTCGATCTGTAATATCATAAATAAGACCAACAACACCTAAGATTTCACCAGTACCACTTTGGTGAAGAGTCTTATTAATCAAAACATTACGAACTGAACCATTGCTTCGTCTAATTATAGTTTCGTATACAACCTTTTCCTTATGTTCTATTAAATGATCATCCATAGACTTATTGTGGATTAAATCTCCTGAATTTATAAATAAATCAATAGACTGACCAATTATATCGTTATAATCTTTCTCAAAAAAATCACAGAAAGCTTGATTGCAATAAGTGTAGATACCATCAACATTTTTATAAAAAATAGGATTCTCTAATGTCGCCATCAATGCTTCATAGAAGTTCACTTCTGAATCAATTTCTTTTTCACGCTCAATTTTTTTTGTAATATCCAAAATCGTCCCTACAATTTTTTCAGGCTCTTTCTTCATATTTGAAATTGTAATACCATTTAAGCTGATCCAATGAATTCGATTGCTTTTATCTTTTATTTTAAGGGATAAGGTTTCCATATGTTTGTTTATGATTATTTGCTCTAGTGTCTCATGAAGCAACTTTTTCCCCTCCTCTGAAAGGAACATTTCAAAATCCTCCATGGCCATTTCTGATTCAACTCCAATGGACGCACAAAAGGCTTCAGAAAAAAGAATACGATTTTCTTTAATATGCCACTGATACCAACCTAGAGGTACAAGTTTTTCTGCGGATGTAAGAAGATGCTTATAAATATTAACTTTGTCCATATCGGTCTCCTCCTAGTTGAATATTACCCTTATTCATACTGAATATTCAAAAATTCCAATAAAAGGTTTTAACAAAAAAAATAAAAAGCGACGCAACGCATCGCTTCAACGTCCTTTATTTTACAAGACAACATTTTTTGTATTTTTTCCCGCTACCACATGGGCATAAGTCATTTCTACCAACTTTTTCGCCTTTTATCACAGGTTGATTTTTCAAGGATACCAATTCAACTGGAGCATTTCCCTTTAATTCCCAATGAGGCAACTCGTTATTGATCACAATCAAATCATCCGCTAAATCTTTTAATATTTGCATTTCAGTAATTTCATGTTTCTTACTGAACAAATGTAAGAAATCAGACATACTATGATTGTAGCTCATCATCACACGCATTTCATCAATGGTTTGATTGAAAAGTTGTTCATCACCTTTTAAATATTTTCCCATTTGTTGTTTAACAGAATCAAAACATTCATGATCTAAACTGTTAAGATTCTGAACAAAGGATTGTAGCATCTCTGGTTGAATCTTCTTTCTTTCAATTTCATGCTTTTGACTTAAATCGAGATATACTTTTTCAAATTCAGCCAATCTAAAATAATGAATAAATTCTTTTGATGAAGTAGAGTTGCTTGAATTTCTTATTACTGCTGGCAATAAGTTTTGAATGACTTCTCTCTCTATGGCACCTTCGTTGAAAACATAAAAATCTTCAACGAACTCATTTTCTGTCATAACACCATACATCTCTATGGATAATTCCAAGTAATCTTTCAAAATAGTGTTAAAAGCAATCAAATCTTGATTTTGCTGATAAAACGCATTGAAGGATAAATATATTTCGTTTGACAATAGAACTTGCTTTTGTCCATCAATCATGCCTTCTAAAATCAAACCAAGTTCAATTAATCGACGTGCAGCTTCTGGAAATTCATTAAAAACATTCTTACCTTGGTACAACTGAAATATAATCGTAAAATGATCCAAATTCAATTCAGGTAGTAAATGGCTTAATGATGAGTTTACTGTATCCTCAATTGCATCAATCAGTTCATTTTTTTTATATTTACTGTATCCAGTGTATTCCCAAGACTTTAGTATATTTTTTAAATCCGACACTGTATAAGCATTCAACAAATCTTTGTATTCCATTTTATTTGACATCTGTCTTTTTTCCAAATTCAAACTTCTTTCCTTTCAAAATTAAAAGGAATCCATAGATTCCTTTGTTATGCAGAGAGTTTTTTAATTTTCTCTAAAACTTCTTCAGGCTTAAAAGGTTTTACAATAAAATCCTTAGCACCATTTTTAATGGCTTCAATAATTATCTTTTCTTGACCCATAGCAGAAACCATACAAACCTTTGCGTTTTTATTTTTCTTCATGAGTTCTTTTGTTGCAACAATACCATCCATTTCAGGCATCGTAATATCCATTGTAACAATATCGGGTTTGTGTAAATCATATTGCTCCAAAGCTTCAATGCCATTTGACGCTTCACCAACAACTTCAAAGCCTTCTTTAACTAAAATATTTTTTAATACAACACGCATAAATGCGGCATCATCCACAATTAGGATTTTCTTCATAGCAACCTCCATTAAACACAAAAAAGTACAATAGCGACTGCTTTCGGTAGCCTGACAATCATAGAAATCTCCTTAGACTCATGGCTTTGCGTCTCCAACTTTCATTGGATTTGCCTTTTTCGTGAAGTGTTCTGTTTTCTCGTCTATAATACACGTTGACATATTAGATGTCAAGAACATCAAGTTAATTTATTCACTATCTTTACAGAATCATAATTTAAACCACACGCTCCCTAAACATAGCCCTAAAAGCTTCAATTAAAAATCGTCCTTGGTTTGAAGTTACAAGTTGAAAAGTCTTCGCATGTATACGAAGTAATTGGCCCTTTTCAAATGTTTCTAACAGTGCATTATTAATTTTTTCAGCTTGAAAAATCTGAATTTCAAATCTTGTGAATTTTGTATTAATATACTGAATATTCTCTTTTCCACCTAATGCCTCAGTAAGCTGCAAGACATATTCTGAAGCAAGCAAGCGCTGATTCACATCATTTTCGATTTGATCACCAGGAACAATAAACATTTTGTTTTTTAAGTACAAATAAGTAATATAATAATAAAGAATGAAAAAGACTACACCTAATATCAATATTTTATAACTTCCTGGTTGACGTTGATAATAAGTAAGAAAATCTATTAAACCTGCAGAAAAGTCAAAGCCTATCTTTATGTTAAATATTTCTGCAGTAACTAACCCTAAACCGGTAAAAACACTATGGATTAAGTACAATCTTGGCAATAAGAAAAGAAAAAGCAGTTCGATGGGTTCGGTAATACCTGTTGTAATGGATATTAAAATACTCATGGCATATAAGCATCTAAGTGCCTTTCTATTTGCTTTTCTAGCCTTGAAGTAAAATGCCAACATTAACGCTGGCAAGCCAAACATCATCACGATATAAAAACCAGACATATAAGTGCCTGCAGATGGATCTCCAGCCATAAATCTATTCATGTCTCCAGTGATTTGATTGTATTCACCAAAATCATACCACAAATATGAATTTAAGTTATGATGCAATCCAAGAGGTAATAGCAAACGATTTAAAAAGCCATAAACAAAAGTACCCAAGTAGCTTGAATGACCAATCCAATAACCCAAGCCTGTTATAATTTTGGAAAATATTGGCCATATCCGTCCCATTGCTGCGCCTAGTATAAAAGCAAAAATTGAGCTGAAAACCGGTAAATTTCTATTTTCACTTAACAATTCAAAAGCACCATGAAAATCAATTCTTCTCGTATATTTTTCAATGAGTACGACAGATATACCTGAAAGTATGCCACCTAAAATATATAAGTCGTTTTCACTTTTTACGGTTTTATAAGTCGCTTCAAAAATAAGATAAAAAATTACAGTAGAAAAAACAATAACCCCTCTATTACTTGTACTTAAACCATAAGCTATTGCCATGGCGTAAAATAAGGGTAAATTATTGTAGATAACAGTCCCATAAACACCAAGCCAAGAAAAAGTTTCATAAGTACTCAGTCTCAGCATAATGGCAGCAAGAGGTAATAATAATATGATAAACAAATATGACTTTTCGATTTTTCTCAACCATCTAACTTCTTTCATTTATTCATCCTTTAATATATGATATATTTCTTCAATACGTTTTTTCTCAGCTATTAAAACATCAACAAGTTCAGGGTTAAACTGTTTACCTTTACTTGACATGATTATTGAAATGGATTTTTCCATTGTGAAAGATTCTTTGTAAGGTCGTTTGCTCATTAAAGCATCGAAAACATCCACAATAGATGTTATTTGCGCTTCTATTGGGATTTCATTGCCTTTAAGACCCATTGGATATCCTAGGCCATCAAACCGTTCATGATGAAAATATGCAATGGATCTAGCCATTTGAAAGTAATTGATTTCATACGCTCTTATTCTTTCATGAAGTACTTCTAATAAATGTGCTCCAATAGTTGTATGTGTTTTCATGATTTCGAATTCTTCATCTGTAAGTTTCCCCGGTTTAAGAAGATAATCATCTTTAATTCCAATTTTACCAATATCATGAAGTGGAATAGAGATTCTGAGAAGTTGTATAAATTCTTCATCTAATGGATAATGCTTATGTTGAACAAGTGCTCGCGCCACTAGCTCGCCTAAAACAGCCACTCTATTAATGTGATGACCTGTTTCTTCATCTTTTAATTCAGCCATATCTGCTAAAGTTTCCGACATAATAGAAATCAAATCCATTTGGAATACTTTGTTGATTTCATATTTTTGCTCAAAATCAATTAAATGATAGACATGTTCTTTCATAATTTATCTCCATAAGACTACTTTACTTAAAATAAAAACCTTAATGATCGTTATCCAGATGATCGGTAATAGCAAAAAGGGTATGTATCTGAGATACATACCCTTCATCACATGATATTATGCAATTCTTATTTTATTGTCCTATTCAATGTAGCTTGTAATCACCTCTATTAACAGTTCATTTAAATTATAAACTTTATATTGTCCAATAGTAGGCGTAATGTGGCTATTACCAATGCCTGAATGGTCTGTTAAAAAAATGTAGGTACCACCGGTTGTCATATTTATGAATCTCAACAGAAACTCTGTAGATTTGTCTACGCCAGATGATGCTACAGGAATAATTCTAATACCTTTTGCATTTGCACTTTTTATAAGCTCATGAATTTTTGTTATGTTTTCTGTTGTATGGTGTGGTGGAGCATCTAAAATTAAAAACATCAATTTAGTTGTATTGTATTGCCATTGATGATTTATACCATTTTCCAGAGCTTCTACAACCGCTTCCTCATAATCACCACCACCATTGGCATTTTGTTGATTTAAAATGGATAAAACATTATTTAAATCATT
Organism: Clostridia bacterium; assembly: GCA_016937975.1. GTDB lineage: Bacteria > Bacillota > Clostridia > Peptostreptococcales > Acidaminobacteraceae > JABXKX01. Next base: position 13,460 of record JAFGVN010000071.1, read on the forward strand.
ACTAAATGGATAGTCTCGAATTAAATATTCATCACCGTAATCACGATAGAAATTTACACTCAAATTTACACTTACATTTTGATTTTGTTTAATTTCTGTAATGACGTACTCTAATTCATTCTGAATATAACTGAGCTCATCACCCATGGAGCCTGTTGTGTCAATCATAAACATTACTTCTAAATTTTCAATAGATTTAGGCTCTTCATTAAGTTTTACATTTATGGTACTGGCAAACTCATCAAAATCTACAATTTCATATTGATTTTTTTCAGTCGTTATGGTTGCTTGAAGCTTTGGATTTTGAATGAAGATTTGATTGATAAACGGATATAGAATTGAAACCCCTTTGTTATTGGTAATCCCAGTGTAAAAAATATTACCCTGTTCATCGTGTAAATCAATTTTAACTTGATTCAAAGGCTCATCATTGTTATTTTTGACAATAAACTCATATCTAGACCAATTAACAAATTGCCAATAGCTCATCATATTGTACCATTCATTGTCATTTAATATGTTCTTGAAAAAATCATAGTTTTCATTATCATTCCACATACCAGCAGTTAAATGACCATATACCACTTGTTGATTATTCAGTTCATCTTTTCCATGTGAATCTTCTGTACTACTGGATTTGCTTTCACCAGAACTTCTTTCTTCACCGTCAGTGGACAATGAAGGTTCTACGCTGATATCATCTTTTGCGGTATCAATGCTATCAGCGGTATCTCCATTTTCTACAGTGTTAACACCACCTTCATCTGTAAAAGTAACATCAATATTGCTGGTATTTGTGTTATTCTCATTGTTATGAGAACACCCACTTAGTATCAGCAGTATAACAAGTAATAAAATACCTATTTTTCTCATTATCATTCCCTCCCTTATACTTTATATTTATAAGACGTAATACCTAAGGAATAAGTTCCATATGAGTTCGGTCAATTTAAATCAAAGCACTCATGTGTCCTTCATGACTTTCGAAGTTTACTCAGTGAGAAGTCTGATTTCCAATAGGAATATAATATCAGTTGGAAGATCTTATTTTAAAATCATTTTCAAAAATAAAATGTAAATCCTATACTATAAAAAAGGCAGGATATTAGGGCTAATTTTATAACAGTATTCTATTTTATTAAAATATTCATAATTTTCTAAATATTGTGTTATTTTGTGGCAACTTTACAAATATCTATTTACATTACTAGTATGATATGAGATTATCAAAATAACTTAGGTATTAATATAGAAGGTCATCAGAAGAGGTGTATAAAGGAGTTGTTCGATGATAGTTTAAAGATAGAACTAAGACTAATTTGTGCAAATATTATAATATAGGAAAATGTAATCAGGGACACAGAAAAAATTCAAGTAATAATACGTTTATACAACTATCAAGAACTTTTTTAATACAAGGAATTTTATGAAAAAAGTTATATTTATTATATTAGTTCTAACATTTATAATTGGGGCTCCATTCTCAGCTTTTGCTGATTCTGCAAAAGAAAAGAAGCATAAAGAAAAAGATATTTATATTTTTATTAATGATGAAAACGAAATGGACTTTGAACTTCTAAAAGAAGGCTACATATATGTTATTAATTCTGACATCCAAACCAGAGCAATTTGTTATTAGTGTGGTAATCCAGGATTATATTTACAAACTATTATTGCTCAAGATAGTTATTATTATCATAAATGTCCTGCATTTTTATCTTCTCTAACTAGTGATATAATATTTAAAACAAGCCATAAAGTATATGAGAAATGTAATTATTGTTCACACAATTTACTTGCTAATACTTCTTATTCTTATATAACAGAATGTCATTTTGGTGGAGGATATTCAGTATATAATGTGTCTAGGTATAAATCGTTATCTCAAGGGTATGATCCTCATGAATGTCCTGATGCGTATTCATATTCCTTTGTATGGTAAATACAAATTGAAATATATTCATATTTGATAATTTGAACAGATCCTAAATTAATACTTGAATTCGATGTCTCTGTTTACATTTTCCTATAATAGTTATTATTACAATCGTTTACGGTTAAGAAATATTTTTCATTCCCATTTGGATTATCAGCAAGATGGTAGGATGCTTTCATGGAGGTTAAAATGATAAAAAAAATTTTACTATTAATTTTGTTAATTACATTAACTAGTTGTGCGCAAAATAAATCTATGGATAATAAAGATTATGATCAAAAAGTTACAACACCTAGTGATGTAATAAGAGATGGACAAGTCAAGATTGATGAAATTTCTTATGATATTGATGAGATAAGTATTATGGAATACATATATGACGAAAATGGGAATATATTAAAACAACTCAGGACTTCAGATAAAGGTACATCAACCATCGAATATGTGTATGTGAATAATGTATTAATGGAAGATATAAAGTACGTTAATAACACTTTACCATCTTCAACGTATTATTATTATGAGAATGGTAAATTAGTCGAAACTAGGTATGAAAGAAACGGAGTTGAGCTCATTACAAAATATTACTACGTTGACAATATCAAAACAATAATAGGTCTTGATCAAGAAGGTAAGGCATTACACACAATTAAAGCATATTTTAATGAAAGTGGAAATATAGTAAGTAGTTCAACTGTTAACGAACATGGAAAAGTTATAGATTCAAAAACCTATTATTATGAAAACAATCTATTAGTGAAAGTCATTAATGAAGAAGAAGATGTTTTCAAGAGTATAATCAATTATGAGTATAACAATCTCGGCAATAAAATCATGGAATATGGTATCAATTATGGCGAAGCAGATAATTTATTTATAATATTATATGACTATGAGTATTATAGTAATATGCTACCCAAAAAAGTAACATCATATCTCGTTAGAACTTTATTAACTAAATAAAACAAGAACTCTTCGTAAATAAAAAAAGTACTCGGTTCAATGTCATTATGTTAAGAATAATGATGAGATATCACGAAGTGGATAGGCTACACTTTGGACAGATTTCTTAAGGTCATATAAACTAAGACCAAAAGGAGAAATATTATGTCTAATTCAAATCGCCCACGTCGTAAATTCACCGATGAATTCAAAGAGCAAATCGTTCAGCTTTATCTTAATGGTTATAGCAAAGCTGACATCAGAAGTGAATATAATCTTTATGCATCCTCTTTAGATAATTGGATTAAACAACATCAGTATACTGGTTCGTTTAAATCGAAAGATAATTTATCTGATACTGAAAAAGAATTAATAGAACTCAGAAAACGCAACAAACAATTAGAAATGGAAAATGATATTTTAAAGCAAGCAGCTCATAAGTTTACTACGTAAACCACCTTCGGTGCCGGTATCTTCCGGTTACAACTGATAATGGGACGAAAGTAGAAATCTTCAAAGCAAACAGTGATAAATACTCGGTATCAGCAATGTGCAGCGTCCTAAACATATCTAGAAGCACATATTACTATGAGCTTAATAAGAGTGATGATAAAACTTTAATTGATCCTATTACTAATGATGTTATTAGAGTATTTAAATCCAATCGTCGTTGTTACGGTACAAGAAGAATACGAGAAGCATTAAGGAATGAAGCATAGCTTCAAGACGACGCATTGGAAGAATTATGCGCGAAAATGGACTTGTATCTGCATATACTGTTGCAAAATATAAACCACACAAGTCATCAGTTAACAATGATAAAATTGAAAACAAAGTTAATCGAGAATTTAATAATCGAGAATCATTAGATGTTATTGTAAGTGATCTTACTTATGTTAGAGTCAATGGTCAATGGCATTATGTTTGCTTAATTCTCGATTTATTTAACAGAGAAATTATTGGTTATAGTGCTGGCAAGCATAAGACTGCTGAGCTTGTATATCAAACGTTTTCAACAATTAAACATGACTTAAAAAAGATTAATATTTTACACGCAGACTATGCCGAAGAAATAATTATCCTGAAGAAATCCTGTAACTATTGGAAAAAGTATATACTTATCGCTTTTTCGGCATAGTATTTTGTACTCTTTTTATTGACCTAGTATTTAATTGTACTATTTACATATAATTTTCAAAGTAGTCATAAAAAATGCAAATAGATTAACTTCAATTTCTTTGATTTCAATAAATACTATACCGAAGTTTTTGCAATCAAATATGTATTTGCAATAGTTTGAGATAAAATACAATATTGTATTTTCTTTGGCATAGTCGGCGATGAGAATAACTTTTTTCATTAATGATGATCGGTTTATCATCTCAATAAGTCCACGAAATTCACTATAAACTCTATATGCTTGTATAGTCGCATCGAGATACAACTTGTTGCAAATATCGTAAAGAGCATTAACATGAAGGAAATTACAACCTGTATCGTACTGGTTCATAATTGCAAAAGTCTCTGAATCGGAGGGATCTCTGAAAATTGGGACTTTCGAACCATCAACTGCAAGCAATCTGTATCCTCGATATGTTTTATGTTTTGTAAATGTTTTTGTGAACTCCTGAAGCAGAAACAGTAAGCCGGACGGCTTAAGTTTGTTTCGTTGTTGAATAAGAGCAGATGAAGTAGGTACTGATACATCAAACTTTAAGAACTCCAGCAGGTCCTTGTTTTGTGAACCCGCTCCCATAGTAATGAGAAGCTCGATTAGGATTCTCAATGAAATTTTTCGATTTCTGGTGAAATCTTTCTTTGGATTATGAACATACTCCTCGCGCATCCAACTAACTTATTAATACATTGGTCTAATTTTTTCTTAATAGATTTAGCATATTCGTTCAATTCAGCACCTCCTCAAACACTGTTATTTAAAGGGCTACGCCTCTTTTTTAACGTGTTTTGTCAAGGAAATTACTGAAAAAAGTCAAAAAAAATAGAGCACACATTTTAATGTGAACTCCATTTACATTATATTTCTTAACTAAATGACATTAGGCTATTTAGCCTACCTTAGAATTTTATTCATATGAACTGTAAATTGGAATAAATAACGAACCATCTTGTATGTCTCTAATTACTTGAATTAATTCATCTAAATATTCTTCTGGAATATTACCACTGGTTAAGAATAAAACATCATCATATAAACCATATGAATAGTAGTTCCCTTCAATACCATAGGTAGAAAAATTATCTAAAATATTAAAGATAATGTATTCATAATCAACTAAGGTAGAAGAAATATAACCTTCTAAAGAGAGACCATGTTCTAAACCGTGTTCAATAAACTTAAGACCATTTTCAGAAGCACCTTTTATAAATCCATCATTAGTTTTTTCAGCAACGCCATAGACAATGTCTGCACCATCTGTTTTAAAGGTTGCTGCTGCTTGGTAACCGTAATCATAATCATTTTCAGAATCTGCATAATCAAGTAAAATGTTAACTTCAGGATTTGCAGCTAAAGCGCCATTACTATATGCAACTTCAAAGTTCTTATAATAATCAGCATTATATGCTCCCAAGAAACCGATCACGCCTGTTTCAGTCATCATACCAGATAGATAACCTGCAACATAAGCCAATTCTTCATTGTAAAATTCAGTAGTAATAATGTTATTTTTTACATCATATAATTCTGAACCGAAATATACAAACTGAATTTCTGGATACATGGTTGCATAGTAATCCAATGCGTCGATAAGCTCAGGACCATAAACAAATATGATAGATAAACCTTGATCTACTGCTTCCTGAAACATTTCTTCCGGTGGAGTAGTCGCTGTTTCATAAGTTAATAGTGGTACATCATAAACAGTAGCAACATCATTTAAACTATCCCAAATTAAGAATGTCTGTTCATCTTGATTGATATCATTTAACGCTATAAATCCCATGCTATTAAGTTCTGCACCATAATTATCATAGTCTTCATAACCATAATCATCATAATCATAATCATAATCATAATCATAATCATAAGGATTCATAATGGAATCAAAATATGAAATGATTTCATCCACACTCATGTTCGCAATATACGATCTTCCTAAAGTTAAAAGTGATGGAATTGTTGAAGGATCCATACCTAATTCATTTTCAAAAACTTTTAAGTCTTTATAAAGTGTATTATAACCTTCATCTTCTATTAAAGTATCTATACCTTGCAATAGGATATCTTTAATAGTTTCTGCCAATAACTCTTGATTCTTTAAAGTCCCTGGATTATCCAAATCAATAAAGTTTAACAAGTCTACTTTATCTAAATTTGCATAAGGCATTTCATTATCCTTCAAAGGCGTAAAATCATAAGTCATTGTAAAATCAAAACCTTGATAATTGAGTTCCAATGCAAATCTTCTAAAAGCATTATCTTCCGTAATATAAATCTTAATATCATAACTGTTTAAAATTTCATTGAAGGTTTCATCGTTTTGCATTTCATCTAGCATCAAGTCAGCACTATCCTTGAAATCATCATAGAGTTCTTCCATATAGGATGTATAGTTTTCTTCGAAATCCATAAGTGCGACTCTGGCATCTTCTATATCCGATCGTGACATCTCAAACAGTTCATAATCTCCTGAGGACTCCAATAAATCTAACAAATCATGAGCTAGAGTCACAAGATAATCTCTTAATGCTTCATCATCTTTTGCTGCAGCTACAAGATTGCTGAAAAGTTCTAAATATCCATCTGCCGTAAAATCATAGTGATAAACTCGTGCCTTTTCTTCAATGGCATTATCACCTTTACCAAAAGTTAGGGTTTCATCTTTATCATATGTCATACGGTCTTTCAAATGTGCTTTAATTAAATCTTCATATATATTCTCGTCTACCTTTGCTTCTTCCATTCGTTTTTCATCACAAATTAGCTCAAGGTATTTATTGAACTCAATTTCTCCATACGTACTCATTATTTCTTCTGATAATGTATTCATTAGGACTTCTAGATTCATGGTGAATGCTTTATCAAAAAGATTAGGCATTGCAAGTCCAACTTCTTCACGATTTAGAAACATTAATAATTCCAATAAAGAATAGTCTTTGTAAAATAAGTTAAAACCATATGATAAATCCATATCTTTTAAAGCTTCACCTTTTTTTACACTTAAATCCACTGACAAACTTATTTCATTTAATAAATCAATCATTTCCTTAGTGACACTCGGATCGTCAATTGTTTTTTGAAATGCTTCATAGTTAATATTAAATGCCATGGTGCCTGATATTTGCTGACTATCTACATCCTTGGCAGCCTTTAAACTGTCCATAAAATGATCTTCTGGAGTCTTTGAAAAGCCTTTATCTTTACATGCTACCATTGTTAATGATAATAATATCATTAAAGTTACTATAATTTTCTTCATATGTTATCCCTCCTGCGATAATTCATTATACCAAAATTTTCAATTTTTGAAACTGAAAATGCTAATTTAGCCGTATTTCAGTCTATTTAGCCATCAAGAAATGCACCTACGTTGCTTCCATTCTACCTCTCAGTTCAATGGCAACTCAGATTGTTAGCAATCTAATAGGATTAACTCGAAACCCCTTATTCCTCACTAACTCAATTAGCCTGGGAATATTATTTTCATGTACTGTTTTTCTAAGGATGTTTAAACTGCCATTAATATCCGATTGAACAAGTGTTCTTTTATGTTTTAGGTAATTTTTGACAAATGAAATTTAATGAGTTTTTCCAATCCCTAGACATGCATAACTTATTGTTTATGAAATGTAAAATCCTAAACAACCAAAAAAAACGGACTGATGTCCGTTTTTTTTATGCAAAATTACCATTTTTGAAAACAGGTATTTCAGAGCCACTTTCAGTAATTCCGATAATTTCCAAATCTTTTGTACCCACCATGAAATCCACATGGGTCAATGAATCATTAGCACCTGCATTTTTTAAGTCATCCTTAGTCATATCTTCTCCACCTTTAATACACGTTGGATAAGCTTTTCCTAAAGCAAAGTGACATGATGCATTTTCATCAAATAAAGTATTATAAAATAGAATCTTTTGGTTTGAAATTGGTGAATCATATGGCACTAATGCAACTTCTCCAAGTCTTCTAGCGCCTTCATCGGTGTTGAGTAGTTCTTCAAGAACATCTTTTCCTTTTGCTGCATCAAAGGATACAATCAGGCCATCTTTTAATTCAAATTTAAAATTCTCAATTAAGTTACCATTGTAATTCAAAGGCATTGAAGCAACAATGGTACCATTTACACCATCAAGCTTTGGCATTGTGAAAACTTCCTCAGTTGGCATATTTGCAACAAACACATGACCTTGAGGAGCTTCATCTCCACCACCAAACCAAATATGTCCCTCTGGCAATTCTACAACAACATCAGTTCCCAATGCATTCTTATAGCGCAATGCTGTAAATTTGTTTGTATTTAGAAACTCTAACTTTTCATTTAAAGTTCTTTGATGTTCACGCCATGCTTCTACGGGATTTTCCTGATCAACTCTTACAGACTTGTAAATTGCTTCCCATAAATTTTCCACAGCTTGCTCTTCTGAAACACCTGGGAATACCTTTTTTGCCCAACTTACAGTTGGAATTGATGCAACACACCAAACATTTTTATTGCTCATCATACGAGAACGGTAATATTCCAGTGCAATGCTACCCGCTTTATTTGCTCTAGCCAATCTTTTTGGATCCACATCTTTCATCAACTCTGGATCACTTGCAGCAATACTTAAAAATGCTGCATCTTGATCAGCATAATGATTAAAATATTGAACGGTCCAATCTGGGAACTCATCAAAGATTTCATCATTTGCCATGATATACTTTTGATGTTGAGATTGTTCATCTAACCATCTCATAACAACTTCTCTAGCGCCAGCTTCATAAGCTTTCTTAGCTGCCAATCTTGCAAAATCTGCACATTCAATTGGCGATGCAATCACCAATGTTTGATTTTCTTGAATATTAATGCCAACTCTTACAAGAAGGTCGGCGTATTTTTCCATTTTATCCATAAGTCTCCCCCTTTATTTAGGATATCTCCAATACTATGTTATCATAAATCTAATAATCTAAAAAAAAATTTTTCGTAATATTTAAAAGATTCTATTGCTTAAATTGGAAATATTAGGGTAAATAATTTTTGGGAGGTTCTCATGATGAAAACATACGAACTACTATTAGAAGAATGTCAAACCAATATTCAAATGGGTAATTATCATGCAGCTATGGCTAAAGCCCATGAAATCTTGGATTTTTATGAAACTCACCATTTAGAAGATGAAATTTTCAATGTCTTTCAGAATGTAGAAAAGCTTTTTGCTAATACACCGGATGCCATTTTATACATCACATATATGCAGCGACTTATAAAAATTCTAAAAGAGAAAAAGAGATACAAAGCATTAGTCAATGCCATGTATTATCTTTCAGTTGATCTCATTGCCAGTAAGAATTACACCTTTGCTGAACTTTATCTAGCAGAAGCTCTTGGTATTGCCAAAATAAACAAATTTTATGACAGTGAAGCCGATTTATACAATGGATATGGTAATCTCCATGAAATTCAAGAAGAAAATCATGAAGCATTAAAAAACTACATGCATGCTTACAATTTAGCATTGGAACATGAATATGAAGCTGGTAAAAGATTTACACACAATATAGGCTATGCATACAAAAAAATAGGTAATTACTCTAAAGCCTTACATTTTTTAACTTTATGTGTTCACTATCTTTCTACAACCAATATGACAGGTAGATTAGCCAATGCATACAATGAATTAGGAAACACATTCATGCTTTCAGGTATATATCACAAAGCCCATGAAGCGCTAAATGAAGGTAGACGTTTGTCCGTAGAATCCAAAAGTAATTCCTTTCTCAAGGAAAATTACTTGTTTACAAGTAAACTCTATGAAGAGGAAAACAATTATGAGAAAGCCTTTGAATTTCTGAAAAAACACCATGATATTTTAGAAACTTTAAATATAGAAAAGCAAAACAAAGAGATTGTTAAGCTCCTTTTGAGTGAGCAAATTCATAATAAAGAAGCAGAAAATGAAGTCATTATGCAAAAAAATATGGAATTAGAAGCTTACAGTAAGGCACTCAATGACTCTAACGAACAATTAACAGCAACACTCAATGCTATGGAACAAATGCAATTAAAAGTATTGCAATCCGAAAAAAACGCAAGTTTTAACCGCATGATGGTTGGCATTTCACACCAATTAAATACTTCTTTATCCAATATTACATTAATGTCTTCTCAAATTCTAAATGAGAATACTAAAATATCTGAGAAATTTAAAGGTGGCGATTTAACAAGAAAAGACCTGTTTACATGTATCGATCAAGTTAGAGAGAGTGCAGAGCTTATATATTTCAGCACAAAAAAAATAACTCATTTCGTAGATAAAATTAAATCTTCCAATACCACATTAGATGATTTAAGTTCAACAGGTTCCATAAAAGTCATTCTAGATGAACTCAATGAACATTATCAAAAGCAAGCTCAACAGAATAAATGTAAAATTGTTATTAATATTCAAGAAGATTTACCAAATATAATGGGCTACAACATCTTTAAGAACCTTTTATTCCAGTTAATGGACAACGCCCTAAAATATGCATTTCAAAATACGGAAGACAATAAAATTGAAATTAGAATCCATCACAATAGCAAAGGTAGGCTTGTGGTTACCTTTAAGGACAATGGCATCGGTATTGAGGAAACAATACTTCATAGGATTTTTGATCCGTTCTATACCACAAATATGGGGTATGATGGTGGCGATGGATTAGGATTGTACCTTTTACAAAGAACAGTTGAAGATATCTTTGAGGGCAATATTCAATGTGAATCCTCAAAAAATATGGGTACTACATTTATGATTGAATTAGGAAACCATTCCTTTGTCTTATAAAAAGACATCCGCTTATCGGATGTCTTCTTTTAATTTTTGATATATTTTTACCATAGCTAGAGTATCTAAGGAACAATAATCCCATAAATCTTTTAATGTCTCCTTGTTCACAGCATCAGGATTTCGATTTAAGTCACGATAGGTTGTCATTGCCATCAAACCATTCTGTATCGTTAATGTATTGTAATCTAGATTCTTATCCATTGGAAATAAGGCAGGCAACACATTTTTTATAGAATACTTTCCCTTCATGTCATTTAAATAATACCACTTTTTTTCAAAGGGGACTTCTAAATCATAAATATGATCATGTCTTATCATTAAATCTTTCGATAAATCTACAAACAAATTGGCTAAGTTTTTGATCACGCGTTTTTCATAGCTCATGTTATAAGCGATAATTTGTACGTTTTCCGGAATATCGTGTATGAGCTGTTCTGCTAAAGCTCTTCTGGGATCTTCCCCAGGTTTCCCTAGGAAACCCTTTTGTGTAAGGGTTTCATTTAAAATGTGAATGGAATATTGAAATGGAATCTCTGTATAAGGACTTGTTCGGTTGAACGGTGGTAATATGTCTCTAAAAGATTCAAAGTCTAAAAAGTAAAGTGGCAATTTAAAGATCTTAAGGTAATCCCGTATCATTTTATGGTCAACAATTGCAATATTCCTTTTTAAGCATTCTATTTGAATACGTTGATTTTTCCCATATGCCCTGCTATCTTCTATCATATGCATTTGTTGAATTCCATTATGAAACAGTTCATATAATTCACTTTTATGAAGTCCTGCTAATTCAAAAATACTGTTTTCATCTGCTTTATAACAATCTGCCTTATAAGGACACTCAATAAATTCTGCGCTGCTTTCACAATGTAATCCTATATCAATGTGAGGTAAATCGAGTAATAAAGTATTTCTCATTTTCAGTACAATAGATGGTTTTATATTAATGAGGTCCCGATCGACAGGCTGAATCAGCAGAAGCTTTTCTGCTTTAATTTTACCTGTTCTCAGATAATTTTTATTCACATAAATTAAATAACTTTTAACAGGCATCTTAAGTTGTTTTTCCATGATGTGTTTGTTAAAGCTTAATTCCAAAAGAAATCTTTTGGATAACTTTGTGCTGGCTTTAACATCATATACATGATAAGTGTTATTCTTTACCACCATGAAATCATATTGCACAAAAATATCCTCTTTTACAAAACAAGGATTATATATGATACTATGATTTTCATTGAGATATTGCTTTGTAATTTGAGCCATCTTGTAATATTGACCAGGAAGATTGGGTACTGAAATACTTTCTGGAAACAACTTTTTTACATAGGGATATAGTCGATTTGAGTCCAATCGTTTAATGATTTTATTTGATTTTTGTCCTTCATACCACATGTATTTGGGACATTGGTTGAATTGTAGGAATGTTTGTTTTGTAATCATAGCAAAGTCCTTTATAATATTATTTTAATATTATATCACAGTTTAAAGAAGAAGTAAGTCATACAATCCGTATAAGTAAAAAGAAGTGTCTCCACTTCTAAAAATTAAAAATTATTTGAATCATAACCAACAGTATAATTAAAACTGATGTTAAAACAAAACCCTTTACGGCATTGACAAAGTTCAGATCCTTCCTTGGGTTTGCTTTAAAGTCTCTTATAAGTTTACTCAACGGTAGATAAATAAGAAATCCTAAAAGGTAAATTGAACTGACTGCTTTCATCACGACCAATCCAACAAAGGAAATTGCCATGATATAATAAGTCCACTCATAAATAAAGATAGCCTTCTTTTTGCCTATTATTACTGGTAGGGTGTAACGTTTATTCTCAAAGTCATCTTCCATATCACAAATATTGTTTGCCAACATGATATTTGAAATACCTGCTATAAAAGGTAAGCTGAACAATCCGATGACTAAAATTGATTTCCAATCCATCACTAAGCTCATAAAATCTTTTTTGAAACTAAGTGTAATAAGCGCATGATCAGTCACATGGATATAGATTGATAAGAAAATAATGAAGAAACCCATGAAGAAACCTGAGAATATCTCACCAAATGGTGTTCTATATATTGGTAAAGGTCCAAACGAATAGAAAATACCTACACCAAAGGATAAAACACCAATCAACAGTACTACCCAATCGGTTACCAAAAAGAGAATAAGACCCAGGAACATACCGATTACAAGTAACACAGCAATCGTTAAGATAATTTGTTTTTCTTTTAGATTATACAAAACAATGGCATTATGTTGTTCAAAGTTATACCCTTCTTTCTTTACAGCTTTTTTATAGTCCATGTAATTATTAATTGCAGTTGTAGCCATATCAATGGACAAAAGTGCACCAAACATAATCAGCATATGAACCACATTAAAACTTTTAAAATAGAACCATGCAAAAAGATTACCAGCAATAAAAGGAAACACACTTGCAACTTTTGTTTGAATTTCTACTAGTTTTAAAAAGGATTTTAAATTCATTATGCCTCCTAATGCTTCCGATCTAATAAAATAGGAACTAAATCTCTTAGTATATCTTTAGTTCTACAACTTGGTAAATCTTCAATGGCTTTCATAGCTCTTTTCGTATAACGATCTGCCAATGCTTCTGTTTTTTGAATACTTCCACTATTTTTTATGATATGAATTGCTTTCATAACATCTTCTTCTTTTATGTCTTGATCATCCAATATTTTTATTAAATTATTACTGGACTCTGCTTTTAGGGCATAAATTACAGGTAAAGTATAATACCCATTGGCAAGATCAGAAAGTGTATCCTTTCCAACGACGTTATTCTTACTAGAATAATCTAGCAAATCATCTTTTATTTGAAATGCCATACCAACGTTGTAACCAATTCGCCCTAGATTTTTTGCATCCTTTTCAGATACACCTGCAAGGTGTCCTCCAAGACCCAGGCTTACTGCGAATAACGCTGCAGTTTTACCGGCAATTATTTTTAAATAATCCTTTGTACTGACGTCATTATGGTACCTCAATCTATTCTGCATCATTTCACCAATACAAATTTTCGAAATACCTTTTGAAATATCATACAGATTTTCTCTTGTATAATCATATTTTGCCAAAATCATAAAAACACGTGTAAAAAGATAATCACCCATGTAAACCGCATATTCTTTTGAATATTTTGCTTGAATAGACAGTTGATTTCGCCTCATCTTTGCATCATCAATGATGTCATCATGTATCAAGGTGGCCATGTGTAAGGTTTCAATAGCTACAGCAGCATTTGAAATCTTCTCATGCTCATCATGCTCCTTCATCAATGCGCCAATTAAAACAAATGCAGGTCGAAGCATTTTTCCACCTGTTTGCATAAGATAATCAAAGGACTCCGTTAAATATTTTTCTCCTGTTTTATGAAATTCGCTTAAATTTGATTTAATGTCATTTAATTGTATTTGTATATCAGGATATTTTGACCAAAAATTGTTCATAGTTCACTTCTTTCAATAGAAAGTGCTCATTAAATGAGCACTAATCTGTATATATATACCATTTTTTTACGATTTTACGCTTTTTCCACCATTTTTTAAGTATTGGTAATACATAATAATCTAATCCGAAGGTACTACCAGAACCACCAATCATTGCAATCCCAGCAAAAAGATACCATAACATATCTGGAGCTGCCATACCTGATGACCAAATCATGCCTGTCATAATCACTGAAACAATTGAAGATAATGCAGTAAACAAACCAGCGATTAAAGCTAAACCAACCAATATTTCAGCAAAAACCATTGCAGTTTGGAATATTGTTGCCATGAAAGTATAAGAACCATCTGCATGGTAGAACATCAAGTCCATGCCTGCATCAACTATTTTTGAAATAAATTGAGGTACACCTAATGCTTCCACTTGATTTACTGCTTCTTCAACAACTGATGCACTACTTGAAGCATCCACACCACTTGGAATTAAGAAAATATCATTAGGATTCTTTAGAACAGCAGGTAATTTATGCCAACCTTCTAAAAGCCATGAGAAACCAAGGAATAAACGCATTGGTACCAACCAGAAATTTGGAGATCTTTTCGAAAAATGACCACCTAAGAATGATCTTCTGTCTGGAACATGGAAAATTTCATGCATAGCATATGTCCATATTTTATTAAAACCAGCCACTTGTAAGAAATAGATTACATTGATAAAATGCTTAACAAACATTGCAAAAAAACCAGACATAGCAAATTGTTTCTTTGCAGTACCTACTTGTGCCACACCATATCGTCCACCAATACAAACCATTGCACCATGGAAAGAAGGTTTATAAGATGACATTTCTTTACCTACAATTAAATTATGAAGGTTATTCGCAACTAATTTTGATGAATGCTCAGCATTCTCAACCATTTGAGGTACAGGTCTTTCTTCTCCTTCAGGAATAAAGAAAATATTATCTCCTACAACAAATACATTCTCATGATCTACAGATTGTAACTTGTCATTTGTAACGACACGATTTCTTGCTTTCTTTTCAAGGTCAAAAGATCCTGTGATATCACTACCTTCTACACCTGCAGCCCAAATAACTGTATAAGCGAATAATTTTTCCGTATTATTGATACAAACACAATCTTTTTGTACTGCTGTAATGTTTGTAGAAGTTAGGATATTAACATTTTTTCTAGTTAAATAACGTTCTGTTTTTTCAATTAATTTATCTTTAAAAATTGGTAAAACTTTGTCTTGAACATCCACGACATTCAAATTGACTTCTTGAGGATCAATGCCATATGTTTTACATAAGCGTTCTCTCCATTCAGCCAATTCACCGATCATTTCAATACCTGTAAACCCACAACCCACTACAACAAAAGTTAATAGTTTTTTTCTTTCTTCTGGGTTGTTTTCTATGGATGCTCTTCTGAACATTTCTTGAATATGTTCTTTAATTCTTACTGCATCATCAAAGGACCATAAAGGTAAACTATTTTCTTTTGCACCTTCACAACCAAAATAAGTTGGCTTTGAACCTGTACCAAGAACAAGGTAATCATAAGAATATTCTTTTTTTCCAATTAATTTTTTTTGATCAAAGTCAATCTTTTCTATATAATCAAGAACAACATCTACAGGTCTACCTGCAAAAATTTTCTTCAATTCAATTCTAATAGCATCTTCAGGTACTCTTCCTGCAGCTACTTCGTGTAATTCTGTTAACATTGTATGATAAGGATTCTTATCAATTAATGTAATAACTACATCATCATTTTTTTTGAATTTCTTTGCTAGTTTTTTAGCAGTTAATACCCCACCATAACCAGCACCTAAAACAACAATTTGCTTCTTGTTTTCCATATAAGCCTTCTTCCGTTATTGAACTGTGAATGATGCATCACGATGTTCATAAATGCTCTTTAAACCATCAGTTATAAATACTTCACGATTTTTTGTAATGATAATACCTTCAATGCCTTCAAGTTCATTCAGTAAGTTTAATCCATTTACAATACCCATGGTAAAAACAGTCGTCGTCAAAGCATCTCCATCAACGGATAAATTCGATAACACTGTTACGGATTCAATTTCATTTTCTACTGGATAACCTGTCAAAGCATCAAATATGTGATGATAACGATGATGATCTTGAATAAAATATTTTTCATAGGGGCCTGAAGTCACAATGGATTGATCATAAGCACTGATTATTCCTACATAATCATCTCTGCTCCCAAAGGGATTTCTTACACCTACACGCCATTCACTTCCATTGTTCATACCCACTACAAATAAATTACCACCTAAATTAATAAGTCCACTTTCTACATGACGCTCTTTGAGTATTTTCACTACACCATCAGCAGCATATCCTTTAAGGATACCTCCTAAATCCAATGACATCCCTTCTTTTAGAACAACCTCACCATCTTTGAAAGACAGTCCGTCCATCCCTACATATTTCAAGGTATCATTTATCTTTTCTTGACTTGGAACATTTTCACCATCTTGTCCGATTTTCCATAAATCGATAATAGGACCCATAGTCACATCAAACTTATGGTTAGATAAATCATAGTACTGCTTTGCATAATCTAATATACTTTTAAATTCACCAGTAACCTTTAAATGTTTCTCTAAATTCAACTTTGAAACTTGACTATTCTCTACATATCTTGAGTAATTTTCTTCCAATGCTAAAATATAACTTGTTACTTCTTCATTAAGAGCATCTGAGTAATGATCATTAATTGTAATGTCAATAATGGTATTGAAAGCAAAAAATCTAATCTCACCTTTTTGATTTACATTAAATTCATCATGATCATTCTTAAGAACGAATGTTGAAAATAACAGATATATGATGATTAAAACAATAACACTTAAGCTGATCTGAATGATTCTTTTCAACGTCGCCTCCATAAAAAAAATTAAAGCTATTCTAAAAAGAATAGCTTTAAACTTTACTGTACTTCCATTGTACCTGTAACAGATGAGCCTTCTTCTAAAACAAATGAATCTTTATATTCTTGTTTAGCGAAATAAATGTTACCATCAACAGCTGAAGTTTTTAATAATGAGAAACCATTCGCTTCTACATAAACATCACCTTTGAATGTACCACCTTGAATACTGAAGTTCTCAGATTTTACAGTCATTTTTGGTGCTGCAACCGTAAATGAAGCCGTGATGTTTCTTTCTTCATCTTGAGTATAAAGAGCTAATTTACGAGCAATTGCATCTCTATGGATGAATTCTCCATTAACAATGATTTCTTGTTTTAATGACATATTGTGGTAAACAGCAACAATCCAAGTACCATCTGCTGATAAACCTTTAACTAAATCATCACCAGTTACAACTAATGATGCAGTTGTTACAACATCTACGCCATCAAGTTTTAATGTACCTGTTACTTTTGAACGGTCATCAATTGTGAAAGTGTCTAATGCTTCTTTTGTAGCAAAGTAAATATTACCTTCAACTGTTGCATCAACTAAGTTGAAACCATTGTTCTCAACATAGATGTCACCTTTTACAATACCTGATTGAACTCTAGTGTTTTCAGACTTAACAATCATTTTTGGCACTGTTAATGTAAATCTTGCTGTAACATTTCTTTCTTCATCTTGTGTATAAAGAGCGAGCTTTCTAATTACTGCATCTTTATTTGTGAATTCACCTTCTACTACAAGATCTTCAGTTAAAGTAATGTCGTTTAACGCTGCTACAATCCATGTACCGTCTTTAGATAAGCCCTTTGCGAAAGCATTACCATCAGTTACGATAGAAGCTGTTGTTACAGCATCTGGATCAGCAGATTCATTACCATTGTTGCCTGCGTTGTTTACTACATTGTTAGTTTCATTGTTTTTTGCGTTAGTATTTTCATTATTTGAGCAACCAGCAAATACTGAAAGTGCCATAACTAATACTAATAGCAATACGAATACTTTTTTCATATAACACTCCTTTTGTATATTTGTATTTCACAAACAAATAATACCACATTAGTAGTATTAACGAAAGGGGTTTTGGCAAATTTTTAACAAGATTAGTATAGATTCCTTAAATTTATAAAGGTTTTACATAAGAAAATATAACATCACCCCTCCACACCGGGGTTTGTATAGAGAAAGAATTACAAAACGGAATCTTGATTGTTATATCTTTGACATTAAATAGAATATTTGTATGACAATATTCAATAAATTGGTATCAAACTGCAAAAAAAATAAAAGAAGATTTCAATCACAAAAATCTTCCTTTAAACTCTATTTTACTAATTATCATTTTGACTATTACTTATATTAATAGCAGAAATTACATTTTCATCTAAGGTGAGTTCTTCTGTTTCATTAAGGGTACTAATCTCTTTTTTGATCGCCCACATTCTTTCGTCCAAAGTAGAAATCATACTTGCACAAACCCTTAATTGATTAGTGATACTTTCAGGTGCCTTATTGCGATACTTATAGTAGATTTTATGTTCTAATGAAGCCCAAAAATCCATCGCTATGGTTCTAATCTGAATTTCGATTCTTGTCTTAACCATACCACTACTTAAGTATACAGGTAGATCAACGTGCAAATGCAGACTTTTATAACCATTGGATTTAGGATTCTTTATATAGTCTTTTATTAAAACAACATCAATGTCATCTTGACTCTTCAAAAGTTCTACAACTCTATATATATCTTCAGTAAAAGAACATATAATCCGAACACCGGCAATATCAAAAATATGCATTCTGGCATTTTCTATTGTCGGTTCAAATCCTAATCGATCTAACTTCTCCATAATACTATTTGGTTTTTTAACCCGATACCGTATATGTTCAATTGGATTATAATCATGTATGTTTCTAAATTCTTCATCGAGCACTTGAAGTTTAGTTTTAATCTCTTCTACGGCAAATTTATGAACTAATAATAAATCTCGCCAAGGTTTCATTTCATCGGTTAACAGTGCTTCGTACATATTTCCTCCTACTCGTTGTAATCCTATTTTACCACAGAGATATAGGTTTACCCATTAAATTTAAAAATATTATAGGCGTAACAAAATAATTTCTTTCAGCAACAAAAAAACTGGTTTTTAACCAGTTCATGACTTCATTACAATTTTAATAAAAGTTTCATCTGCAATAATGGGGATCCCTTTTTTTATAGCAAGATCTAATTTCGATCCTGATTGTTGTCCAATAACCAACAAGGTTGTATCGGTTGTTATTTGAGTATTAATCTTTGCACCAGCCCTAATCGCCAATTGCTGCATTTTGTTTCTTGTATAGATACTTTTTCCTGTAAAACAGATAATTTGATTTTTTATATTCATAGAGGTATTCTACCAAAATTAGTTTATTATTTCAACATTTTACCTTAATCATCACATCAACGCTATATAAAAAAGCATTTCAACACTTTAAAAGTACAGCATCATGAGCAATTGATCTTATCATAGATTCTGATACCATCGCATCAACGCATTTGAATTTAACAAAGCCGAAAAGAAAAATTCTCTTATCATCATTTATAAAAGTTTTTATTGTCATAGACATTTAAAGACCTGTTTGTGTATAATTTACTTCATATAATCAAAGCGTTCCTAATTGCTATTAGGTTCTATCATTCTGAACATATCACATTTGTAATTGAGATTTTTCTAATAAGTTTAGAACAAGAAATGCAACTACGTTGCTTCCATTCTACATCTAAGTACAATGGCAACTCAGATTGTTAACAATCTAATAGGATTATCTCGA
>JAFGVN010000072.1 GCA_016937975.1 Clostridia bacterium
AGGAACTGGCGGGTTAGCTTAGTCCATTAAAAGCTGTTAGGCTTTTCTACCTAAGAATCTTATGACTTTAGTCGTGAGAGGTTCAAAAATAAGCATTTTAATAAAAAAATTTCTAAGAATAAAAAAAGCTCTGCAATTATATGCAGAGTTTTTATTTTGAAGCTAAACAGCTTTCTTATCTTTATTTTGATCTTTTTGAGATTTGTCTGAATGATTCTCATGGTTGTTCTCTTTATCAGTCTTTTTCTCTTTAGAAGGTTTTCTTTCTTTTTTATCTGGATTGATGTCACAGTTACCACTGAAAATACCGCCTTCTTCAATAGTGAAGCTCGATACAGTAATATCACCATTTAATTGACCTGATTTAAAAATCTTTAATTGAGTTTCTGAATGGACACTACCTTCAACTTTACCAGAAATCTCGCAATATTCTGCGGTAATATTTGAGTTGACAACAGCATTGTCTCCAATTATAACATCGCCTTTTGAAGTAATGTCACCAGTGACTTTGCCATCAATTCGAATAGAACCATCGCTGATCAAATCGCCATTAATAGTAGATGATAAACCTACAATGATATCAAAATCCTTGTTGACTCTTTTTTTAATTGCCATAGCAGCCTCCTAATTATCAAATCTAAGTACGCCAGTAGGATTGATGGCTTCGCCATCGTATCTAATTTCAAAATGTAAATGAGGACCAGTGCTGCTTCCTGTAGTACCAACTTTGCTGATGACTTGTCCTTTGCTTACCACATCACCGACTTCGACGAGTAATGTATTGTTGTGTGCATAAACCGTTTCATAATGGAATCCATGAGAAATGATAACTACTTTACCGTAAGTACCACTCCAACCTGAGAATACGACGACACCACTACCAGCAGCTTCAACAGGATCACCTCTATTAGCCGTAATATCAATACCATAATGGAATGATCTAAGACCAGTAATAGGATGTCTTCTATATCCAAAACCAGAAGAAATCTTACCTTCTACAGGCAATAAATCTGGTAAACGGTCTAAATATTCTAATTGGTTTTCTATTTCATCAATTAGAGAAGCTGACTCAGTTTTCATATTATAAACCACTTGAGTTAAATCATCTTGCTCCTTCATTTCCTCGAGATCCATTTCAGTATTTTCTGCATCGACATTTCTATATGTTGAAATGGCTTGAATACTTGTTCGATCTAAGGAACGTGTTACAGGAACAGAGATGTTTGAATTGTTTTCTTCATTAAATGTCGCAATAACATTGCTCATTTCAATGTATAAATCATTAACTTCAGCAATTCTCTGGTTTAGATAATCTAAAACATCTTCATTCTCGCTAAGTAAATTTCCTTTTTCATCCACGAGAAGATTATTTTCTTCCTTTAACGATGAAATCGTACTTAAATTGGTTACTCTCTCAGATGAAAGATAAGTGATTTCGCTATCGGATGCTTTGCTTTTGTTATAATATACAACTGAGGATATAGAAACAAAAACATTTAATACAAGAAACGCAATAATTAATGTATAAGTTGAGAATGCGTTGAGTTTAAATTGTTTGGTTGTCTTTCTTGTATTAGGAATAATAAGCACTGTGAAATCACTGAAGATAAAGTTTTTTACACTTTTTAAAAATTTCATAAGCCACCCTCTAATAAATATACCTACACCATTTAAATATATCAGAAAAATGTTTAAATATCAAATTTTGTGCAAAATAGTCACACAATGTGAAAAAAAGAAGGAAAAACAGGAAAACGTTTTTTACATACCCGGAACATATATTGTATAAACACCAATTTTGGAAAGATTTGTTATGTCGAATAAACGTTAAAATCTTGTAAAGTAATTTTTGATGAAAGGTGCTTCAATACTGAATTCCTTGTATTAAAACTTTTTTTTGATTATAATAATTATAGATCAATATTGGAGGTAGGCAATGGAAAGAAAAATTTTAGATGAAAAAGTGAAAGATATAGAGGAAAACTTCCGTAGAGCAAGCTGGAAAATAAAAGTGAAAGGTCGTGAAATTTTGGAAGAGTTCGAAATAACACCACCACAATTTACTGCACTTTTGACTCTAAATGCAAAGGATAACCTCACAATCGGTGAGTTAAGTTCTGAGATGTATTTAGCATGTAGTACTGTAACGGATTTATTAGACCGTATGGAAAGAAATGAATTGGTAGCCAGAGTAAAAGATGAAAAAGATCGTAGAGTCGTAAGAATAAAAGTATTAGACAAAGGTCGAAATGTTATCAATGGTGTAATGGAAAATAGAAGAAAATACATCGACAAGATTCTCACTGGTGTTTCTGATGATATGATTGACTCCGTTTATGAAGTGATGAAAATGCTCAATGAAGCTATGGAGATTTAATGTGTTGATAAAGATTCATATATTGGTTATGAGTCTTTTTGTGTATAGGAGGATAGGATGAATTTGATAAATCATAGGTATCGGATTCTTGAAAATATTACTACGGATAGTTTTGGTGATGTGTTTTTAGTAGAGGATATTTTTCGTGAGACCTTGTGTTATCTGCGTTTATTTTCTGTAGATTTTACTCAGAATGATTTAATAAAACACTATAAGTCTAATTTTGTGCGCTATTCTACAATGGTTCATCCAAATTTATATCAAGATTATAAGTTTGATATTGTTACAACCTTAGATGGAAAGAAAAGTCTGCGCAGACAATTTTTCTATACTTACGAAAGACCTGCAGAGAGTACTGTACATTATATGGATTTGAACCGACAAGAAGCTATAGAAGTTCTCATTGAGATTTGTAAGGCTTTAAGATATTTACATTTCAGAGGTTATGTTTATAAATATCTTTCATTTGAAAACATTCATATCTATAGAAATGATGAAAACAGATTGTCAATTAAATTAGTTGATTTGGCTTCTTTACAGCTTTTTAAAGATATTTTAAAGCAAGAAAAAACACAGAATCAATTCATTGCTCCAGAGATTTTCTGGAAAGAGATGCACAATATTCAAGCCGATATATACTCATTAGGTGTAGTATTTTATTTTTTGTATCACAGAAGTTCATATAACCATAAAATTGTAGATGAGAATCTTAGAAAAAACATAAAAAATGCTGTAGATAAAATAGTTGCTCAGATGATAAGAATTTCTGTGATTGATGAAATCAATTCTGTAGATGAGTTTTTATCTATTTTGAAGAATATGTTAAACATTTCAATTGTTTATGATGACTATGATTATTTCAATAAATTGCAGTTAAAGGCACCAATACTGGAACGATTTAATGAAACAACTTTCTTCAACGAAGTGGTACATGAGAAATTTTCAAGAAATTCGGATTATAATGCCGTACTGATTGTTGGTGATATGGGAACCGGTAAAACAAGAGTTTTAGATGAAGCACAAACGATTCTCAAGTGGGAAGGTTATCGTGTTATTCGAGTGGATTGTGAAGAAGATCGTATTTATAATTACGATGTTTTTAAAAGTATTTTAGTTCAAATCATCGAATTTGGCGATATTAGTCAAGAGCTTATAATAAAGTATGGTTCGGAATTGATTAAATTACTACCAGAATATAAGCATTTATGGAATGTATCACCTGCTGAATCTTTATCTGAACCCGTAGAACAATTAAGGATTAAAAATAGACTGCATAATTTTTTAAGGGAGTATTCTTCAATTCATCGCATCGTCATTGTCTTAGATGGTATACATCATTTAAATGATGACCAAATGGATCTTTTGAACTATTTGATGATGGATAAGAAGGAAAATCAATATTTTATTATTGCCTCTTATGAAAATGACAGTGTTTTATCCAATCGTATTGCCAATTGGGAAGACATGAAAAAAATTTATATCAAACACTTAATTAACTTCAATTATGATCAGGCATCACATTTTGTAAGCAGTATTTTAGGAGTCGGTTATAACCCTATTGAATTAACTGCAAAAGTTATGCGAGATGCCCATGGTAATTTGAAATTAATTAAAGATATTATCAAAAGTTTGTTTGATAAGGGATATATTTATGTAAATAGTCATAATGAGTGGGTTTTAAATGATCAATATGATGAGTTTGATAACTCCAATATTATGAAAGTTAGAAGTGATTTTGAAAAGGAAATTCAGTATATTCCTTATGGCAGTATGGCAATTTTAGAATTAATTGCCTTATTTAAAGAAGCTGCACCTTTGGAATGTATTGTGAACCTAATTGAGTTGAAACCCTCTTTAACAAAGCAGCTTTTAAATGAACTGTCCAATCAAAATATCTTAAAAATGAAATTTGATGATCAAGGCGAAACCTATGATTACTGTAGTCGCTCTTTAAAGAGAACCTTGGCTGAAGAATTAGAAAAGGGAAAAAAAGAAAAACTACATATTCGAATTGCTGAGTTCTTTGAAAATCGCATTGATCAAGATAAATTTCAATATATGGAATCTTTGATTCACCATTTTTCGAATGGCAATGATAAAAATAAATCTGTGAAGTATTGTAATGTTTTAGCCGTTGAAATGGAACGTCAAAACATGTATATGCAAGCAGTAGAACTTTATAATCGTGCTTTAGGTATTTTACATACCCAGGAAAGAACTGGTGAAATTGGCAGACATTATTATGAAATCAGTCGTATTTATGATTTGATTGGTGAAAGTGAACTGTCTAAAAATATAGTTTATAAAGGGATGGATATTGCTAAGGAATTTGGTGATAAAGTCGTTGAAATGAAATGTATGATCTTACTTGCAAAGCATTTTGTTAAAAGACGAGATATTGCTAGAGCTGATCAAATGTTAAAGGATTTGAGATTGAATCTTGAGGAATCTGATGTTATTTCACTCAACTATGAAACGTATCATGTGGAAATGCAACTTTTATTGGCTGAAAACAATTTATTTGAAGCACGAGCGCTGCTTGATACGATTTTAGATGAAATGCCAAAGGGATATAAAAGTATCTTTTTAAATCATTTAGGTACAATTGAATTGAGAGAAGGAAATTTAGGAGAAGCTCTTAAAGCCTTTGAAGCCTCAGTGAATTTTTTAAGTCAATCCACTTATCATCATCTTATAGAATCCTTGTATCCACAAAACAATATTGGTCTTCTTTATAGTTTTTATTTAGATGAAATCCAGAAAGGTAGAACCTACTTCAGCAAAGCAATTGAAATGACTGAAAGTAAAAATCTGAGTCAAGGTACGGCATTGTTTGTTAGAAACTTAGGTGAAACCTATTTAATTGAAGATCGTTTTGATTTAGCATTTATAGCATTTAGTAAAGCTCTGGAAATCGTTGAAAAAACGATGGATTCTTTCGTTAGAGCAGATGTTTGTAGAATGTTATGTATGTTATATATAAAAACAGAAAACTATCAAAAAGCATCTTTTTATCTTAAAAAGCTAGAATCGGAGTATGAAGATTATAATAATAACGCCTTTGTAAATGTAGAATTTTATTTGATACATATTGAATACTTTTTACATGTGAAGGATTATGATCTGGCATCTCAGTGGTGTAAAAGACTTAGAAACTCTGATGTTATTCTTGAGGAAAAAGAGGAATTTATCTTAAGAGTTTTAGAATATGAAGTAGAAGTTTTTAGAAAGCAATATTTTAATTATACAGCCAATATTGATTTAAGGTTTGTAGAAGTTCTTGTGAAAACCCAAACCAATATGGTTGAAGCCAAAGCCGTAAGGTCTTTGATTTTAAGACTGGCAACCAATTTAATGAATTACAAGAAATATATTGATGTACATTTCTTGTTAAAGCTAGATGAAGATTTAACTCAAATTTTTGATACCCCATTTTTGGCGATGAAACATAAGGTTCTTAAAGGTGTTTTAAAAGATGACCGGATCACTTATTTTAATGAACTGTTGATACGTGAAGAACATCAGTTGACTCAGGAAGACAAATGGTTAATCTATAAGATTCTGGGCGATGAACATTATGATACCTATGATTATTACCATGGTATTCAGTGCTATTTTAATTCATTCCATATTCTGAGAAATCTTGCAGAATTACTACCAAAAGAAAATAAGGAAAACTATATTTTCTGTGATGAAGTCAAGTTGGATTTAAAGAGCAAAGTGAATAACATACACCGTAAGCTCGTAGGTCAAAGTTATAAGGAAAAAACTGTATATACAGAGTTGGAAATAAGAAAAGCGGATGATTTCTTCGACTTGTCAGATTATAAGAATTTTGTTCAGAACAAATCCATTCAAAATAGCATCAGTGAAATCTATGAAGAAAAACATGGTGTTGTTTTAAACTCCGTTAATGATTTGATTCGAAATTTCGGTAAAAACGAAATTCGGAACATTCAATTGATTTTAAAATATTGTACTCAGATTTTAATGGGAGAAAGAGGCTTTATCTATATTTTAGATGAGGACAATCGTATTAGTGAGATTGTTAAAACCAATGATGAACATGATTTGCCAGATTTGGACATGATTTTAAAATCGTCTGTGAATATCAATGAAGGTTTACTTGTAAATATGGTTTATGACAGTGTGAGGAATTTTCCTTTCATCGACAATCAAAAAGGTTTATTGTGCATTCCTATAACAAAGAATGAACATATTCTGGAAAAGCGAAGAGAAAATGACTTAGAAGAGCATAATATAGAAGTGAAAGGGTATATGTACATCGATGCATCCGAAGCCTTTAATAATTTTACCATAGAACCTTTTACAGAATGTTTATCTCTCATGAACATGTTATATTTCTTTGTAGATAATTACAATTTAAAAAAGGTTTCAACAATAGATAAGCTAACCAATGTTTATTTAAGATCATATTTTGAAGATTTGTTTTCAAGAACGTTGCATCGTTCTAAACTTAATGGCAATAGCTTAGCTGTTGTCATGTTGGATATAGATAAGTTTAAAGCCATTAATGACACCTATGGTCACAGAAAAGGTGATGAAATTCTTACGAATATGTGTCAGGTCATAAAGAACAATATTAGAGACACAGATTTAATTGGTCGTTATGGTGGTGAAGAGTTTGTTTTAGTATTTCCAAATACCAACAAGGAAACAGCTTATATGATTTGTGAAAAAATAAGAACAGCTGTGAAGAACAGTAACTTTTTAAAAGATGACCGAGATGTGACCATTAGTTTAGGGATTTCAACCTTCCCTGAATTAGGTCTAGTTGAAGAGGAGCTTATAGAAAAGGCTGATCAAGCCTTATATGCATCTAAAAATTCAGGAAGAAATCGAACGACCGTATGGACACCTGATTTGGGTGAAAATCAGTTAAGATTTGATAAACTTGCAGGAATCTTAGAAGGAAATATTTCTACAGATACAAGAAACGTTCAAGCTATAGTCGATATCATGAATACTGTAAAGTCAAAGACAAATTATGAAGAAAAGCTGGAACTCATTCTGAAAACCATTTCTGATGTTTGTGAAGCGCAAAAAATATCATTAATTAAATTAGAATCTGGTAAAATCATGAATGTTTCTACTAAATTTACTGGAGAAGATATTATATCTAATCAAATGATTATTTCTGAGCAAATGGTAAAGACATTTGCAAAAAAAGAGAGTGCTGAGTATTTTATTAACTGGAATGATATCAGTGAATTAGATGACAAGAATGTTCCTGATTGGAAGTCCATGATCATTTCACCTTTGAAGTATAAAGATTTAAATAAGGGATTATTAGTCGTTAGTGTCCCAATTGCAACCAAAGAATTTAGTTTTAATACAACCAATTTTGTTAATGTTATTAGTGGTGTTATTGCCACTATATTATAGGAGGAAACATGAGTATAACCATTAAAGACGTGGCCAAAAAAGCCAATGTATCAATATCTACAGTTTCTCGAGTGATCAATGACTCCAAACCTGTTAGTGATGATATTAAAATGAGAGTTGTGAAAGTAATCGAAGAGTTAGGTTATAAACCTAATCCAGTAGCTCGAAGTTTAGTGACTAAAAAGAGTCGTTTAATTGGTGTTATTATTCCAGATATTTCAGATCCTTATATTGCTGAACTTTTAAATGCCATTGAAGAAGTAGCAAAAACTTACGATTATGATATTATCTTATGTAATTCATATGGCAGTTTGGAATCTGAAGAACATTATTTGAATTTACTTCGTACCAAGCAAGTAGAGGGTATGATCTTCTTAACTTATAAATTGAGAACAGCACACAAGGATTTCTTTGAATCTACAAAGATGCCAGTGGTTATGGTAAACAGAGATGCTTCAGAATTAAATCTCTCTTCTGTTTCGGTGAATCATTTTGATGCAGTTTATGAAATTACGAACAAGTTGTTTGAAGATGGACATGAAAGAATTGCCTTAATCAGAAATGGTAAAACTAGCGACGTGTTTGGTCCAAGTCATTTAAAAGGTTTTGAAAAAGCACATGAGACACATCATAAGTATTTTGATGAATCAATGGTCTTTAATGGCGCATTTAAACTTGAAAGAGCCTATGATATTGTGAAGCAGTTAATCGAAATGAAGGAATTGCCAACTGCTATTGTTGCAACCACAGATTCTATGGCAATTGGTGCCATCAACTGTTTAGTAGATCATGGCTACAAAGTGCCTGAGGATGTTTCTGTTTCAGGATTCTATGATACAAAGATTGCACAGTTGTATCGTCCACAATTAACAACAATCAAACAACCGATTTATGATATTGGTGCAATAGCCATTCGTTTGTTAATCAAGCAAATCAACGGTGATGAAAAGGATAAAAAACATTTCTATTTACCGCATGAATTGATATTACGTGACAGTACTCGCTCATTAAAGTAGACAAATGAACAAAAATATGTTCTAATAGAGCTCTGTATAGAAGGAGTGCATATGATAATCGATAGATTTTTGCCAGTCAACCGTGAAGATATGGCAGCATTAGAATGGGAAAAATTAGATTTTATTATTGTTTCGGGTGATGCCTATGTGGATCACCCGAGTTTCGGTCATGCCGTAATTTCTAGAGTTTTAGTTGATGCAGGTTACAAAGTAGGGATTATTCCACAACCCGATTGGAATGATGTCAATGCTTTTAAAATATTAGGCAGACCAACCTATGGTTTTATCATTTCACCAGGTAATATTGACCCGATGGTGAATCATTATTCTGTTAGTAAGAAAAGAAGAAAAGTGGATTCTTTTTCTCCTGGTGGCAAAATGGGACTTCGTCCTGATCGTTGCACCTTGGTTTATACCAATATGATACGACAAGCTTACAAGAAAATTAACATTATTATAGGTGGTATAGAAAACAGTTTAAGAAGATTTGCTCATTATGATTATTGGCAGGATAAAGTGAGAAGGTCCATGTTGGTGGATACCGAAGCCGACCTTTTGATTTATGGTATGGGTGAAACTCAAATTGTAGAAATGGCAGATGCCATTAGAGATGGTTTACCACTGGAATACATGCATCATATCCCTGGAACTTGTTATTTAACAGATTCTATAGAGAATATTACAGATTTTATTGAGATACCATCTTTTGAAGAGGTATCTACAGATAAAATTGCTTATGCAAAAGCCTTTAAAATCCAGTATGAAGAGCAAGATCCGATTCGTGGTAAGATTTTAGTTCAAAAACATAAGCATCAGTATTTGGTGCAAAATCCACCTGTAATGCCTTTGACGAGAGAAGCCTTAGATAAGGTGTATGCATTACCTTATCAAAGGGATTATCATCCGATGTATGAAAAACAAGGTGGTGTACCTGCAATTCGTGAAGTGAAGCATAGTATTATCAGTCAAAGAGGTTGCTTTGGTTCTTGTTCTTTTTGTGCCTTGACCTTCCATCAGGGAAGAATCATTACTTCAAGAAGTCAGGAATCTATTATAGAAGAAGCGAAGTTAATCACTAAAATGGAGGACTTTAAAGGTTATATCAATGATGTAGGTGGTCCAACTGCAAATTTCAGACATGTTTCATGTAAAAAACAATTGAAGTATGGTACCTGTAAACATAAACAGTGTTTATTCCCAGAGCCATGTGAGCATTTAGATGTGGATCATGAAGAGTTATTAACTTTATTAAGAAGAGTAAGAGCCATTGAAGGTATTAAAAAAGTCTTTATTCGTTCAGGATTACGATATGATTATATTATGGCGGATTCAAACCCTAACTTCTTAACGGAACTATGTGAACATCATGTCAGTGGTCAGTTAAAAGTTGCCCCTGAGCATATTGATCCAGTTGTCTTACAGTACATGGGTAAACCAGGGGGAAAAATCTATAAAGATTTTGTGAAAGCCTTTGAAGATACCAATAAAAAGATTCATAAGGAGCAATACATTGTGCCTTATTTGATGTCCAGTCATCCGGGCAGTACATTAGCTTCTGCGATTACTTTGGCAGAATATTTAAGAGACATTAACTATACCCCTGAACAGGTTCAAGATTTTTATCCAACGCCAGGAACCTTGTCAACGTGTATGTACTTTACCGAATTGGATCCATTGACCATGAAACCTGTCTATGTCCCTAAGACATATCACGAAAAAGCTATGCAAAGAGCACTTTTACAATATAAGAATCCGAAAAATTATCAATTAGTAAAAGAAGCGCTTATAACAGCAGGTCGAGAAGATCTCATTGGATCTAGAAAAAATTGTTTAATTTCAGATCAACAATATTATAAGAAAAATACGAAGGAAAAACCCCAGACTAAAAAAACAATGAAAAATTCTAAAAACAACAGAAAAAGACGTGGCTAAAGTCTATTTGACTTTTTAAAGACGGCATTTTTATACACTGAAAAAAAAGATGACAAGAGGGGGAAATATCATGAACAAAGTTGTATTAGACGGTCAATCTTTGACCATTGAAGATGTAGTAAATGTTGCAAGACACGGTTACAAAGTAGAGATATCTGAAGATGCCATTAAACGTGTTGAAAGAGCGAGAAAAACTGTAGATGATTTTGTTGCTGAGGAAGCAGTAATCTACGGTATTACAACAGGTTTTGGTAAATTTGAGAATGTACATATTTCTCAAGAAGATACAAAAGATTTGCAAAGAAACTTAATTATTTCTCATTCCTGTGGTGTTGGTACGCCTTTCGATGAAGAAATCGTAAGAGCAGTTATGTTGTTAAGAGCTAATGCATTAGCAATTGGAAATTCAGGTATTCGATTAACAACATTAAAAACATTGATAGAAATGATCAACAAAGGGGTATATCCAGTAATACCGGAGAAAGGATCATTAGGAGCTAGTGGTGATTTAGCACCATTATCACATATGGTACTGGTATTAATTGGTATGGGAGAAGCATTTGTTGATGGTAAGCGTGTTCCAGGTTCTGTTGCTATGGAAAAAGCTGGATTAACACCTGTAGAATTAACGTCAAAAGAAGGTTTAGCTTTAATTAATGGTACTCAAGTGATGACAGCAGTTGGTTGTTTAGCTGTATATGATGCGTATCAATTATGTAAATTAGCTGATATCTCTGCAGCGTTGTCAATTGAAGCTTTATCAGGTATTACGGATGCATTTGATCCAAGAATTCATAAAGTGAGACCTCACAAAGGTCAAATGTCTACTGCGAGCAACTTATTACAAGTTTTAAATGGCAGTGGTTTAACAACTAGACAAGGTCAATTGAGAAATCAAGATGCTTATGCATTAAGATGTGTACCACAAATTCATGGTGCGAGTAAAGATGCGATCCAATATGTTTTGGATAAAGTGAATATTGAAATTAACTCAGTAACGGATAACCCAATTATATTACCAGAAGATAACTTAGCGTTCTCAGGTGGTAACTTCCATGGTCAGCCAATGGCGTTACCTTTCGATTTCCTTGGTATTGCACTTGCTGAAATTGCAAACTCAAGTGAAAGAAGAATTGAACGTTTAGTGAATCCTCAATTAAATGATCTACCAGCCTTTTTAACACCTAAAGGAGGCTTACACTCAGGCTTCATGATTGCGCAATATGCAGCAGCAGCATTAGTATCTGAGAACAAAGTTTTAGCGCATCCTGCAAGTGTTGATTCTATTCCATCTTCGGCAAATCAAGAAGATCATGTAAGTATGGGAACAATCGCAGCACGTAAAGCTAGAGAAATCCTTAAAAATGCACAAAATGTTATTGCAATAGAGTTATTAGCAGCAGCACAGGGTGTTGATTTCAAATCACCTGAAAAATTAGGTCTTGGTACAAAAATTGCGTATGATAAAGTACGTTCTGTTGTCGAAAAATGGGTTGATGATAGAGAAATGTACAAAGACATGAATTTAGTGTATAATCTTGTTCAGGGACATGACATAACAAAAGCAGTTGAAGAAGCTGTGGGAGAATTGTCGATTCAAAAATAATAAGATTAGAGGTGCTAAAATGCTATCAAAGGAAAAATTGGCTAGATTAAATTTTCTTGCAAGAAAGAAAAAATCTGAAGGACTGACAGAAGATGAAACAGCAGAACAACAAGTTCTTCGTCAAGAGTATCTGGCAAATTTCAAGGATTCTTTTAGAAGACAATTAGACAATATTGAGATTGTGGATCCCGAAGATACAGAGGAGGGAGTGCATTAAAGATGACTGAAAACCAATTTGTAGTATTTAAACTCGGTGAGGAAAAGTATGGTGTTGATATTCTAAATGTAAGTACCATTAGTGAATATTTAGAAATTACAAGAGTACCTGATGCACCAAAGTATGTACAAGGGATGATTAACTTACGTGGCGATATTATTCCTGTAATCAACTTGAAGAAACGTTTCAACATTCCTGAAACCAATGTTTCTGATGAAACGAGAATCATCATTTATTCCATAGATGGTGTTGCTATTGGCTTCTTAGTGGATGAAGCTTCTCAAGTGATACGTGTAGATGAAAAAGACATTGAACCAACACCAGCAATTCTTAGAGGTGCTGATAGAGAGTATATCTCGGGTGTAGGCAAATACAATGGTCAAATCATTATTTTATTAGATTTCTCAAAGATCCTCAGTGAAGCAGAACGAGCAGAAATCAAGAAGTTAGTTTAACAAAAACAATGAGTCACTTATTAAGTGGCTCTTTTTCTTTTTTGATAAGGCGATAAAAAGTCCAATATGCATTTCTATTAGACGAATTTTCTATGATAAGTAGTGTAGAGTAATTGGAAAATAACGAGAATAGCCATAGTGATGTATAAGGCATGCATTTCAAAACGCTGACTAATAAGACCAAAGACAGGGGTAATCAAGACACCTAACAAATTAATGAATAATCCTTGAAGTGAAGTAACTGTAGCTCTGGATGTATTATCTATGGTATGTTGTATTTTTCCTTCCAATATAACTGAAAGAGGTGCCACGATAATATAAACCAAAACTAGACATATAATTGCGCCAATCGCTGGCAGTATATTCATGGAAAATAATAAAAAGAATGCAACAAATGGTAATAGATAGAGGGTCCATTTTTTATCTTTTAAGCGATAGGCTTGGGCCATTGAGAATGAACTTAATAATGAAATAAGAAACGCAACAATACCAAAGGTCCACAAAGGTATTTCTAGGAATTGAAAATACAATTGATCAAATTCTTCAAGGTCCATAAACAACGAAATGAAAAGACTGATGCTAATAATGACCCTGAGTTTCTTGTTGTGAATCAATGCATGATAGGCATTTTTGATGTGTTGAAAATAGTGTAAATCACGGTCTTCATGTGAAATGATATCTGGCAACAAGTAAGCAAAATATGCAGATAACAACAAGGGGATAATGGATAAATAGAAGACATACTCCATTTTATAATAGGCGATAAAACCACCTGTAATCATGGAAATGCCAATGGCAATTTGCTTGTAAAATTTAGCCTGTCCAAGTACTTTCTCATACAAATGTTGTTCTTTGTTTTGACTTAAAGCGTTAAACAAAAAGGCTTCCTTTGTTCCAGAACGAAAGGTACTTGCAAGAGCCCAAAACATAAAACCTAATCCATACAAATAGATGTTGGTGCCTGCAAAAATCCAAATGATAAAAGTAATACTTTTAATAAGTGGTGATACAACAATCATTTTTCTATGATTCCATTTGTCTGCTAAAGCACCGGATGGTATTTCAAACAGCATGGCTGAAAGTGCCCAAAAAGACAATAGAAAGCTTATTTTGCTAATGGATACGCCTTGGAGCTTGAAATAAGCATTGTAAATAGGATAAGCAAAAATCAGATCATATAAGCATGATGTAAGGATGTAATTAGTGATCATTTTTTTCATAAGATTCCCCTTTTATTATCTTTTGCTTTCAAAATTGGCAAAACTTAATCCCTTGAAATAATTCGAAATTGTAAGACTTTTAAGGCAGTTGTTTGTAGCATTGTCAGTATGACTATGGTATCATTAAATAGAAATTTAGTATACAGAAATATTTAGGAGGTCAACATGGGGAATTATAAAGAACTTCAAGAACAATTGACACATACCTATAAAAATGTATGGAGTGAAATTGATGAAGTTGAAACAAAAAAAGTATTTGATTTAGGTGACGAATACAAGCTTTTTTTAGATGCAGGTAAAACGGAAAGAGAATGTGCAAGAGAAATTCAAAAACAAGCCATTGAAAAAGGTTATGTAGACTTAAATACTTTAGTTGAAAACAAAACACCAATCAAGCCGGGGATGAAAATTTACGCAATGAATAGAGATAAGGCAATCGTCTTGTTTGTTATTGGTGAAGAACCACTTGAAAAAGGTATGCAAATTGTAGGTAGCCACATTGATGCACCTAGAATTGACTTAAAACCAGTGCCGTTATATGAGTCTTCTGATATGGCCTTTTTAAAGACACATTATTATGGTGGCATCAAGAAATATCAATGGACTTCAATGCCTTTAGCACTTCATGGTGCTGTGGTTAGAAAAGATGGAGAAAGAGTTGATATCTCAATAGGTGAAGATGAAAATGATCCAATTTTATTTATCACAGATATTTTACCTCACTTAGCAAAAGACCAATACACCAAAACAATTGGTGAGGCTATTGGTGGTGAAGATTTAAATGTTTTAATAGGTTCAATGCCTCATGGTGATAAAGATACAAAGGAACAATTTAAACTCAATGTTTTAAGACTATTAAATGAAAAATATGGTTTACAAGAAAATGATTTGGTAACAGCTGAATTGGAAATTGTACCTGCTGGTAAAGCTAAATGTGTTGGTTTAGACAGAGGTATGATTGCAGCTTATGGTCAAGATGACAGAGTATGCGCATTTGCTCACATGAAAGCAATTTTTGAAATTGATCAACCAAAGAGAACAGCAGTAGGTATGTTCATGGATAAAGAAGAAGTAGGATCTCAAGGAAATACAGGTTCTCAATCTTCATTCTTCTATGATATTGTTGCTGAATTAATCAACTTACAAACTGAAAAATATTCTGATTTGTTATTGAGAAGATCGTTAGGCAATACTAAAGTCTTGTCAGCTGACGTAGGTGCTGCATTTGATCCTAACTATGCAGGTGCTTATGAAAAGCAAAACTCAGGTTTTGCTGGTAAGGGTATTCAATTAGTGAAGTATACAGGTGCTAGAGGTAAAGGTGGCTGTAACGATGCCAATGCTGAATTCATGGCAGAAGTTAGAAAAATCTTTGATGACAACAATGTTATTTGGCAAACTGGTGAACTTGGTAAAGTAGACCAAGGTGGCGGTGGTACAATCGCTTACTTGTTAGCAAACCAAAATGCTGATGTTGTTGATTGTGGTGTACCCGTATTGTGTATGCACGGTCCTTATGAAGTAACTTCCAAAGCCGATGTTTACATGGCTTACAAAGGTTACAAGGCATTCTATTTATAATATTAAAAGCGTATGATTATAAAAATCATACGCTTTTTCTTATAAACTTACATTTTGAAATTCAAATTCTTTCTCGATGACCGACATGATTTCATCTGTTTTTATATTTAAAACATCACCACCACGTCTCATTTTAACTTCAACGATGTTTTCCTCTGCTTCTCTACCTACGTTAATTCTAATTGGAATACCAATAAGTTCAGCATCCTTGAATTTAACGCCAGCTCTTTCATTACGATCGTCTAAAAGCACTTCTAAGCCTTTTGCTTTAAGATCATGATAGAGCTTCTCGCCAAGGGCTTGTTGTTCTTCTTTTTTACTGTTGACAACTGTAATGATTACATGGAATGGTGCAACAGACAATGGCCAGATAATACCATTTTCATCATTGTATTGTTCGATAATCGCTGCAAGGGTTCTTGAAACACCAATACCATGAGAGCCCATAACAATCAATTGCTCTTTACCATTTTCATCTAGGAAAGTTGCATTTAAGGCTTTAGAGTATTTTGTACCTAATTGGAAGATGTTACCTACTTCGTTACCACGATCCATTTCGATTTTACCACCGCATTTTGGACATGCATCAGATGCTTCAATCATTAATAAATCGCCAACAACTTCACCTTGGAAGTCAACGCCGTAATTTGCATTTTTAAAGTGGAAGTCTGTTTCGTTTGCACCAATAATAACATTTCTCATTTTAGGGACACGTTCGTCTACTAATATCCTTATTTTTAATCCTATTGGACCTGCAAAACCTACTTCTGCATTTGTCACTTCTTTTACTGTCGCTTCATCAGCGATTTCGAAATCATGTTCCTGAACACCTAAGTGCTTAAATAATTTCAATTCGTTTAATTCACGGTTACCAGGAATTAAAACAGCTACGACATCTTCTTTTGCTTTAAAGATTAATGTTTTTACAAAGGTATCAGCAGATACATTAAAGAATGCCACTAATTCATCAATGGTTTTTACTTGAGGCGTCGAAACCTTTTCCATGTTTTGTACAGTTTCATCAGAATGAATATCATATTTACAAGCGGCTTTTTCATCTGTAGCAGCATAATCACAAGATGTACAGTAAGCGATTTGAGTCTCACCAACTTCACTCATGGCAATAAACTCATGGGAATCACTGCCACCCATTGCACCTGAATCACCTTCAACGATTTTGAAGTTTAAGCCACAACGGTTGAACACTTTTTCATAGGCTTCCCACATTTGTTGATATGCCACTTTCATACCTTCTTCATCTTTATCAAAGGTGTAAGCATCTTTCATTGTAAATTCACGACCTCTCATTAAACCAAAACGAGGTCTTTTTTCGTCTCTGAATTTCGTTTGAATTTGGTATAAACTAAGAGGTAATTGCTTGTAAGACTTTAATTCATGACGAATTAAATTGGTGAAGACTTCTTCGTGAGTTGGTCCAAGACAGAATTCACGATTATGACGGTCGTGTAATCTAAACATTTCAGGACCAAAATCATCCCATCTGCCTGTTTCTTTCCATAATTCAGAAGGGCATAATGCAGACATTAAACACTCTTGAGAATCAATGGCATCCATTTCTTCTCTTACAATGGTTTCAATCTTTTTAAGCACGCGTACTGATAATGGTAAATAAGTGTAAACACCAGATACCAATTTTCTAATCATTCCTGCTCTTAATAAAAGCTGATGACTGATTAATTCTGCTTCTGCAGGTACCTCACGTAAGGTAGGCACATAAAACTTAGACATTTTCATAATATAACTCCTTAATTTCAGAACGGTTTTAACTTTAAACTTTTAATGGCAAACACCATATTTCAAAAATAAAAAAACTCCATCCCAATAAAGGGACGAAGTTACTCCGCGTTACCACCCTAAGTACTTCACCAAAAGATGAAGTCACTCGATATTGTATCGGTATTACCGTTCAAGTATACTCTATTTCCACTTGAAAGCTCCAAGGCTGGTTCAGTATATATGGGTTCGAAAATCTCACACCTTTATGATTTTCTCTCTGAGAACATGCTATACCTAATATTCCTTTTCTTAGCATAAAATATTAAATTCTGAATAAAATAATATAGAAAATTATTTTAAAAGTCAATACTTTTCTTTTAAGATGAACTTTTTGAAAGCATCTGACATTGGTGTTAAGGTATGTTTTGTATTGCTAACAAAGTAAAAGTCTCTTTTGATTTCAAAATTAGAGATTGGAACAATTTTTAATTTTTTGTTGTTGAGTTCCTCATCTATGGCAATTTTACTGGTGAAAGTAAATTTATCACTGTCTTGAATACAAGCCTTAATGGTGTTAATGTCATCCATTATAGAAAAAATATTTAAGTCGTTTAATTGTATATGATGTTCCTTTAATGTCATTAAAATTTGTTTTCTTGTACCAGAGCCATCTTCACGCATAATAAGAGGTAGCTTTTTAATATCTTGAATTTCAAAACCATCGGGAATGTCTAAATTGTAATCACAGCAAAGTACAATGGTATCTGAAAGAATTTTCTCATATTCAAAGGCTTCATTACTGGATTTAGTGCCTACAATACCAAAGTTAATTTCTGAGTATTCCAGTTTTTTATGCACACCTGCTGAATCAAGCTTTTCTATTCTAAAACGCATTTGAGGATGTTTTTCAGAGAAGCCCTTAATGATTTTCGGTAAATAATATTGACTTGGAATTGTACTGGTCGCGATTTCTAATTCACCTGAAATATCATCATTATATTGATCAAACATAAATTGGATTTGTTCTTTTTCATTAAGAATTTTTTGTGCATGAATTAAAAGCATACGGCCAGATTGGGTTAGAGAAACGGACTTGCTGTTTCTAATAAGTAAAGTGGTTTTCAACTCATCTTCCAATGCTTGAATGTGATTACTAATTGTCGGTTGAGTAAGATATAACGCTTGTGCTGCCTTAGAAAAATTTTTATATTTACTAATGGCAATAAAACTTGCTAGTTCTTTAAAATTCATAATTCAACTCCTTATTTAGAAAACTTATCTTTATTATAACATTTTCGAATGTAACATCAAAGGTTTAATTTTATAGGGATGGGGTATTTGAATAATACTTTAAAAAGGAGGCCGTTATGAAAAATATTACAATTTATACTTCTGATTCATGTCCTCATTGTCAAACAGCCAAATCCTATTTAAGCAGTCATGGATTTAAGTTTACAGAGAAAAATGTTAAAGAAAGTAATTATAGAAAAGAATTAATCAGTAAAGGTTATCGAGGTGTACCAGTTATTATCATCGATGATATAGAAATTGTTGGTTTTGACAAAGAAAAAATAAATAGCATACTTAACATTTAAGTTATAAATTAAATCTGAAAGCATTCAGATTTTTTTTGCCACAAGATTTCTATTTTTAGATCATTGAAATTTGGTAATAAAAAAATGAAGGGTTCTTTGATTTTCATCTAGATAAGATAAACAGAATGTGTTAATCTATAAAGGACAGATCTTTGTAAGAGGTTTTTGAAAGATAGTAACAAAGAGCCAAATATACATTTGGAGATTGATAGAATTGTTTAGAAATGGAAATTATGTTAGCCTAGAGGAAAAGCTTTTTGATGGAGGAAAACATGAAAATAATTGACGGTAATAAAGTTGCAATAACAATTAAAGAAAAACTAAGTGAAGAAATTATTATACTGAAGGAACAAGGATTAATACCAGGATTGGCAGTTGTTATTGTGGGTAAAAATCCTGCAAGTTTAGCATATGTAAATAGTAAAGAAAAAGCGTGTAAAAAATTAGGCATATATTCAGAACGTCATGATTTAGATGATTCCATATCAGAAGAGGAGCTTTTGCACTTGATCCATCAGTTGAATGGAAAAGAATCTATTCATGGCATTTTGGTACAATTACCTTTACCAAAGCATATAGACACATCAAAGGTGATAGAGGCAATTCATCCTAAAAAAGATGTAGATGGTTTTCATCCTCTAAATGTAGGAAAGGTTTTTAGTGGCATGGAAGGTTTAAAACCTTGTACGCCATATGGCATTATTAAATTACTTGAGTTTTATTCAATTGACATTTCAGGGAAACATACAGTAATTTTAGGACGCAGTAATATTGTTGGCAAACCTGCAGCAGCGTTGTTGTTACAAAAAAATGCAACAGTTACCGTTTGTCATTCAAAAACAGAAGGATTAACTGAAATTCTCAAAACAGCAGATATTGTTGTTGCTGCAATCGGTCAGGCGATGTTTGTTAAGAAAGAGATGATCAAAGAAGGTGCAGTTGTTATTGATGTTGGCATTAATAGAGTCGATGACCGTTTAGTCGGTGATGTGGACTTTGAAGCAATTAAGGATATTGCCAGCTATATTACACCAGTACCAGGTGGTGTTGGTCCAATGACCATTGCAATGTTAATGTATAATACCGTTCAAGCCAGTAAAAATCAATTTTTTGACGCAAATTAGATGTAAAGTCAAAAAATACTAGAGTAAGCGGATTTACTTTTGACGTTATATTGATTGAGATGGTTTAAAGTATGATTAGAAAATAAATGAAACCTATGGAGGTAGAATATGAAGACTGATGTTCAAATTGCTCAAGAAGCAAAAATGAAACATATTTCAGAAATTGCTCAAAGTGTTGGATTAACAAATGATGATATCGAAATGTATGGTAACTACAAAGCAAAAGTGCATTTAGATGTACTTGAAAGAAATGCAGATCAACCAGATGGTAAATTAATTCTAGTAACTGCAATCAACCCCACTTCAGCAGGTGAAGGTAAAACAACTACAAATGTTGGTTTGAGTATGGGTTTAAATAAAATTGGGAAGAAAACATTTACGGCTTTAAGAGAACCTTCATTAGGACCATGTTTTGGTGTTAAAGGTGGAGCTGCAGGTGGTGGTTATGCGCAAGTTGTGCCAATGGAAGATATTAACTTACATTTCACTGGTGATATTCATGCCGTAACGACTGCAAACAACTTGTTGGCTGCATTAATTGACAACCATTTGCATCAAGGCAATAAATTGAATATTGATCCAAAACGTATTACTTGGAGAAGAGCGATTGACATGAATGACCGTTCTTTGAGAGATATCGTCGTAGGAGTAGGTAGTAATAATAATGGTGTAATGAGACCAGATGGTTTTGATATCGCCGTTGCTTCAGAGATTATGGCAATCCTATGTCTTGCAAATAGTATGGAAGACATGAAAGCAAGATTGGCAAAAATGGTGATTGGTTATACCTATGATAAAAAACCAGTGACCGCAGGTGATTTAAATGCAACAGGTTCATTGGCGTTATTATTAAAAGATGCTTTGATGCCTAACTTAGTACAAACACTAGAAAATACACCAGCTTTAATTCACGGTGGTCCATTTGCAAATATCGCTCATGGTTGTAACTCGGTTGTTGCAACGCGTATGGCTTTAAAATTAGCAGATTATGTCGTAACTGAAGCTGGATTTGGTGCTGACTTAGGCGCTGAGAAATTCTTTGACATCAAATGTAGACAGGCTGAATTAACACCAGCTGCGACAGTAATTGTTGCAACAATCCGTGCGTTAAAGAACCACGGTGGCGTTAAAAAAGCGGATTTAAATACTGAAAACTTAGAAGCTTTGAAAGCTGGTTTTGAAAACTTGGAAAAACATATTGAAAACGTTGCTAAGTTCAATGTACCAGGTGTTGTTGCCATCAATAAATTCCCAACAGATACGCAAGCAGAAA
Organism: Clostridia bacterium; assembly: GCA_016937975.1. Taxonomy (GTDB): domain Bacteria; phylum Bacillota; class Clostridia; order Peptostreptococcales; family Acidaminobacteraceae; genus JABXKX01. Next base: position 21,540 of record JAFGVN010000072.1, read on the forward strand.
TTGATTATGTTGAGAATCGTTGTAAGGAGCTTAATATTCCAGTTGTTATGTCAGATGTATGGGCAAATGGTGGTGAAGGTGGCGTTGAGTTAGCTAAGAAAGTTGTAGAAGTTGTTGAAAACAGCACAAGCGAATTCAGAGTGTTATATGATTTAGAATTATCACCAAAAGCTAAAATTGAAAAAATCTGTAAGGAAATCTACGGTGCTGATGGTGTTGATTTCACTTCGAAAGCCTTATCAGACATTAAAAAGTTTGTTGAAGACGGTCTTAGTGAGTTGCCTATTTGTATGGCTAAAACACAATATTCATTATCAGATGACAAAAGTTTATTAGGACGTCCAAGAAACTTCAAAGTAACGATTAAAGAAGTTAAAGCTTCTGTAGGAGCTGGATTCTTAATTGCATTGGCTGGAGACATTATGAGAATGCCAGGACTTCCAAAAGAGCCTGCAGCAAATAAAATGGATATCTTGCCAAGTGGTGAAATTATCGGTTTATTCTAAAAGATGAGCACATGATTGAAAAATCATGTGTTTTATTTTTTTGCCTTGAAAAAAATGAGATAAACGATTAAGTGTCAAAAAAAAAGTAAAATAGAATCTTACAAAAAATAAAACTCTTTGGATAGCATCGTATAAATTTGGGTAATTGACTTTTAAGTGATCATATATTGTCATAAATTAATTTTAAAGTCTTACTTTAGAGATATTTCTTTTCAAACCCATATTTTTTATATACAATTATAGATATGACGTGGAGGAGATTGAGTGTTATATTTTTTGGGAGCGGGATTACTTGTCGTTGCAGGCGTTGGAATTTACTTTTTTAATCAACAGGAAGAGACTTATGATATTGTTGAGGATTTTAAGTCTATTAAGACTGCAATGCGAGCATTTAGAAATGAAAATATTGGTTTGACCAAAGGTATTGAAAATTTAGCACCATATTTACCTAAGGGTCATACTGTTAAATTGGATCGTTATTTAGTATCCATTGATGATAAATTCCTTGTTGTAAAGAAATTACCACGAGGTATTGATCCTAATGAGATTGTAAAAAAGATTGGTGGTCAATCGAAATATTCAGATGGATTTTTAAAACTTAGCTTTTTTACTTTGAGTAATTCTGTTGAACCAACAGCAGTTATTCGTATTAAACCTATGGCAAATATAACTACGAAAACTCAAATTGAATATTCTCACGAAGAATCCATTACCGATAATAATGAAATTTTGAAAGTCGAATGGGAAAACAACGAGGAATACTTTGAAGAAGAAGGTGTTCATGTTATTAAACTTCGTGTTATGGATAAACATTTCAGATGGTCTGAATGGGAACAATTAGAAATATTTGTTAGCGAAGCGAAGGGTGTAAAGGGATTAGCAGGAAGTTCAGGTCATATTATGGTCATTCATAATAATGGTTTTGTTGATGCATATGGTGATAATTCCTTTGGACAATTAGGAAATTGTACAAATCAAAATAATGTTAAATTAGAGCCCCTTGTTCAACTGAAATTAGTAGAAGAAATAGCAATAGGAGATTACCATACCCTGTTTATGAAATCTGATGGACGCGTTTTTGCCAGTGGTAAAAATGATTTTGGACAACTTGGCATTGGCAATCGGAACAACTCAAAAATACCTAAATTAACATGGGGTATTGATAACATAAAACATGTAGCCTGTGGTAATGGCTTTAGTGCGGCGGTAACTACTGATGGCTTTGTTTATACTTGGGGACAAAATGAATATGGGTGTTTAGGACATACTAATTCACATTTTGCAGATCGCCCTGTGAAATTAAATGACATTGAGAATATTCAAAGTATATCCTTAGGGAAGAATTACATGATGGCACTCAATTATGATGGTACTGTGAAAGGTTGGGGTACTAATGATAATGGTGAACTTGGCTTAGGATTTAAAAGTAAAAATAATGAGCCCACTATTACGTTGTTAAAAGGTATCAAGCAATTAGCTTGTGGAAATGGGTTTACATTTGCTTTAACAAATAATGGTAAAGTACTAGGCGTTGGCAACAATAAAAATCATCAACTTGGATATGATGGTGAAAAAACAATCTTATTTCCTCAAGAGATTTCTGGTTTGAAAGATATTAAAAAGATTGTGACTTCTGGTGATCATACACTTGCACTTGATGAAACTGGCAATGTTTATTCATGGGGGCAGTTTTCTCCTGTTAATGATGATTTTGCAATTAAGCCTGAGAAATCAGATGAGCTAAAGTATATCAAAGATATTGCTGTTACCTTGAATAAAGGATATGTGTTGACTGATGAAGGTGAAGTTTATGAATTTAGTAATCGATTCAGTCAAATGATTAAATTGGAAAAGGCAGAAGCTAGAATAGAACAATATGAAGAAGAATAATTATCAAAAAGAGATGGAACAAATTATAGAAAAATTTGAGACAAAACCAAAATTGCTTTTGCATAGCTGTTGTGCACCTTGTAGTAGTTACGTACTAGAGTATTTGACACAATATTTTCAAATTACAGTCTTCTTTTATAATCCAAATATGATTGATTTAGAAGAATTTGAAAAAAGATATGAGGAGCAAGTTAAAATTAATGCCGTCATTCCAGGAGATATCGGTCTTGTGAAAGTACCCTATGACAGTAAGCCCTTTTATGAAAGAATTAAAGGTTTGGAAAAGGAACCTGAAGGTGGCAAGCGCTGTTATGAATGCTTTGAATTGAGATTGGAAAAAGCTGCAGCATATGGTAAAGCCAATGGGTTTGATTATTTTACAACAACTTTAACCATCAGTCCTTTAAAAAATGCAGGTGTTTTAAATGAAATCGGTAAGACAATAGGTGAAAAATACGATTTAAAATTTTTACCTTCGGATTTTAAAAAGAAAAATGGCTATAAACGCTCTGTAGAGCTTTCAATGGAAAATGATTTATATAGACAAGACTACTGTGGATGTATATATTCAAAATTAGAACGAGAACGTCAATGATAATTGGCGTTTTTTTCTTGTTTAATGCCCTTGTATGAAGAAAAAACCTTTTCAATGAACTTTCCTTTCGTTTAATAAGGATTAGGGATTTGCAAACGTTTTTTTCGTTTTATGGTGTATTTATAAGGTTGTTTTATGGGTTTAGAATAATTTTATGCACAAATTATAAACGATGAAATTTTTCTTGCATAATGATTTGATACTTGTTATAGTATTCGAAAGGTGCAAGAAAATATGCAGAATTGGCTTACAGTGACGGACAATATGCAAGGAGTGTTTATGAGAAAAATAAGAAAAGTATTAGTGGCCAATCGTGGAGAAATTGCAATTCGTATTTTTAGAGCATGCCATGAACTAGGAATAAAAACTGTTGCAATATACTCTAAGGAAGATCAAGGCTCACTTTTTAGAACAAAAGCTGATGAAGCTTATTTAGTAGGTGCAAATAAAAGTCCTGTAGGGGCTTACTTAGATATGGGTGGAATCATTAAAATCGCTAAAAAGAAAGGTGTTGATGCCATTCATCCAGGCTATGGTTTCTTGTCTGAAAACCCAGTATTCAGCAAAATGTGTGAAGATGCAGGCATTATCTTTATAGGACCAAAACAAGAGATGATGTTAAAACTTGGAGATAAAATTCAATCGAAAATTGTTGCCAATGCAGTTGGTGTACCCACTATTCCTGGTGTAAAAGAACCTATTAGAAATCAAAGTGAAGCTATTGCTTATGCAGATTTCTGTGGCTATCCTGTCATGTTAAAAGCTGCAGCTGGTGGTGGTGGTAGAGGCATGCGGATTGTGTATGATCAATCTGACTTAATCGAACAATATGAATCTGCTAAAAGAGAAGCCATGAAGGCTTTTGATAGCGATGAGATCTTCATTGAAAAATATCTATTGGGACCAAGACACATTGAAGTTCAAATTTTAGGGGATGCCAGTGGTGACATTGTTCATTTATATGAAAGAGATTGCTCGATACAAAGAAGACATCAAAAGGTTATTGAGTATGCACCAGCACAAAACTTACCTGAGGACATTAGAGATAGAATATGTGAAGATGCCATAAAGATTGGTAAAGCTGTTAATTATCTCAATGCTGGTACAGTTGAATTTTTAGTGGATCAAGATTATAACCACTACTTTATTGAAATGAATCCTAGAATTCAGGTGGAACATACTGTAACGGAAATGATTACTGGCATCGATTTGGTTCAAGCACAAATAAGAATAGCTGAGGGACATCTCTTGAGAGATGAACTTTTAAATATCAAACAAGAAGAAATCACAGTGAGAGGTCACGCCATTCAATGTCGTGTGACCACTGAAGATCCTCATAATGGATTTGCACCAGATACGGGTCGTATGGATGTTTATCGAACCGGCTCAGGTTTTGGCGTAAGACTGGATGGGGGCAATGGTTTTACGGGATCGGTTATCAGTCCCTATTACGATTCCTTACTTGTGAAGTGTACAACATGGGCGAGAACTTTTTCTGATACCATAGCAAAATCCAAAAGAGCACTTAATGAAATTACCATTCAGGGCGTTAAAACCAACATTGGGTTTCTAATCAATGTGCTAAACCATGAAGCCTTTAAAAATGGGACAACGGATACAAACTTTATTGCACAGTATCCAGAAGTTTTGGATATAGAAGCCCATGAAGATCAAGAGTTAAAATTACTCAAGTTCATCAGTGAAAAAATCATCAATGAAAATACTGAGATTAAACCAGAATTTGATACGCCACCTGTACCAACGATTGTCAAACCAGATGATTTATATGGTTCTAGACAAATACTATTAGATCATGGCCCTGATGGCGTAGTGAATTGGGTAAAAAATCAAAAAAGATTACTCTTAACCGATACAACTATGCGTGATGCTCAACAATCTCTAATGGCAACACGATTAAGAACCAGAGACATGGAGAAGATAGCGAAGGCAACTTCTGTTTATGGCAATGATTTGTTTTCACTTGAAATGTGGGGCGGTGCAACCTTTGACGTCGCTTATCGTTTCTTGAAGGAATCACCATGGGAAAGATTGGAGACCTTAAGAGAAAAAATTCCTAATGTAATGTTCCAAATGCTCTTAAGAGGTGCAAATGGTGTAGGTTACAAAAATTATCCTGACAATGTGATCAAACAGTTTATTAAAACCACATCTGAAAAAGGAATCGATATTTTTAGAATTTTTGATGCTTTAAACTGGATGGATGGTATGCGAGTCGCCATTGATACGGTACGTGAACAAAACAAAATAGCTGAAGCCTGTATTTGCTATACCGGAGATATTATGGATGAATACAGAGATAAGTATTCACTGGAGTATTATGTGAATCTTGCAAAGGATATAGAAAAGTCTGGTGCACATATTCTTGGTATAAAAGACATGTCTGCTTTATTAAAGCCTTATGCAGCTCAAAAGCTTATCAAAACACTGAAACAAGAAATCAGTTTGCCAATCCATTTACACACCCATGATACGACCGGAAATGGTGTTGCAACCATCATGATGGCAGCGGAAGCTGGTGTAGACATTGTGGATACAGCTTTTAACAGTATGTCTGGTTTAACCAGTCAGCCTGCATTAAACTCAGTTGTAGAAGCCATGCAACACACCGAAAGAGATACAGGTTTTGATACTAAGAAACTGCAAGCGATTGATGATTACTGGCAGGCCGTAAGACCTATATACAAGCCTTTTGAATCGGGACTGAAATCTGCTACCACTGAAATCTATCAATATGAGATCCCAGGTGGACAGTATTCAAACTTAAAACCTCAAGTGGAATCCTTTGGTTTAGGATCAAGATTCGGTGAAGTTAAAGAAAAATTCAAAGAAGTGAATATGATGTTTGGGGATATTGTGAAAGTAACTCCATCGTCTAAAGCAGTAGGTGACATGGCAATCTTCATGGTGCAAAATGATTTGACGGCTGAAAACATTTTGGAAAAAGGCAAGAATTTGTCTTATCCAGATTCGGTAGTTGCTTACTTTAGAGGGATGATGGGACAACCACAAGGTGGTTTCCCTGAAGAACTTCAAAAGATAGTGGTGAAGGACCAAGAAATCATCACAGTAAGACCTGGTAGTTTACTTCCAGATGAGGATTTTGAAGGGATTAAAGCAAAATTACCAGAAGACGCTAGAGAAATGACAGATATTCTAAGTTACGCACTTTATCCAAAAGTCTTTGAGCAATATCTAAAGGATGTGAAGGCAAATGGTAATTTCAGACATATGGAAAGCGATACTTTCTTCTATGGCTTAAGAGAAGGCGAAACCTGTGAAGTCAAAGTGCGTGATGGTAAAAAACATGTTGTCAAACTTGTAGAGATTGGTAAGCTAGGTGAAAATGGTATTAGGACATTGACTTATGAAATCGATGGCAACAGAAGAGTTTACGATTGTATGGAGAAGAACGCACAAAAAGCTCAAGCTGTGGAATTCAAGAAAGCCAATCCTTTAGATGATCAAGAAATTGGGAGTCCAATTCCTGGTCGTATTGAAAAAATCTTAATCAAAGAAAATGAATCCTTTGAAAAAGGTCAGACCTTGGCAATCGTTGAGGCTATGAAAATGGAGACATTAATTTCTGCTTCAAGATCCGGTGTAATGCATAAAATACACGTCATCAAAGATGAACAAGTAGAAAAAGATCAACTCATTTTTCAACTCAAATAATGTTAGAAGACCATTTGTATGGGTATACTCCATACAGATGGTCTTTTAAAGTCATCATATTCATGGATTTAATTGAAAGACACATAGCACATATGATATAATTGGACTATCAAATAAGATACGAGAGGTGAATAAATTGGAGAGAAGAAAATTTAAACGTTTCCCATTTACGGTTACACTAAAAATCGAAGAATTATATAAACAAGATAATTTAAAAATTGAAGTGAAAGATGAAATATTTGAGGTTGTAGACTTATCACGATCAGGTGTAGGATTTTTATGTGAACAGGATCTACCTCTTGAGTTCTACTTTAATGCAAAAATTACAATCAATGATGAAAAACACTTTTATTCGGTTGTAAAAATTATTAGAAAAACTATGGATGTAGAAAAATTCCACTATGGATGTGAGTTTGTTGGACTTGCGGATATTTTATCGAATATCGTAGATGACTTAGATGACTAAGGGTTACTTATGTAGCTCTTTTGTTGTTTAGAAAGGACAATATGTTAGAAAGTTTAAGAAATTATAGTTTAGAGGCATTGGAAACTTGGTTTCAAGAACACAATATTCCTAAATTTAGAGCCAAACAAGTTTTTGATTGGATTTCAAAGGGTGTTACAGCCTTTGATGAGATGAATAATGTACCTGCTGATTTAAAAAATCAGTTGAAAGAGCATTTTTTTATCAACAATATGATGATTTCTGATGTCATGACATCTAGTGATGGCACAAGAAAATACTTAATGACTTTAAATGATGGGAATATCATTGAATGTGTTTTGATGCGATATAAACATGGCAATTCTATTTGTGTATCATCTCAAGTAGGTTGCAAAATGGGATGTTCATTTTGTGCATCCACCTTGTATGGTTTGGAAAGAAATTTAGATGCTGGAGAAATCATTGGCCAAGTCATGACAGTTTCTAGAGACATACAAGAAAGAATCAGTAATATTGTTTTAATGGGAAGTGGCGAGCCTTTAGATAATTATCATGAAGTATTAAAATTTATGAGATTGGTAAATCATCCAAAAGGCATGAATATTGGGATGAGAAATATTACTTTATCCACTTGTGGTCTTATTCCAAAAATTGAAGCTTTAATGGAAGAAAAACTACAAATTACTTTAGCGGTTTCTTTACATGCTGCAGAAGATGAAGTAAGAGATGCTTTAATGCCAGTGAATAAAAGTTACGCCATTAGACCTTTATTAGAAGTTTGCAAGCGTTATGCTGAAGTGACTGGTCGACGAGTTACCTTCGAATATGCCTTAATCGCAGGAAAAAATGATCAAAGAACTGAAGCAGAAAGATTAGCAATTCTTTTAAGAAACATTCATTGCCATGTAAACTTGATACCAATTAATCCTGTGGTTGAACGATCTTTTAAAGCATCGGATCAAGCACAAGCCAAGCAATTTCAAAATATCTTGAAGCAGCATGGCATTGAAGCAACAATTAGACGCGAGCTTGGATCAGACATTGATGCAGCATGTGGACAATTGAGAAACAAACATATAAATCGCGCATCTAAATAACCATTTACGATACAGTAAATGGCAAATAAAAATTCAGAATATTTTTAATTTTTAAAAGGGTTTCTGATTTGGATGTCGAATTATATATCAAGAAAACGTTTTCGTTATATTCATCTACCAAGAATAAAGGAGGAGACAACTATGGTTAAAATTCTAGCAGGTAAAGAGGGTACTGGTAAAACAAAGCATTTAATTAGAATGGCGAACGAACAAGTCAAAGCTACTAATGGTAGTATCGTCTATTTGGACAGTGACAATCGCCATATCTATGACTTAAAACATGAAATCAGATTTTTGAATATGGAGGAATTTCCTATTGATAAACCTGAGGAATTCGTAGGATTCTTATGTGGTATTATCTCTAATGATTATGATATAGAAACAATTTATGTAGATGGCCTTTATAATATGGTAGATATGAATGAGGTAGATGCTCTGGCGTGTGTACAAAAATTAGAAACAATTGCAGAGAAGTTCAACATTGAGTTAAAAATTGGTATGAAATATTTAGGTGATAAAGTACCTACTGAATTAGAAAAATACATTTTTCAACCAGAATAATTGAGATTAAAAGCCCAAATGGGCTTTTTTCTTTTTTTTTGGGGTATAATAAATAAGGACGATTAACATATTTTAGGAGAAAACAATGAATTCTAGTATAAAGAAAATTTTAGTATTAGATGATGAACCTATTATTACAGATACTTTAAGCAATTTATTGGATTTGATGATGGATTGCGAAGTGAAAACCTATAATCATCCCTTACTTGCATTAGAGGATGAATGGCTGAACAATCAATCTCTAGATTTAGTGATTTCTGATTTCATGATGCCAGAAATTGATGGATTTGAGTTTCTAAAAGCCGTTGAATTGAAGCATCCTAAGTGCTTATCAATTTTATTGACAGGCTATGCCGACAAAAATAATGCCATTAAATGTATTAATGAAATCAATTTATATTATTATTTGGAAAAACCATGGCAAAATGATGATTTGATGAAAATCATAGAAAATGCCTTTGAAAAACAAACCCTTGAAAAACGTCTGGCAGACAAGGTGGTCGCATTGGAGAAATCCAATAATGAAGTTTCTAGACTCTATGAAATCCTACAAACAACCCATGATCATACTTTAAATGAAAATACAGTATTACAAGAAAGTATTTTAATAAGAAATTTTCATTTACAGGCAATTTTAGATTATGTGGATGAAGGTTTTTTCATGGTAGATGAACATCTGATTATTCAATCAGAGTATAGTCAAAAATGTTTAGAAATGTTTAAACAGGCTATTGAGAACAAGTACTTACCAGAATTACTGTATCCATATGATGTTGAGAATCAAAACTTTCTGAAAGACTTGATGTCAGATATTTTAGAAGGTGAAATTCCAAGAGAGTTACTTTTGCCACTTTTACCAGAACAGATTCATATCAATCAAAAGATTTATGCTTTGGGATTTTATTTTATTGATCATACCCCAGAAAAACTTTTGATGATCTCAGATAAGATGTTTATTGTCACCTTGTTTGATATCAGTGAAAGTATGCATCTGAAGGAAGTAATGGAAGAAGAACATCAACAGTTTGATATGATTTTAGAAGTTTATAGAAGTGGCAATGCCATTAAGGCAGCCTTAAAGGATTATCATCATTTTTCTCAACAAATTCCTGAACTGTTGTCTCAAAATATCCCTGACGAGACGAAGATTCGAATAATTTTTAGACAAGTACACACTTTTAAAGGCATGTTTTCTCAGTTGAAAATGAAACAAACTGTTGATGCATTACATGCCTTGGAATCTAAAATTCTTGAAATTGAAAAATCAGGCATTATAAAAAGCATTAGTCAATTATCCTTTAATCAAGCTATAGATAAAGACTTGGAAATACTTGAAAGAAAGCTAGGTTTGGATTTTGTTGATTTAAACGAAGCCGTTGTCATCGACAAAGAAAAGTTGATTCATTTGGAATCACAGTTAATGCCTTTCTGTCATGAGCCTCACATAAAAAGTCTATTGGAGGAGATACAAAGTTTTCGATTTAAGTCTTTTAAGAATTTATTGGAACCCTTTGACAACTACATTCAAGATTTATCTGAAAAGCTGAATAAACCCATGGATCCCTTTGTCATTGAAGGAGAAGACTTTGAAATAGATCAGGAAATCTACAGAGATTTTACCAACAGTTTGGTTCATGTCGTAAGAAATATGATGGATCATGGTATTGAAGCACAGGAAGAAAGAAGTCTCAAAGAGAAACCTTTAAGTGGTAAAATTCAAGGAAGCGTTCGAATCATAGATGAACATATTCAACTGATTCTAAAAAATGATGGTTGTCCCATAGATCCAGAGGTTATTAAGGAAAAAGCCCATAAGAAAGGCTTGAAAACAGAGCCTTGTTCCAAGGAAGAGGTCTTACAGCTTATTTTTGAAGCCGATATATCCACTAGTGATGAAATTACAAGTCTTTCTGGCAGAGGTATTGGATTAGCTGCAGTTAAACATGAACTGTTAAGATTGGGTGGCCGTGTAAAAATTTCATCTGATCCTAATGAAACTCAATATGAATTTATGATACCCTTATATAAAGGGCTATTAAGTCATGAGGCTATTGAAAATGTTTTTATAAGAGGTGTTTCCTTATATTTGGAACGGTATGGAAGTACTTTAGAAGTGAATAAAACTTGCAATACCTTTGATGCACTTTGGATGGGTGTTGAGATTCCATTTGATGGGCTTTACTCAGGTGTGATTCACAGTTTTGTCCAAGAAGCTTCACTTACTTATTTAGCTGAAAAACACGGATTCCATAAGGATGATTTAAAAACTATGAAGAATGAAGTGTTTAAGGAAATCATGAACACCTTAATTGGCAATGGGCTTGGCATGTTGCCAGGGAATACCAATATGGTTGAAATTGGTATTCCGAAGGTTTTGGAGGGTATCCCAGAAACGAGTTGTAATTGGTACACCATTAGCAATGAAAAAGTGACTTTAATCATACGTTTATTATAAAGGAGTTATTGTGGCAAATATATTAATAGTAGATGACTCATTGATTATGAGAAGAAATCTATCCATGATTTTAAAGGAAGCTGGTCATACTATTGTTGGAGAAGCCGGCAATGGACAACAGGCCATTTTATTGTACAGAAGATATAAGCCAGATCTTGTTACCATGGATATTACAATGCCCAATATAGATGGCATTGACGCTTTAAAACATATTATGACAGAAGATCCTTCTGCAAAAGTCATTATGATTAGTGCATTAGATCAAAAGGCTAAGGTTTATACTGCTTTAAGAAGTGGTGCAAAACATTATATTTTAAAACCTCTAACAGCTGAAAAGATAAACTCTGTCATTGATGAGGTATTAAGTAAGGAGCCTGCACCAGTAGACGTCATTCAAAAAGAAGATAAAATAGAACAGGCTTTTTTCATTAAAAATGAACCGGATTTGTTTAAAATCATCATTAACAGAGACTTGGCTTATGAAGATGTTTTGGTATTAATGCATGCTATACAAGGTTTTTTATATCTGGAATCTTTTGCAATTCTATTTGATTTTCAAAAATTCATGATTTTAGATGAAGAAGGTCTTTCTAAGTTTGATGGTATTATCAACAAAATTAGAAGTGCGTCAGGTGATTTTATGATAAGAGGAAAAAACCCAGAGTTTATCAAGAAGATGACACAAAAAGATGAAGCTTTAGTTCAAAGCTTTGAATTAGGGGAATTTGTACTGGAGTAAAAGATGAAATCAGGAAAATTAAATGCTATTACAGACGTACCTGGGGTTTTAGTAGGGCATCAAACCTTAGTAGATGGAGATATTCAAACTGGTGTAACCGCCATATTGCCTAAGTCCTTTGACTGGTTTCATATGAAAAACAAGGCTGCAGTACATGTCATCAATGGTTTTGGAAAATCCATTGGGTTAACACAAATAGAAGAGCTCCATACCTTGGAAACACCAATTCTTCTAACGAATACCTTAAGCGCTCCACATGTTGCAGATTGTTTGATCAAGTTTATGATGAGTCATAATCCTGATATTGGTAGAAAAAGTGGTTCAGTGAATCCAGTAGTTCTTGAATGTAATGACAGTTATTTAAATAATATTAGAAAACAAGTTATTACAGAGCACGATGTATTCAGAGTGTTAAACAATGCGACAGAAAACTTTGAAAGAGGTGCTGTAGGCGCGGGTAGAGGCATGAGTTGCTACCAGTTAAAAGGTGGCATTGGTACAGCTTCAAGAGTTGTAGAAATAGAAGGAAAAAATTATATGATAGGTTCCTTAGTCATGACCAACATGGGTCTATTAAAGGATCTTAGGGTGAATGGCACCAATATTGGACCTGAAATTCAAAGACAATTAAACCTGGAACAAGAAGAGGAAAAGGGATCGATTATTATTGTACTGGCGACAGATTTACCCCTTGAATCCCATCAATTAAAGCGCATGGTTAAACGTGCTGGAGCAGGACTTGCAAGAACAGGAACTTTTATAGGACATGGATCAGGCGATATTGCTTTAGGATTTACCACAGAGACTGTAAGTCATTTTGCAAGTGCAGCGACTCGCATTATAGAAGTTCTACATGATCAATACATGGATCTTGTCTTTGATGGTACTGTCGAGGTAGTTGAAGCAGCCATTATTGACAGTTTAATGTCTGCAGTAGAAGTGACTGGTTATAATGGTAATACAAGAAAGTCCTTAAAGAATTACATGAAATAAAGCTCGGATATCCGAGCTTTTAATGTGTTCAAAAGTTCAATCTATAGGAATTTCTTGCCTAAGTATTTTTTGATTAATTCAGGATCACTGAAATCATCAATTAAAATTTCTTGACCTGTTTCTTCGAAGATTACAAGGACTTCAACGTCTCCTTGCTTGAAGCTTTTAATCACAGTATCTTCTCTAACTTCTCTCACTTTATTTGCATAATTTTTTATTTTCTCAAACTCATTTGTATAAATTGCACCTGAAATACCAATGGTTTTTACATATCGTTTCATAAAAACTCCTTTATTAAATTTCGATAAACCTTTTTCTTGCTTTTATTTTATATGCTTAAATTGTAGTATAATATACTCACATAAGCAAGTTGTGTTTGGGAGGTTTTATGGAACAGCGAAAAATAATGGTGTGCGTTACACAACAAAAATTGTGTAAACGTTTAATCCATCGTGCACATGCTTTAAAAAAACATGAAGAAGATGAATTGTATGTTATTCATGTTGTTAAAGAAAACTGGAAGTATTTTGGGAAACTAAAAGAAGCAGACGCTTTAGAATATTTGTTTGATAGTGCAAAATCATATGGAGCGACACTCAATGTCTTTAAAGCAAAAGACATTGAAGGTAAACTTGCTGAATTTGCTGAAAAAGAGGGTGTAGATGTTATTGTAATGGGTGAATCTAAAGAAACAAGCAAACAACAAAATATGATTAACCGTTTACAAGAAAAGACGCATAAAACAGTAGATTTTGAAATTGTACCTCAAACCTATAAAATTAACAAGTAAATTAATGAGCAAAACGACTTATAAAATAAATGTTTTATAGTCGTTTTTATTTTGTTTTAAATGGTAATAAATGTGCTACCATGTTAGTTCCTGAGGATCATGAACCCTCATGGTGTGTCAGATGTATTGGCATTCTAAGATTGAATCTATGGGTTTTGTTTTTTAAAAAGAAATTTAAAACAAATTGTATATTTTTACCTTTCTTCATGGATTTGAAAATAAATAGATTATAGAAATTTTGGTTATTACATGAGGCTTTTATTCTTAAGATTTGCTACAGTAAAATGATGTAATTTTTCATCTAGGTTTATAGAATGCTTGAGGATCCTTATTTCGGGGTAAAGAAAAATATAAGATATAATTGCTATGATTTGAATTTAATTATATTTAAAATATTGGAGGTAATAATATGAAAATTAAACGCATTGGTGTTAAGCTATCCATTATTATTGTTATTGGAATTATCCTAACAGCTATCCTGTTAAGTATTCTTGCCATAACAAACACCAACAGTATTGTTGAGAAGTTAGTAGGTCAGAAGGCCATGGCTATTGCCCAATCCGTCGCTTCACATATTGATGGTGATGAATTCCAGAAGCTGATATTGTCAGAAGATGATACATCTGAATATTACATAGCGACACAAACTTGGATGTACCAGTTGTTTTTGGATACTGAATCTGCATACTTATATAGCATGTATGATGGTGGAGGAGAACATTATGTTTACGTCATAGAAGGCTCTGGGGAATACGGTACTGAGGGTTTTTCAGAATTAGGTTCTTTAGATGCCAAAGAAAACTATGGACAGGAACCTCTTGATGTACTAAGAGATGGAAAAGCTCGTTACAGTGAAATCTATGACGCGGGTGAATGGGGGTTGTTAGTATCTGGTTTTGCCCCTGTATATAATTCGAATGATGATATTATCGGTATAGTAGGATGTGACGTATCAGCAAACACAGTCAATGACATTACTGGAGATTTCTTAAGAAAACTTACCCTTGGTGTTGTGATCATTATTGCTGTATTTATGGTTATCTTCATTTATTCTGTAAGAAAAATCATACTTATCCCTATTGGAAGTGTTGTAAATTATGCAAGCAGGATCGCTAATAGAGATTATGCTTTTGATTTAGATAAAGGTTTATTAGAGAAAACAGATGAAACAGGTACCCTAGTGAATGCTATAAATGACATTAAAAATCAGACTTCGTTGGTTTTAAACAATATAGTTGACTCCTCAGATACCCTTGTATCGTCATCAAACAGTTTATCCTTAGTTTCAATTGAAACAGCTAAATCCATAGATGAGGTTTCTAGAGCTGTTAATGACATAGCAAGTAATGCTACCAACCAAGCTTTGAGTTCAGAAGAAGGTTATAAAAAAGTCGTTGAACTACAAACTATCATTACAGAAAACAGCAACAGAATCAATGAGCTTGTTCAAGCATCAGATGAGATGAACACCTATGTGTCTGAAGGTAAAAACACAATTGACACTGTAGTTTTGAAATCTGAAGAATCCAATAGATCGATTAAAGAAATTCAGGAAAAACTTGAAGTGACAAGCAAATCATCTGAAAAAATTAGTGAAGCCAGTGGTGTTATTGCATCTATTGCCGAACAAACAAATTTGTTAGCTCTAAATGCTGCCATTGAAGCAGCGAGAGCCGGGGAACACGGTAAAGGTTTTGCTGTTGTTGCAGAAGAAATAAAGAAACTGGCAGAACAATCTGCACTTTCAACTCATGAAATTGACGAAATTGTAAAAGTATTATTAAGCAACTTAGAAGAGACGGTTCAGGTGATGACTTCTGTTATTAAGAACACCGATCAGCAACGTAAGAGTGTGGATGAATCCATGGAAAAATACAATAACATTGAACAGGGTATAACTAAGATGCAGAAAAGTATCGAATATTTAACCCAGTCAAATAATGATATTGTGACCAATTCTTCACACTTGCAAGATGTCATTTCTAGCATTACCAATATCGCTGAGGACAATGCTGCTAATACCGAAGAAGTATCTGCTGCAACGGAACAACAAAATGCGTCCATTCAGGAAGTATCAGAATCCAGTAAACGTTTGGCAGAACTGGCAACAGAACTAAAAGATATTGTAAAAACTTTTAAACTGTAGTGTTAGACCTATCACTGGACAGGAGAAACTAGAAATGTATGGAAGGTTTGAGTATCTGTGCTTATAGCAATAGAAGATTTAGCTTATAAACAGATCTTCAAAAGTTAAGAATCATACAAAAATATTGATGAAGAGGTTGTCGGTAAATAAGCTTTTTTAATTGGATTACCCATAGATATTAAAAACCATGCAAATATCAAATGTTTAAAGACAT
>JAFGVN010000073.1 GCA_016937975.1 Clostridia bacterium
ACGGTGACATCAGATATCTCTACGAAACAAGAGAATTCAGGTATCTACGTATTGCGTAAGCAAGAAGTAGTAAATGGCTAGGACCAGTCCACACCGAGTGTGTTGCTTATAAATTCTGAAAACATTCACTTCCTTTGAGGTATGTTTCAGTTGAAATAAGAAACCCCCACTTCAAGTCGAATTGATAGGCTAAGCGGGGGAGGTTCATTTGCATCAATTGGATTTTATATTGCAAGTTTTTTCGAAATCGTGAATAAAGAAAATATTTTTGCCTTGTCGTTCTTTGCAATGGGATATGTATTTTTAGTTTTATATTTAAAAAAAGATGAAAAATCAAAAAAGGATGAATGATTCGATTGCTTTCAATCTTTACTTTTTCTTTGACAACTGTTAAACAATCCTTTCTAAGTATAGTTACTTCAAGTATAATATTTGAAAGGGGGATTTATGAAGAAAATCATTTTATTAATAATGGTCTTACTTTTGGTAGGATGTGAAAAACCAATCGAGGGGATGGTCTATTTGAAAGATGATCATACAGTTTCTTACACCGACAACATTCAGAATATTCTTTCAGATTTACCGGGGAATTTACACGTTGATACAATTAAAGAAGAAGCCAATCGCTATAGCATCAATTATACAGTGCCATTGTCTAGAGAGATGGAAGAAATGAGTGCTTACTGGGAAAATGATGATGCTTTTAAATCTATTTTTCTATACAACAGTCAAGTGCTCTTTCAATCTAATCCTGAGCTGGAAAATGTCATGTTCTTTCTTGAGACAAAGCATAATACTTATTATGTGACAATGATTAGAAAAGATGTAGAAGAAGCTTTGAACTATGAAAGCAACTTAAAGGATTTGACAAAGGTATGCTTAAAAAGTGATAATGTTGACCAATATTACAGTAAGCATTCAGTTCTAATCTTTGAAAGAGAGGAAGGTTGCTGAGATTTATAAAAAACTGCAGGTTGCAGATGAACGTAGGAGATTCCTACGTTTTTTTGAAAATACAAAACAGAAAAGTCTTTTCAGAGTATATTCAAATAAGTGGGGGTATATAAGGGATATAGAGTTTTCCAAAGGAGTTTTTTTATGAAAAAATTACTTTTGATATTCATGATATTCCTGGTAGGCTGTACCAAGGAAATAACAGACACGCGAGTAATCGTTGATACTGAAACCTTTGAAGGTCAAAAAGTCAACGAAAGAATAATGGTGCCAATAGAAGCTGTTGAAGCCTTAGATGTTGATATTTTACGCAATGGCAATACCGTTTATTTGACCAATGAAAATATTCAGACAGAGGTTTCCAACAATCGACCTTATGTATGGTATATCGATCAAGGGGACACAGGAAAATACGCAGGTGACAATTGTGGTCCATCGTCAACTGTAATGGCTGCACTTTGGCAGAATCATAATTTTGATGAGACACCAGTGGATGCAAGGAGCGAGTTTCGTTCAGCAGGTGGTTGGTGGTACACAGAAGATATAGAAGATTACTTTGACCGTTATAAAATACGCTATGACATAGATGATTTTGATGATGCCTATGAGTGGATAGCAGAGTTAAGTTCTGGTAATATCCTCTTACTATGCTTAGATACAACCTATTTATCCTTTCAAGATAATCCAGATGATTATGTGGGTAGATTTTACAGTTATACTGGGGGACATTTTCTAATTCTAAAAGGCTATAAATATATTATGAATGAACTGTATTTTGAAGTCTATGATTCCAACAATTGGGGAAGTGTTTACTCAGATGGTTCACCGAAAGGGAAAGACAGATTATATCCAGCAGATGAACTGATGAATGCTGTGGATAGCTGGTGGTCAAATTATTTTATAATCTATGAATAAATTAAATAAATTTGTTGTAAGATAGAAGAAACGGAGACGTTTCTTTTTCTGTGTAAAGGGGTACACACTATATACCGATTAGTTTACACACTGTGTAACAGGATGTAATAATGTTCACAATGTTAAATAAATGAGATATTTCAAGGCTTCTCGATTTACTTATGTGTCCTTGGACGACAATAAAAAAGTTGGCACGGCTTTTGCTCATATAATAATTGCTCAGTAAAATGAGCTCAACTGCTATGCAATTATCGTATTAGGGAGGTTTAAAATGAAAGGTTTATTAAATTGGTTTGAAGAGCACTTCATTCCTGTAGCTGCCAAAATAGGTTCACAAAGACATTTGGTTGCTATCCGTGATGGTTTTATCGCAATTATGCCGTTAATTATTGCAGGTTCAGTGGCTGTTATGATTAACAACTTAAGTTTACCAGGCTATGATCACAACGCATTGATGTCAAAAATATTTGGTGATGGCTGGAGAGCATTAGGCGGAAACGTTTGGTGGGGAACTCTAGCCATGATGGCATTGCTTGTATCTTTCACAATTGCTTACAACTTGGCAAAATCTTATGATGTTAATCCATTAACTGCAGGTGTATTATCTGTTTCGAGTTTCATGGTATTAATTCCTCAAATGTTTGTATCAGCATCCGTTCCAGAGGCATTAGATGGCATTGCTGTACCAGCAGAATTAGTTGGTAAGACCATAGGGACTTGGGGTAACATTAACTGGTCCTTCTTATCTTACTCGAGTTTATTCGGTGCAATTGCTGTTGCTTTAATCGTTACTGAGATTTATGTAAAGTTAGTTAAATCAAAGAAATTTGAAATTAAGTTACCAGAAAACGTTCCACCAGCAGTATCAAAAACTTTTGCAACATTAGTCCCTGTAATGATTACTATTTTCATCGTAGGATTCGCACAAGTTTGGATTGATAAAACTGGTACATCAGTATCGAAATTCTTACTAGACGTTGTGCAAAAGCCAGTTTCAGAAGTTGGTAACACATTAGGTGGCGCAATTGCTGTTGCATTCTCTAACCATATTTTCTGGTTCTTTGGTTTACATGGTTCTAACATTTTAGATCCTGTAATGCAATCTGTATTTATGCCTTTGGCTACTGCTAACGCTGACTTACTAGCTCAAGGTAAAGAAATGACTTACATCGTAACGAAATCATTCTTTGATGGTTTTGTTTACATGGGTGGTTCAGGTACAACTGTTGGTTTATTAGCTGCGATCTTCGTATTTGGTAAAGACAAAGCACAACGTTCTATTGCTAAAATTGCTGCACCAACTTCATTGTTTAACATTAACGAACCTGTAGTATTTGGTTTACCAATTGTTTTAAATCCATTGTTCTTCTTACCTTTCGTATTTGGTCCAGTGATCTTAACAATTATTTCTTATACTGCAACAGCTGTTGGTTTAGTACCAATGACATCTGTAATCGTTCCTTGGACAACACCACCAGTAATTGGTGCATTCTTAGCAACTAATGGTAGTGTTGCAGCAGCAGCTCTTGCACTTTTCAACTTGGCATTAACTGTTGTTATGTATTTACCATTCGTAATTTTATCAAACAGAAAATTAGAGAAGTCTTTATAATCCTTGCAGATTTAATCTGTAAGAGGGTGAATAATCAAATAAAAAAGGATGCATTTTATGCATCCTTAACCACTTTATATACCTATAAGATATAATAAAAGTATAAGAAGGAGGTAACGATGAAAAAAATTGATCAAATTTATCAGGCATTGGAAAACTTACAGAAATCTAATCAAGAAGGTGTATCTGCCCAGGACATTAGTCTTGAAGTGGATACAGATCGTTCCAATGTGAGCCGTTACCTCAATATTTTAGTCGATGAAGGTCGAGTGGAAAAGTTTGATGGCCGCCCTGTAAAATTTAAAGCAAGATACGAGAAAAAAATTGATGTTAGAGGTGTAGATGTCACCTTCGCCAATAGTTTTGAAAGGATTATCGGTGCAAATTTATCCTTGCAGATTCCCATACAGCAAGCCAAGGCAGCTATTTTCTATCCGCCGAGAGGATTACACACTTTACTTTTAGGTGAAACAGGTGTTGGAAAATCCATGTTTGCTGAGCACATGTACTTCTTTGCAAAGGAAGTTAAAATGATTAAAAAAGATGCTCCATTTATTCATTTTAATTGCGCTGATTATGCCTCAAATCCTCAACTTTTGGTGGCCCAAATTTTTGGTGTAAAAAAAGGTGCCTTTACTGGCGCTGAGAAAGATCGCGATGGCTTGTTGTTAAAGGCTCATGAAGGTATTTTATTTTTAGATGAAGTACATCGTTTATCGCCGGAAGGTCAGGAGATGCTGTTTACCTTTATAGACAAAGGTGTTTTTAGACCTTTAGGTGAAACGGAAAAAGTGATCCATGCAGACGTTCAGATTATTGCAGCAACCACTGAAGATCCCAACTCTTATTTGTTAAAAACATTTACACGACGAATTCCTATGAGTATCTTGTTACCAGCATTGAGTGAGCGGTTATTGGATGAACGTTATCAACTCATTCAAGTTTTTATAAACGAAGAATCAAAAAGGGTGAACAAAAGCATTTATATCAATAAGAATTCTCTGATCTCATTTTTATTATTTGAATGCATCAACAATATCGGTCAATTGAAAAGTGATATTCAGTTGGCATGTGCCAAAGCCTTCTTGAATTACAAATCTCAAGAAGAAAGTTATATTTTAATTACTCAAATGGATTTGCCTCATCATGTCAAAAGAGGCATGTTAAAAATAAAAGAAAATAGAGATGAAATAGATAAGCTTCTTAAACACAAAGGTGATATTTTAAGATTTTATTATGATGAACATCAACAAATAGCTGTAGATGATGAGATGTTCCATGAAGAAGGCACTTACTTCTACAATATGATAGAAGAAAAAGTAAAATCACTAAAAGATACCGGTATGGATGATGAAGAAATCAATCAACTTTTAAATGTAGACATTGATACTTACTTCAAACAGTATCTAGGGAATTTACCTAGAAAGTTTAAGGCTGATGATTTAAAAGGTATTGTGGATGAGAAGGTGATGGATACCGCCTTAAAAATGATGGACTATGCATCAAAGCAACTGAATAGAACCTATGATGAAAAAATATTTTTTGGGTTGGCTCTTCATCTGCATTCAAGTATTGAAAGAATAAAAGATGGAAAAAGAATTTATCATCCTAAATTAAATTTTATCAGAGTACAATATGAAAAAGAATTTATCGTGGCAATGGAAGTTGCTAAATTAGTAGATAAAACCTTTGAATTACAAGTCCCATTAGATGAAATTGGCTATTTGACTATGTTCTTTGCAACAGAAGGCATACAGCTGGATCCTATGGAAGAAAATGGCGTTTTTGTCATTGTTGTCGCCCATGGCAATGCGACTGCAACCAGTATGGTGCAGGTTGCCAAATCCTTAGTGGATGCAGAGCGTGTTATTGGTTTGGATATGTCTTTGAGTATGAAGGCAGAAGCCATGTATGAAATCGTCAAGTCAGAAATTCTGAAATTAAAATCCTATGATGGTATTTTATTGCTTGTGGACATGGGTTCACTAGGGAATTTCGGTGACATGATTTACGAAGAAACAGGTATCGTGATTAAAACCATTGACATGGTCAGTACACCAATTGTACTAGAAGCTTGTAGAAAAGCAGAACTTGGTAGAGATATTACTGAGATTTATAATGCATGTCGCGAGATGCAATTAAGAAACAGAAATAAAAGAAAACACAAACATATTAGAGATAATTTAATTCTCACGGCATGTTTCACTGGAGAAGGCGCTTCAGAAAAATTAAAAGCGATTATAGAAGAACGTATAGATAACTTGGATCATATTCGCATTGAATCCATTAATATCTTAAACAGAAAAGAATATTTGAAGAAAATTGAGGATTTTAGAAAAGATTATCACCTGTTGGCCATTGTTGGTACCATAGATATTGATATTACAGGTATACCATTTATTTCAGCGGTGGATCTCTTTTCAGGTAACGGCATAAAAAAACTCGAGAGCATTATAGAGGAAGAAGACAACTATCTTAAAATTATTCAGTCCTTGAAAGAACATATTACCGTAACGAATGTTGAAAAATTAATGGGTAATTTGCGAACTTTCATTGGAGAAGTTGAACTGGAGCTTTCTTTAAGTGTGCCTTCAGAAGTGAAGACCGGTATAATTCTTCATATGTCTTTTCTTGTTGAGAAATTGATTAAGGAATTGCCGGAAACCGAGTTTAAGGAATTGGATGCTTTCAAAAGTAAATACAGTCGAGAATTTTTCCAAATTAAAAGCTGTTTAAATACCATAGAAGACTATTATCAATTACACATAGGTGACGATGAAGTAGCTTATTTGTGTAAGATGTTTGTTGAAAATCGAGATAGTGTGTAGAAATCACACAGTGTGTAAAGTGTGAAATCTTTAATGTGCAAAAGCTGTATGTGTTGCAATAACTGAACTTGAACTGTGTAAAAAAGTTGGCACGATTCATGCTTTATATATTTGCGAGGAGGACGTTAACATGAAAAAGGCAATTGTAACTATAGAAAATCAATCGGGTCTTCACGCAAGACCAGCAAGCTCTTTTGTGGCTGTAGCACAAAAATTTGAATCAGAAATTCAATTGGCAAAGGATGGCAATGCCATTAATGCCAAGAGTATTATTGGCATATTGGGACTGGGTGTTTCTCTAGGTGATCAAGTTGAAATCATTGCTGAAGGTAATGATGAAGTTGAAGCCGTAGAAGCGTTGGTTCATTTAGTAAATGAAGAATTGAAACATCAATAGGAGGATGTTATGAAGGATATTATGTTAGTTTGTTCGGCAGGTATGTCAACGAGTTTACTTGTGGTTAAAATGCAAGAAGCTGCTGCTGCTAGAAATTTAAGTGTCAATATTTTTGCTGTTTCTGAAGGCGAAGCTATTAACCATTATGATAAAATTTCAGTTTTACTTTTAGGTCCTCAAGTGAGATACCTTAAAAAGAAAATTGAAAAGCAATTAGAACCAAAAGGTGTACCAGTAGAAGTTATCAACAGTTTGCATTATGGTACTTTAAATGGCGCAGCTGTTTTAGACGCTGCTTTGGAATTAGCAAAGTAAGGGGATACACAATGAGTGAAATGATCATATTTGGTTTAATAACATCAAGTGGTAATGCAAAAAGTTTCGCAATGGAGGCCATCCAACATGCTAAAGATGGAGATTTCCAAGCTGCTAGAGATGCAATATCATCAGCTGAGCAATCGTTAAATGAAGCTCATAAAACTCAAACTTCATTAATTCAACAAGAAGCTAGAGGTGAGGGTGTGGAGGTTTCAATTCTTTTGATCCATGCACAAGATCATTTAATGAATGCAATTCTATTAAAAGATTTAGCTACTGAATTTGTAGATCTATATGAGAAAATAGGTTAGTCATGAGAAGATTAGGAATTTCAATTTATCCTGATCGTGCACCCCTTCAAGAACATCTCAATTATATTCATTTAGCAGGTGCATACGGTTTTAAAAGAATTTTTACTTGTTTGATTTCAATGGGTGAAAATCAAGAAGCCTTTATGATGGATTTTAAAAAAATAGTTGAAACAGCTAATGCTTATGAGATGGAAGTCATCGCAGATGTGGATCCAGAAGTCTTTAAAGCATTAGGTGTACATTATAGTGATTTAAGTTATTTTAAAGAACTTGGACTTTCAGGAATCAGATTAGACTTAGGATTCTCAGGCAATGAAGAAAGTGTTATGACTTGTAATCCATACAATTTGAAAATAGAAATTAATATGTCAAATGGAACGAGATATCTTGAAACCATTTTGTCTTATCAACCAATTTCTTCGAATTTATATGGTTGTCATAATTTCTATCCTCATCGTTATACGGGCTTGTCTCAAAGTCATTTTATGGCCTGTTCCAAGCAATTTAAGGAGCATAATATCAAGACTGCTGCTTTTATTTCTTCAAAAACAGCTGAATTTGGACCTTGGCCAGTAAGTGATGGACTTTGTACTTTAGAGCATCATCGTGATATGAGCCTTGTCACACAAGCTAAGGAATTGTTTAATACAGGTCTAATTGATGACGTCATTATAGCCAATTGCTTTGCCAGTGAAGAGGAATTAAAAGCTTTGAGTGAAATGGATAAAGAGGTTTTAACTTTAGACGTTGAACTTCTTGAGAATTTACCTCAAGTAGAAAAAGATATTGTTTTAAAAGAATTTCATTTTAATCGTGGAGATGTGAGTGCGTATATGATTCGTTCTACACAATCGAGGGTGAAATACAAAGGACATCAATTTGACCCGATAAATACACAACCGATTAAAAAAGGTGATATTTTAATAGATTCATCTCTATATACAAGGTATGCAGGAGAGTTGCAGATTGCCTTACAAGATATGGAGAATACAGGCAAAACCAGTGTCGTTGGTAGAGTTCTTGATGATGAGCTGCCATTATTGGATTCTATTTTGCCATGGCAGAAATTTAAGTTCAGTGAAAGAAAAAGAGGTTAGTATGAAAGGAATCGGTGCTTCACCTGGATATGG
This sequence comes from Clostridia bacterium, assembly GCA_016937975.1. Lineage (GTDB taxonomy): Bacteria > Bacillota > Clostridia > Peptostreptococcales > Acidaminobacteraceae > JABXKX01. Next base: position 8,466 of record JAFGVN010000073.1, read on the forward strand.
CTTAGGTCCAATATTGATAAAAGAGGATTTTGTTGAGCCTATAAAATCAACTGTAGAAGATGTTGAGAAAGCCTTGTCATTATTTGATGCAGCTGTTTTGCAAGCAGAAAAAGAAATCGAAGTGATTAAACATCACACCATTGAAAAAATGGGTGAATCTGAGGGTGAAATATTTGTAGCCCACTTGATGATGTTAAAAGATCCTGAGATGCAAAATCAAATTAAAGACAAAATAAAAAAAGAACAGTATACACCAGAATATGCAACCTTAGAAGTTAGAGATGCCTTTATAGCCATTTTTGAAAGTATGAACAACGCCTATATGCGTGAACGTATGGCAGATGTAAAAGATGTTTGTAATCGATTAATGCGTATTTTAATGGACGTAAGAACTTTGGATATGTCTTTAATTGATGAACCTGTCATATTAATAGCCCACGATTTGACACCATCAGATACTGCCATGATTACAAAAGACAAAGTGGTAGGGTTTATCACTGAAATTGGTGGAAAAACCTCACATTCAGCTATTATGGCACGGACAATGGAAATTCCAGCCATTGTTGGTGTAGGTGCCTTTATGGATGCACTTAAAGGAGATGAATTTATTGGGTTTGATGGAGAAACTGGTGAAATATTTATTAATCCATCGGAATCCATTATTCGTGAGTATGAGTATTTGAAATTGGAAGCTGACAAAAAACGTCAAGCTTTAAAGGAAATGATTAACCAGCCTTCAGTGACAAAAGATGGACATGAGGTTGAAATCGGCTGTAATATTGGTCAACCCAATGATGTGGATTTTGTTCTCGCCAATGATGGAGAAGGTATCGGACTTTTTAGAAGTGAGTTTTTATATATGGATAGAAATTCAAGTCCTACAGAAGAAGAGCAATATGAAGCTTACAAATCTGTTTTGTTGGCTATGGGTGAGAAACCTGTTGTCATAAGAACTCTTGACGTCGGTGGCGATAAGCAAATTCCATATTTGGACTTTCCAAAAGAAGAAAATCCTTTCTTGGGTTATCGTGCTATTCGCTATTGTTTAGACCATGAAGAACTATTCAAAACCCAACTTCGTGCACTGATAAGAGCAAGTGTTCACGGCAATTTAAAAATTATGTTTCCAATGATTTCTAATATAAGAGAAATCAGAAGCACTAAAGAATGGATTAACGAAGTAAAAGTCGAATTATCTGAAAAAAATATACCTTATAAAGATTTTGAAATTGGTATTATGATCGAAATTCCAGCTGCAGCCTTAATATCAGATCAATTGGCTAAAGAAGTAGATTTCTTCTCCATTGGAACAAATGATTTGATTCAATACACAACCGCTGTGGATCGAATGAATCAGCAAATCGCAGATTTATATTCTCCCTATCATCCTGCACTCATTCGTCTTATAAAAATGGTAATAGACAATGGCCATGAAGCAGGGATCTGGGTTGGCATGTGTGGAGAAGTTGCAGGCAATGAAAAGCTAATTCCTTTGCTGTTGGCAATGGGATTGGATGAGTTTAGTATGAGTCCTTCATCTGTTTTGAAAGCGAGAAAGATTATACGTTCCTTAAATAGACGTGAAGTGATTTCCTTAGTCGAACCAGTTTTAAATGCTGAAGATGCTCATGAAGTCCTTGAAATATTAACACTTTAATTATAACAGTACCCCCTGTTATATGAATAGACCATTTACTACCCCCCATTTGTAAAAGCGTCTAAAAAAGCCCGGTTATTCATAATCGGGTTTTCTATTAGCCTAACCAATGAATCAAATGCCATGTTTTCCCAAAACATGTGGCTTTTAAGAAATCATCCTCATATTTATTGCTACACATCATCGGATGTCTAGAAAGGTGATAATGTCCAGTTGTTATATGATTGAGATGACTTTGGGCTTCATTTCCCCAAAGGAACCAATGAATATCCGGATGAGACTTAGAAATATATTGGAGTAATACTTCTGAAAAATGTGCCCATATTTTTTTGTGGCTATTCGGTTTGTTGGCTTCACATGTAAAAGTTGTATTAAGAAACAAAACCCCTTGTGCTTCTAATTGATCAAACCACATCCCATAGGATGCGATGGGAAACTCGCCATTTTCAATGGCTTTTTTTATTTGTGCGTAACTATAAATATTTTCATATGCAGTAATGTTCATATAGGTCTTATGAATTAAACGAACAATATTCTTCAAAGAAACTTGCTGGAATGGTTCTGTCCAACTTTGAATCTTATTGGTTTCAAAAGCTCTTCCTGTAGCAGCCCCTGGTGCAGGATAAACATCTTGTCCCAACCAAATGACTTTAACTTGATTTAAGTCAACTTCTAAAAATCTTAAGGTCACGTCATGGTGAATAGGATTAAAGGGTTCCACTAATTTTGATTCAATAATTTCTAGTTCTCTTTGTATTTCGTCAGTTAAAAAATTTTCCCAACTGTGGTGGATTTTTTGAGGTAATAACATAGGCACTCCTTTTTTTATATTGTATCATTCATTCCAAGAAGGCTAAAGCAATCTAAAACATTTCGTGATAAAATGATGAATGAGGAGTGATGGTATGAAAGAATTCACAAGAAAAGCAATATGGATTATGCAACAGATTCCTGAAGGGAAAGTCATGACTTATGGATCTGTTGCCAGATACGCAGGAAGTCCAAGAGGTGCCAGACAAATAAGCTGGATTTTAAGTAGTATGACAGAAAAGTATCATATTCCTTGGCAAAGGATTATTAACAGCAAAGGTGAAATTGCCATCCAAGATGAACAAGGAAAATGGATGCAAAAGACCATGCTTGAAGAGGAAGGCGTCGTTGTCATTGGCTTTAGAATTGATTTGGATGTATTTCTTTGGGATACTACTCAAGTGGCATATGACATAAACAATAATGTTCAATAATCAAAAGTTTACAAAAAAAACAGTATGATTGTGACTTTTTTTGTAGTTTTTTTAAATGAATTTTAATCACAAATTAATTTTATTTTACAAAAAAATGATATAATATAGGAATGTGGGTAAGCTACAGCATTATGGAGGACATTATGAAAGAACCATTGAGTATAGGCATAGATGTAGGTTCGACGACTGTAAAATTTGTTGTATTGGATGACGACCATACCATAATCCATAAAGAGTATAATCGCCATTTTTCCGATATTAAAAACACTGTTGCAAAAATGTTTCACAATGCAAAAGGGTTAATACAAAATCGCATTGGAACCATTAATGTTACCGGGTCAGCCGGTATGAACATTGCAACGAAATTAAATGCCACCTTTACACAGGAAGTTGTTGCGTGTACAAAAACAATTGAAACGACTGTACCAGAAGTGGATGTTGCCATAGAATTAGGTGGAGAAGACGCCAAAATTACATATTTGGGTGATGTATTAGAGCAAAGAATGAATGGTACCTGTGCTGGTGGTACAGGTGCTTTTGTAGACCAGATGGCTTCATTGCTTCAAACAGACGCATCGGGGTTAAATGAATTAGCAAAATCTTATAAGACGATTTATCCGATTGCATCTAGATGTGGTGTTTTTGCCAAAACAGATGTACAGCCCTTGTTAAATGAAGGGGCTAGAAAAGAAGATATTGCTGTGTCGGTTTTGCAAGCTGTTGTGAATCAAACCATTGGTGGATTGGCACAAGGCAGACCTATTAAAGGTAAGATTGCCTTTTTAGGTGGCCCTTTATATTTTCTTTCAGAATTGAGACAAAGGTTTATTGAAACCTTAGAATTAAAAGAAGAGGATATTATATTTCCAGACGATTCGCAATTTTTCGTCGCTATTGGAGCAGCTTTACTGTCTTCAAAGGAAACCCCTGCACCTCTTAGCTACTTGTTTGATCGATTAAATAAAATATATGCCATTGACGATCACAAGCAAGGTCTCTTACCGCCTTTATTTAAAGATGATTTTGAATATGAAAGCTTTAAACAAAGACATGAGAAAAATAAAGTTGGCAGAAAAGCCATGGATGAAGTTGCAGGTCCTGTTTATTTAGGTATTGATGCAGGTTCAACTACTACGAAAGTAGTTTTAATTGATCATGAAAAAAATATACTTTTCTCTCACTACGGTTCCAATCAAGGAAAGCCATTAATTTCTACATTGGAAGCGTTGAAAGTCATGAAAAGTCAAATGCATGAAGGTTTATACATCGCTGGTTCATGTGTAACCGGTTATGGTGAGCATTTAATCAAGGAAGCCTTAAGAATTGACCACGGTGAAATTGAGACCGTTGCACACTATACTGCAGCAGAGCATTTTTTAAACGGCGTTGATTTTGTTTTAGACATTGGCGGCCAAGATATGAAAAGCTTAAAAATCAATAATGGTGTTATTGAATCCATAATGCTAAATGAAGCATGTTCTTCTGGATGTGGCTCTTTTATTGAAACTTTTGCAAATTCATTGGATATGGGTGTTAAAGATTTCGCTATTCTAGGTTTGCAGGCAGAACATCCAGTAGATCTAGGCACACGATGTACTGTATTTATGAATTCAAAGGTAAAACAAGCACAAAAAGAAGGTGCAAGTGTAGCCGATATATCAGCAGGGATTTCATTATCTGTTATTAAAAATGCCCTTTACAAGGTTATTCGTATGAAAACACCTGAAGAACTTGGCGAAAAAATTGTTGTTCAAGGAGGTACATTTTATAACGAAGCCGTCTTAAGAGGTGTAGAAATTATTTTAGGGCGAGAAGTTGTAAGACCTGATATTTCAGGACTTATGGGTGCTTTTGGTTCAGCTTTAATCGCTAGAAATCTTGAGTTGGAAAAAACTGGTATGATGTGTTTGGATGAAATCGATGATTTCTCTGTGAAACATTCATTGAAAAGATGTGATTTGTGTGGCAACCATTGTTTGATGACCATTTCAAGCTTTTCCAATGGTAAAGAATTTTACTCTGGCAATCGTTGTGAACGTGGTGCAGGTATAGTTAAAAAGAAAAATCAGGCCCCTAATTTATATGAATATAAATACAATCGTTTATTTTCCTATAAACCCGTAAAGAATGCCCCTAAAGGTGTTATTGGTTTACCTCGTGTTTTAAATATGTATGAGGACTATCCTTTCTGGTTTACCTTCTTTACAGAACTTGGTTATGAAGTAAGATTGTCGGCTAGATCCTCTAAGAAAATTTTTGAAAAGGGATTGGAATCGATTCCTTCTGAGTCTGTTTGCTATCCTGGGAAACTGGTTCATGGTCATTTAGAAGATTTGTTGGATAAAGGGATAAAGAAAATTTTCTATCCTTCTATTCCATATAATATTAAGGAAGATCAGGGTGCCAACAATCATTACAATTGTCCAATTGTAATTTCTTATCCTGAAACAATTTGGGCAAATTTAGAGCGTTTACATGCTGAGGATGTGATTTTCTATCATCCGTTTTTACCAATTGATGATGAGAAGAGAATGTACAAACGTCTTGTAGAAGAACTTGCAAATGAAAATCTGCTTAAAAAAGATATAAAAAGAGCCTTGAATATGGCTTATGAAGAGCTGCATCAATTTAAAACAGATATCAAAGCAGAAACAGAAAAAACATTGAAGTACATTGAAGATCACCAAATAAAAGGTATTGTACTTGCTGGACGACCATATCATTTAGATAAAGAAATTAACCATGGTATTGATGAATTGATTCATAGTTATGGTTTTGCTATTCTTGTCGAGGATGGTTTTAGAGATATGCCAATAGAAAGACCTATTCGTGTTGTAGATCAATGGGTATATCATTCAAGGCTTTATAAAGCTGCTCGATTTGTTTCTACCCGTGATGATCTGGAATTGATTCAGTTAAATTCTTTTGGATGCGGTTTAGATGCCGTAACAACTGATCAGGTACAAGAAATTCTCCATCAGTACAATAAATTATATACAACCATAAAAATAGATGAAATCAATAATTTAGGTGCAGCAAGAATTCGTATAAGATCCTTAATTGCAGCGATTCATGATCGTGATAAATCAGGAATTCAAGCAAAAAAAGTGTTGCCTGACTATCGTCGCGTTGAATTTACTAAGGAAATGAAATCAGAACATACTATTTTAATTCCACAAATGGCGCCAATCCATTTTCAGTTTCTTGAAGTAGCATTGAAGGAAGCCGGTTATAAGGCAGTTTTATTACCATCCGTTGATACCGGTGCTATAGATTCTGGCTTGAAAGTGGTTCACAATGATGCTTGTTATCCGACCATCATCACTGTTGGACAAGTGGTTGAAGCATTACAGTCAGGTAAATATGATTTGAATAACGTTTCCATTATGATGAGTCAAACTGGTGGCGGTTGTCGTGCTACAAACTATATTGCTTTTATAAGAAAAGCTCTAAGAGATTTAAATATGTCTCATATACCAGTTATTTCATTTGGTGTAGCAGGTGTGGAAAGTAATCCAGGATTCAAGTTATCAATTCCTCTTTTAAAAATATTGGCTGACAGTGTTCTAATGGGTGATTTGCTTATGAGAATGCTCTTCAAGGTCAGACCCTATGAAATAGAAAAAGGTTCTGCCAATGCGTTATATGAGCAATGGGTGAGTAAGTTCCAAAATGCCATAAGAAATAAACAAAAGCTTAATGATATGATTGATGAAGTTGTTGAGGCTTTTGATACACTACCAATTGATGAAACCTTGGTGAAACCGAAAGTTGGTATTGTTGGTGAAATTCTAGTGAAGTTTCATCCAACGGCAAACAATGAAATTGTAGAGTTTTTGGAAGCGGAAGGTGCTGAAGCTGTGATGCCAGACCTGTTTGATTTCTTATTGTACACACAGTACAATAACATTTACAAATATGAAGAACTGTCTGGTTCCTTTAAGAGTATGGCAATTTCTAAAACAGCCATAATGGTTATGGAAGGTTTTAGAAAAGAAATGGTAAGAGCCTTAAAGGCATCAAAGCGTTTTACACCACCATTACCAATTGATCGTTTGGCAGATAAGGCAAGACCTCATTTATCTATTGGAAATCAAACGGGTGAAGGATGGTTCTTAACAGCAGAAATGATCGAACTCATTGAATCTGGAGTAGACAATATTGCTTGTTTACAGCCTTTTGGTTGTCTACCGAACCACATAACTGGAAAAGGCATGATTAAGGTACTGAGACAAGCCTATCCAAAATCCAATATTGTTCCTGTAGATTATGATCCAGGAGCTTCTGAAGTGAATCAGCTTAATCGTATTAAATTAATGCTGTCAACTGCTTATAAAAAATTGGAAGTTGCAGAAAAAGAAGAAAAAGTTGGTGAAAATGTAAATTAGCTCAGGAATATCCTGAGCTTTTTTGTTTGCATTCCAATGCCAATAATATTTGGAAGATTATTGTATTTCCTTCTGAAAAGGAGTACATTAAATGTGGAAGAAAGGATCATCCCAGATAACGTCTGAAATGAAGTGCACGTTCATCCCAATCATCAGTTTGAGTGCCAGGAAGCGGTGAACCATTTGGCATCATATTCTTCGGAACAACGTCTTTTCCAAAAGTATTAGAGAGTTTTTTTCGTACACAATCATTCATACGATTACCCTTACAATACATGGAAACAAAACCTTTTGCAGCTGTACTTCTTTCATATGCATCGCAACATGAAACAAAAGAACAATTGGCGAGTTTTTCGCATTCAGTCATATTAGACTCCTTTCTCTTTATCACAACCTAATTTTTTCATACCCAAGATTTTTTTTTACAAACCAATAAAGTTAAATAAATAACAAAAGGAGGTTCCATGAATCAAGAAAGAGTATATTTAGATAATGGTGCAACATCTTATCCTAAAGCACCAGGTGTTTCGCAAATTATGGCGGACTATATTTTACATAATGGCAGTAGTGTTTCTAGAGGAGCTTATCAATCTTCCTTAGATGCAAGTCGTGTTGTTTATGAGACTAGACAGTGGCTTTCTGAACTATTTAATTTTGATTATACAGATCATGTTATTTTTACAAAGAATATTACTGAAAGTTTGAATGTAATTTTAAAAGGTTACCTAATGGCTTCAGACCATGTGATTATCTCATCATTGGAACATAATGCCGTCATTCGTCCTTTAAATCGCATTGGTTGTGAAATTTCAATGGTGCCTTGTGATGCCTATGGTTATGCAATGATCGAGGCAATAGAGCCTTTAATAAAAGACAATACAAAGATGATTATGATGATGCATGGTTCAAACGTATGTGGTAGTGTAAATGACTTGCTTTCAGTGGGAGAAATTGCACATAAGCATCACTTAAAATTCGTTGTAGATGCAGCGCAAACCGCAGGTGTTATACCTATAGATATGAAAGCGTATCATATTGATGCTTTAGCTTTTACTGGACATAAAAGTTTGTTAGGTCCAACTGGCGTAGGTGGCTTCTTAATATGTCCTGATTTTGCTAAATCAGTGATGCCATTAATAGAAGGTGGAACAGGTAGTGCTTCTGAATCAGAAACTCAACCGCATTTTATGCCGGATAAATTTGAATCCGGTACACCGAATGTTGTTGGAATTTTTGGTCTACATAAAGCATTGGAGTTTATCAAGGCTACAACACTTGAAAAGATTCACGCACATGAAATGGGATTGGTGGATTATTTCTTAAAGCATTTTAAGTCAGATGATGTAAGCATAATTGGTGCAAAAGATACTCGAAATAGAACAGCAGTTATTTCGTTGGATTTCAAAACCCTTGATAATGCTGTTGTCGCTTTTGAACTGGAAAAGTATTATCATATAGCGACTCGCGTGGGAATTCATTGTGCACCACTTGCTCATAAAGCTTTGAATACCTTTCCAAATGGAACCGTTAGAGTCAGTTTTTCATATTTTACAACCCTTGAGGAAGTGGATTATTTAATAACAGGTTTGAATGCCATCCTTAACAAGGAACGATAAGATTGGTTCATTGGATGGATCTTTACATTTAATGTGATAAATTGTTTTAGTTGGGTAAATATGTATTGCTGGGGGGGGTTATGTTCAATTACAAACGCAAAATCAGTAATCATTTGATGACGAACATTATCATTTTGCTTATCATTATGACTTTAATGGTAGGCTTTGTTGTGTTCAATTATACCCAAAAGGTGTTATCTGACGAGTTAGCTTCAAGGTTGGATACTGAAAATCAATTTGCAAAGCATCAAATTGAGAGTTTGTTTGAGGACACTTCATCTTATGTGAAGCAAATGACCTTTAATCCTAAAATCAAATCCTTTTTAACTCAAGTGGATACATTAGAAGAAGCCCAGGAACATCCAAATTTTCGAGATGTTGTTAATGCATTGAATGCCATTGAAAAAAGTAATGATCAAATTTTCTTGGTATGGGTGGCAAATGAAACTGCAAACTTTTATGTTGATGACACAGGATATGTTTCAGGTCCAGAGTACGATGTTTTTATAAGACCATGGCATAAAGATGCCTTAAAGAATAATGTCATCAATTACACCGATCCTTATTTGGAATGGGAAACTAAACAGTATGTGATTTCATCTATTGCAACCTTAACAGAACCTGATGGCAGTCATTTTTTCTGTGTCGTGGATTTCGATTTAAGAACCATCCCTGATGTTGTTAATCAAATAAATGTTGGCAGTAAAGGGGAAGTGATGATTGTGGCTGATGATGGTACTTTCATTTATCACCATAATCCGGAATATGTATTGAATCAACAAATTCAAAATATCTATCCAGACATATATGATTGGACCTTAGAACCACATGATGGTATGGAAGTGATTAACCATGAAGATCAAGATTATTTTATTTTAAGTCAAGCCATTAATTATTCCAATTGGCATCTCATTACTATTGTGAATAAAAAGGAAGTGGAATCTGGCTTGAATAGATTCATGATGTACCTCATTGGTCTTATTGTTCTAATTGGTGCTATTGTGACCATTACCATTGTATTTATTATTAAAAATCGTTTGAAGCCAATTGATGCATTATCTGTTTATGGAGAACAAATCGCTAATGGAAAATTTGAGAGTTCACCGCCATATGAGTATGCTCAGTTAAATGATGAAATGGGTAAAATGGCCAGATCTTTTGTGACCATCACAGAAGTTTTTGAACAAAAAAATAAAACCCTAGAGGAAATTGTAAGTTCACAATATGAAGAAATCAAACAACAATATCAATATATTATTGATAAAGAAAAAATTGCCTCATTGGGTGTTCTTGTAGCAGGTGTTGCTCATGAAATAAACACGCCATTGGGCAATGGCGTCACCAGCTCATCTTATATTCAAAATGAAGTAAAAAGGATGAAAGATCTTTTTGAGTCCAATAAATTATCTAAGAGTGAATTTGATAAAATATTAAATTCTCTTACAGATGCATCAAGTTTATTGATGAACAATTTAGACCGTGCCAGTGAACTCGTGAAGCAATTTAAGTCCATTGCCATCAATCAGAATATAGAATCCTTAAAATCCATAGAGTTAAAAGAAGAAATTGATAAAATTCTTACTTCTTTGAAACCAACAACAAGAAAGAATAATTTAGAGATCCTCAATGAAGTGGATTCAACAATTTTTATGGTGACCTATCCTGGTGCCATCTCTCAAGTCATAACAAATTTCATTATGAATTCCATGCATCATGGCTATGGTGACCAAGAAAAAGGAACCATCATTATACGTGCTGTACAGGATGGTCAATTGGTGAGGTTAACTTATCTAGATGATGGGAAAGGTATTCCACCAGAAATACTGGCTCATGTCTTTGAACCTTTTTATACAACAAGAAGAAACAAAGATAATAGTGGTCTTGGCATGTATATCATCCATAATCTTGTCAATCAAACCTTAAGTGGCACGATTGCTTGTGAAAGTAAAGTTGGGGAAGGCGTACGTTTTGATTTGACTTTGCCATTAGAGTTAAAAAAATAAATTGAAAATATTAAAGATAATGATAAAAACACCAATTTTAAGTTGGTGTTTTTATTCTATAACCACATGCTTTTCTTTTTTTGAGAATAATTTTTTGATTGGATGAAAATCAAGATAATCTCTGACATCTTTTCTCAGAATAAATCTTAAGACTGGAATAATCAATTGTAGCACAGAGAAATTCACATAGAAGTCCCCTTCGTATTCTAATGCCACATCATTGTAAACCGGTTCGTAAATAAATTCATATCTTTTTACACGGTTTAAAGGATAGAAAAGGGTGTTGTAAATCAAACCTGTTAATCCTGTAAAATAAGGATCATCTATCCCAAATTTCAATTTCAAATAGGCATATTTAGGGGCAATGATTCTTATGATTTTTTTGACGAGATTTAAACCGAGAGATATAAGGTGTAAACTTGGTTTTTTAAATGATTTTTCTTGCTTTTCCTTCTTCTTTTTCTCTTCTTTTTCATCTTCCTCTGTAGTAGTTTCTTCTTCAGTGAGTTCATCAAGATTTTTTTTCTCTTTATCTTTTGGTTGGTAGACTTTGAAATTAAGAAACTTAATGAATAGTATCTTTTCACTGTAGTATATTTTTAAAAGACCAAATAGAAAACTGCCTTTAAAATGCAACTGCTGATTGTTGAAAATTAGACGACCTTTTAAACGAGGGACAATGGCTAAGAAGATAATGCTTAAAATCAATATCAAAAGGGACAAGAATATCCATAGTATGATTTTTAGTAGAATCATAATAGGCCTCCTAATTTTCCTTTAAGTCTAGTTTTCTTTTTCTCTTTCTTTGGCATGTTTGTGACAATTTTCTTAGTGCCATCATAAAAGAATTTAGAGGTCTTCACCATTTTTTCTTTAGTAGGTACAAGATGATTCACAACTGGTGTTTCTAATAAAACAGTTTTAGTCTCCTGTAGTTGAGTAAGTAAGGATTTAGACTCTTTTGATTTGCCTAATTCCACTTTAACAGCTTCTAGTCTTATTAAGCTTAATTCTTCAGGAATTTCAATAGCCTCCATATGTTCAAGCTCGTAAAACATTAATTTAATTTCAGAGAGTTTTTTACGACAATGTGGGCATGCACTTAAGTGATTGGAAACCACAAGTTTCTCTGCAGGTTCTAAAACATCATCTAAAAATTCATATAATAGCATTTCATCGAAATTACAACTCATTGTGTCACCCCCCATATACCTTTCTGGGTTAATTGTTCTTTTAAAATCTTTCTACCACGGTATAAATTTGTTTTTACTGTATTCAGTGGCAAGTTAAGGTAAGCAGACATTTCTTCATAAGACATTTCATGTTTGTGTCTCAAGATTAATGGCATGCGATATTTTTCCTCAATGCCATGAATGGTTTCATTGATGGTTTTATTCGTATCCTGGAATAAAATAAAATCTTCAAGATTAAATTGAGAGGCGATGGCATCTTTTAACGTTCGACCATCATCTGTCATAATCTCATCTAATGATACTGTTTGTCGTTTCTTTTGCTTAAAATTGATACATGTATTGATTGTAATTTTTTTAATCCATGGTAATAAAGGCCTAGATTCATCAAAATGCTGGATGCCTCTTAGGACTTTTATGCAGATATCCTGAACTAAATCCAACGCATCTTCTCTTGAATTGGTGTAGTTATAACAAATGGTATAGATATATTTTTCATATGTACTGAGTAATGTATGGAATGCTTTTTCGTTATTTTTCTTACATTGCAGCACCAATTTAGAATTGATGGAATCCACGCCTTCACCACCTTTATAAAAGATTAAATAGCTTAACGGTTAAAACCGTTAAGCTTAATCATTATGCTTCTTCTTTTGTTTCTTCTTTTTCATCATCTTTCATGTTCTTTAATTTCTCAATGAGAGCAGGAACACTTTCCAATAAACCTTCAAAGCTGCTACCTTTTCTAATTGGTACTAGATTCACATCATCACCATTGATGACAAGTAAAGCTGTTGGTGTTGCTTTTGCAAACATACCAGAGCCACCGCCGTCATTGCCGTTGTTGTCTCCGCCACCGCCAACACCTAGACCAAATGAAATGCTTGCCATTGGAATAATTGTGACATTACCGATTTTAATTTCTTGACCAACGATTGTTTTGTTTTGAATAAATGATTCAAAGCGTTCAAATAATACATTTAAATTTTCTAATACGTTCATAGTACCTCCTCGATTTTACAACCGAACAATTCAGTTGATTTTTCATTAAGTTCATTTATATGGATTGTCTTATCTATGGAAAGATAAGTGACATGATCTTCATCTTTCATGAGAACACCTTTAGGTTCAAGTTGTGCTGAAACCAAAGTATGGATAGCTGTACCGGCTACTTCATATACCATGATGAATTGCTTTGTTTCAACTTCTTTAATTGAACTCAAGACCAATGCTTTTTTTTCAGCGTGCATAGGCTGCTTTTTAAAGATCATATTTCCTCCTAGTTTTGGGCCCTTCTATATTAATGATACCAATAAGAAAAAGAAAAGTTTCAAAAAATAAAAAATTTTTTTCAAAATCGTTTTAAAAGATTCTTCGAGGGTACGTATCAAGGTGGAATACTAGGAGTGTGGGCATGGAATATAATGGGATTGTAACAAAGGAAACAAGTTGCCTTTCAGAAGGTAATATAATGAAAATGCTTAAAATTGGCAAAGATATGTTATTGCAGAAAAATGTAAATGACCTTTTACATGTTTTTTGTGATTTTGTTGCCGAACATTTCCTAATGCAATCGATGGTCATTCACTTTTATAATGAAAAGGAGCAACAAAAAAATTATCATGTACAGTTTAAGTGTGGGACTTATGAGCTCAGACAGTTTGTATCATCTGAAACTGCTTCCAACACTCATTACAGTGAAGAAATTCCAATGGTGGTTAAGGATAAAAGAATCGGCACTTTGAGTTATGAGACCTTGAAAGAATATTGGCGTGATGGTTCTTTGGAGCAGATGATTGATTTCTTAAGCATAGGCATTGATTATATCAATCAAGATATGATTTTAAAATCCAATATACATAAAACAGATTCCAAACATATTCAACTTTTAAACAAAAATAAGAAACCTACTAAAGATCATCAACTTCTAAAGTTGTCCTATGTGGATACATTAACACAAATTTATAACAGAAGGTTTTATGAAGAACATTTAAAATACCTAAATGACAAGGACTTTTATCCGATTGGTATTATTATAGCTGATATTAACAGTTTAAAGATTTTCAATGATGCCTTTTCCCATGTCATTGGTGATGAACTGATTAAAACTTGTGCACATACCATTAGGGATTATTTCTCTGAAATGGGTACTGTTTCAAGGATTGGTGGTGATGAGTTTGCCGTCTTAATTCCGAACTGTGATTATGAGCAATTAAAAGAGGACATCATCACATTAGAAAAGCGTTTAAAAGAAATTGATGCATTACCGATTAGACCAAGTATATCATTTGGTTATGCTTTATTTAGTGGGAAGGGTAAAATTTATGATACCATTGAAAAAGCAGAAAACATGATGTATGAAAGAAAGTTAATGACTAGCTTTTATGTAAAAAATGAAATTATAGATGCCTTAAAATCTTATTTGTCACAAAAAGATAGGCATAATGAGATTTATCCAGTTGTTCATGAATTTGCAGAAGCATTGAATTTCTCAAGAGATGCCAAAGAAAAATTAGTGCTGTTGTCAGAAATTCATGATATTGGTGAAATTGGTTTAAATCGAATGATTTTCAAAAAAACAGGACCGTTGACTGTAAGAGAAAAAGAGATTATTCACTCTCATGTGAAAAGAGGCTACCGCATCGTTTCAGCGTCTTCTTCACTCAATAAAATTGGTGAAGAGATGCTCAGTCATCATGAGCGATGGGATGGTAAAGGATATCCTAGAATGTTGAAAGCAAATGAAATCCCAGAAGTTTCAAGAGCCTTTGCAATTATTGATGCTTATCATGCCATGAAATGTAAAAGACCTTATAGGAACGTGAGAACGGAAGATGAAATCTTAAATGAACTCCTACAGAGCTCAGGCAAACAGTTTGATCCTATTATGGTCCATATATTTGTTGAAAACATTTTGGGTGGAAAAATAAGTAAGAATAATATCACGGAAGAAACTTTTCATGTATAATAGAAGTATAATATGAATTGAAAGGTGAAATATGAAAACGATTAAACTTAATGAAGTTGAAATAGGTATGATCCTTGCGGCTTCCATCTTTTTAGGTGGAGGCGATGTGGAATTACTCAGTAAAGGTGTAGAAATTACAGAACGTCATATCAAGCTTATTAGTCGCTTAGGTATTTCTGAAATACAAATAGAAGATGGTCGTGATGAGGAAGTTCCTGCAACAAGTAATGAAGACCAAGTCCGTATTATAACTGAAGCTGCAAAGAGTGCGGGTGAAGATTTTGATGCGGCGTTATATCTGAAAGAGTTAAATGAAAGCGAGTTAAATCCTGAAGAACTTGAGCCTGTTTTAACCAATATTGCAAATGCAAATATGGTGATTCATGTGCTTACAGGTGAGGGCAATATTCCAATTGACCAAAAGCATAAGGATTTAGTAGAGCATACCCAAAAGGCTTTTGAACAACTCAAGACAAGTAATGAGTTGGATTTGGATTCTATTAAAGCTGACATTGACCATGCCCTACCAGATATGATTCGAAATGATGATGTTCTAATGCGTTTGTCGCAACTAAAAGCTGGAGATGATTATACATTTGATCATTCACTTAGAGTATCCATTTTAGCGACCATGATTGGTAAATGGATGGGTTATAACAAGGAACAGTTAAGTGAATTGGCTCAAGCTGCTTTATTATTTGATATTGGTAAATTAAAAATACCTGATTTTGTTTTGAATAAACCGAATAAAACAAGAGAAGAAGAATTTGAAATTGTGAAGAAGCATGCTCAATTTGGCTATTCGATTTTATTAAAAACTCAAGGCGTAACCAATAATATTAAATACAGTGCTTTACAACATCATGAGCGTATTGATGGCTCTGGCTATCCTTTAAGATTAAAAGCTGGACAAATCCATGAATTTGCAAAAATCATTATGGTTTGCGATATTTTTGATGCCATGACCAATGTAAGACCATACAAGGAAAAAGTATCACCATTTGTTGCTGCAGAATATATTTCTTGGAATGCTGGAAAGACATTGGACTCGAAAATATGCTATATTTTCTTGAGAAATCTGGCTGTATTCTATACAGGTAAGGAAGTGCTTTTAAGTACCAATGAAAGAGGCAGAATCATCTATGTAGACGTTAATTTTCCAACACGTCCAGTGGTTCAAGTGGATGAGAAGTTTATCGATTTAGTAAAAGAAAAATCAATTACTATTTTAGAATTATATTCATAAACTTGACAGACCAGGAATAATACTATAAGATGTTTATTAATTAAAAATATTGACTATGATGAACAGTAGTAGTTTGTTTGTAATGGATGTAGAGAGAAGCTGGATGGTGAAAAGCTTTCATGTAAACAGATGAAATTATGGGTTCTGAGTCTTGGTAGGAAACTACTACGGCCTATGCACGATACGCATATTGAGGGATTTTATCCGAATTAAGGTGGTACCACGAGTTTTTCGTCCTTTGACGAAGAACTCTTTTTTTTGTTTTTGTTAACGATTGTTTAAAGATATAGGAGGAAAAAGATGAGTGTATTTGATATTTTGCAGGAACGTGGATTTATTGAACAAGTAACCCATGAACAAGAAGTCCGAGAATTATTGGAAAAGGAAAAAGTTAAATTCTATATTGGTTTCGACCCTACAGCGGATTCATTGCATGTTGGCCATTTCATTCAAATCATCGTCATGATGCATATGCAACAAGCAGGTCATATTCCCATTGCATTGATTGGTGGTGGTACGGCTAAAATTGGTGATCCATCAGGCAAAACGGATATGAGAAAAATGCTCACATCAGAAGTGATTGAAGAAAATGGCCAAAAAATGCTTGCTCAAATGGAGAAATACCTGGTACTAGATGGAGAAAAAGGTATTGCAGAAAACAATGCCAATTGGTTGGATCATCTAAACTATGTTTCTTTCTTAAGAGAAATAGGTAGCAAGTTTAATGTCAATAAAATGCTTGCAGCAGAATGTTTTAAAAATAGAATGGAAAATGGACTTTCATTTTTAGAGTTTAACTATATGGTTATGCAAGGCTATGATTTCTTAGAGCTTAACAGAAGACATCAATGTAAAATGGAACTTGGTGGTAATGACCAATGGTCGAATATCATAGCTGGCGTTAACTTATGTCGTAAAGCAGATCAACAAGATGTATATGGTTTAACCTTTAAGTTGTTAACCACTTCTGCAGGCATTAAAATGGGCAAGACTGAGAAAGGTGCTGTTTGGATTGATCCAGAAAAAACGTCACCATATGAAATGTTCCAATACTTTAGAAATGTTGCGGATGAAGATGTTGAAAATTGTTTATCTTTATTAACTTTCATTCCTATGGACGAAGTAAGAAGATTAGGTGCTTTAGAAGGTGCAGAAATCAACAAGGCAAAAGAAATCTTAGCCTTTGAATTTGTGAAGATTGTTCATGGTGAAGAGGAAGCTCAGAAAGCCTTGGAAGCTACAAAAGCTTTATTCCTTGGTGGTCAATTAAGTGAAAATGTGCCTTCATATGATTTAGATAGAAATCGTTTAGAGCTTGAGTTGTTAGATTTAATGGTTGAAATGGACATGTTAAAATCTAAAGGTGAAGGTAAGCGTTTGATTCAGCAAAATGGTATTTCGTTAAATGATGAAAAAGTGACAGATCCTTTCTACAAATTGACGTTATCTGATTTTGAAGAGGATAAGGCGATGATTAAAAAAGGCAAGAAAATTTTCCAACAAATTGTATTGAAATAATGACGCTAGAAGCTACTTGCAATGAAGATGCAAGTAGCTTTTTCTGTAAAGAGAGGAATATCACTTTATGGGATTGTATAGCGAATTCAATAAATTATGCAATCTATAATTGACATAAAGCAATATATATATTACACTTGCAATATAAAGATTGCAGAAGGGAGTGATCTGATGGCAATCAACAAATTGAAGTTGAGGCGCATGGAACTTGACATGACTCAAGGTGATCTTGCGAAGGCTGTTGGTGTTACAAGGCAAACCATAGGATTAATTGAAACCGGTAAATATAATCCAACACTTAGTTTGTGTATGAGTATTTGCAAAGTGTTACATAAAACTTTGGATGAGCTTTTTTGGGAGGAAGAGAATGCATAAGAAATATAAATATTACAAAAATCTGGGCATTGGATTTTACTTGTTTAGTATGACGGTTTTACTATTAAACAGGTTTTCCGTTGGTATATTTGAACATGATTTTTTTAGTGGTCTTGCAACAGGCATCTTAGTAGTTGCTTTAGGTTTAACGATTTATTTTGCCGTTAAAAGTAGAGATCCTCATTTCAGGGATGATTTAGAGGCTTCTGCAACGGATGAAAGAGTCATTGCAGAAAGTAATAAAATTAAGGCACAGGCAGGCACTTTCCTAATGTTTTTTATTGTCATTGCACTAACGATTTCAGTTTTTTATGAGTTTGATTTTAGTATTGGTGCAACGATTATTTTATGGAGTTACTTGATTGTTTTGGGAGTTTTGAGATTGATTAAAATGTTAAGGAGGTAGAGATGGTATCCGTAAAAAATATTACTAAAGTATTTAAGCTGAGTAAGAAACAAATGAAAAAAGATAATACAAGAACATCTACGAAAGTAGCGGTGAAGAACTTATCTTTTCAAGCACATCCAGGTGAAATCTTTGGTTTGCTAGGTCCCAATGGTGCTGGTAAGACAACAACATTAAGATGTATTTCCACATTGATTAAACCTACAGAAGGTCACGTTGAAGTCATGGGATTTGATAATCAACAGGCTTCTAGTGAAGTGAGAAGTAGAATTGCTTTTTTAACCAATGAACTTAAATTAGATGAGCATTTCACTGCGAGTGATACGATTCAATACTTTGGTGAACTTCATAACATGTCACAAGAAGAGATTCATCAAAGAAGAGATGAATTATTTGATTACTTTAAGATTTCAGAGTTTAAAAACAGAAAGATTGCAGAATTCTCAACAGGGATGAAGCAAAAGCTATCCATTGCTGTCAGCTTGATTCATGATCCTGAAGTGGTTATTTTTGACGAACCAACCAATGGTTTGGATATTATTACGGCACGTGCTGTAACAGATTATTTAAAGGAATTGAGAACACAAGGTAAAGTGGTCATTGTATCAACCCATATCATGAATGTGGCATCAAAATTATGTGATAAAATTGGCATTATCCTAGATGGTGAAATGGTTTTGACAGGTACATTAAGTGAGATTCTTGAAGAAACTAAAACAGATGAATTAGAAGATGCCTTTTTCAAATTGTATGCTGGTAAGGAGGGTTATCATGGATAAAAGATTATTGACGGTAATCAAAAAAGAACTGAAAAGAATTTTTACAGATAGAAGATTAATTTTCACGACAATGATTCTTCCAGCAGTCAGTATTTTTGTGATGTACTCATTGATGGGTAACATGATCGATACAAGAACCAGTGACGTGGAAGCGTATGTTGGTAATATGATCGTCGTGAATGCACCTGAAAGTTTTCTAAATTATGCAGAGGAAGCAGCTTTTACAAATGTAATTCATATCAAAACTGGTTCAGCGAGTGAAATCAACGGATATAAAGATGAAATCATCAATGGTGATTTAGAACTGCTTATGATTTTTGATGAGAATTTTGATAGCAAAGTTGAAAATTATGAACAACCCAATATTCAAAGATATTACAATGATGTAGAAGACTATTCATATGAAGCGAGATATAAAATTGATAATTTTCTAACCACATATGAAGAAAATCTTCTAGGTGAGAGAATCGGAAGTCTTTCTGCTGTAAATGTATTTGATTTAAATCGCGGTGTTGAAATGGATGCCTTAAAGGACAATCAAAAGGCTGCAGGTAAAGGTCTGTCTATTTTGTTTCCAATGTTAATTGCAATTTTTTTGTTCAGTGGCGCAATGAGTGTAGGACCTGATATGATCGCTGGCGAAAAAGAACGTGGTACCATGGCAACACTTTTAGTGACACCTGTTAAAAGAGAAACCTTGGCAATGGGTAAAGTTATTGCCCTTGCAGTAGTTGCTGTTGTCTCATCTCTTTCATCATTTATTGGTATCATTGCATCCATGCCTAGTGCAGGCAGTATGTTTGCAGAAGATGGTGTGAATATGGCAGCCTTGCAATTTGGTGTAAAAGAGTATGCATACTTGGCTTTGATTATGGTGACCTTAGTAAGTTTGTATGTATCTGTTGTATGTATGGTTTCAATCATGTCTAAATCCATAAAAGAAGCAAATACTTATATGGCACCCATTTATATGCTCGTAATGGTTTCTGGTTTCACAACGATGTTTGCAGATGGCTCAGTACCCATTTATCGCATGTTGATTCCGGTTTACGGTTCAGTGATTGCACTAAAAAATTTGTTTGCTTTTGAGTTAACCACAAAAATGGTATTATATACTTGTGGATCATCCATATTCTTTGCTGCCTTAATGGTTTATGGCATCAAAATATTGTTTAATAATGAAAAGGTCATGTTTAGTAAGTAGGTAATTATGCAGTGGTTTCAAGTGGCAACAAGTGTTTTTGAACGAGAAGATTTAAATATTTATGAGAAGTTGTGCTATATTTATCTGGCAAAGCATCTACAAACTTCAGAAGGCGAATTAACCATGTCAGGTTTGGCAAAGGAAATGGGTGTAGAAGAAATTGTTGCCCGTGGTGCTTTTCATGCTTTGGCAGCCAAGGAAATCATTCACTCAGAAAACCAAGTGAAACCTGGGACCATCATTAAGGCTGGAAGTGTTGAAAGCGAATCTGTCAAAGGACTTTCTTATGATGATAAGGTAAACCAGGTCTTTCAAATTGTAGATGAAAAAATAAGTGAGAAAGAAGCAAAGATTATTTTAAATTTTGCAGGCAATGATCTGGAAAAAATCAGAGAAAAGTATAAAATTGCAAAAGCTTCTCAATTCCAAGATAAAATAGAAGTTTTGATTCATGAATTGCAGAAGAAGACAACTTCAAAAATTATAAAAAAAGAGCAAGTTGAAGAGAAAATTGAAACCTTTGAACTGACAGATCACCAAGAACATGAGACACAGGTAAATACATATAAAATCAATTTAATGAAAAAATATAAGAAAATTTAATTTGATAGTTGACTTTTGTCTCAGAACTATTTATACTAAATTCAATAATTTAATAGAACTTATCACGAGTGATGGAGGGACTGGCCCTATGAAATCCGGCAACCAGCATGTTAATGCATGGTGCTAAATCCAGCGGTTTTACCGAAAGATGAGTGGGAATCAATGCAAAATACATGTACTCTCCTTTCGGAGAGTATTTTTTTTAGATTGGATATTTCCAAAGAGGTAAAAACATAACTGGATGAATTTTGATGGCGTGTAATAATTATTCATCAAGGGATTTGGAGAAGAGAAAATGATGGAGGAAAGATGAAAACTTATTCTGAGATTAATGAAAAAATTAAGGCAGGCAAAGCTGTCGTTGTAACTGCTGAAGAAGTGGTTGAGATTGTAAAGAAAATAGGTAAGAAAAAGGCAGCAGAGCAAATTGATGTGGTGACAACAGCGACTTTTGGTCCAATGTGTTCATCAGGTGCATTTTTGAATTTTGGACATGCAAGTCCAGCCATAAGAATGGAGTCTATTACCTTAAACGGTGTTCCAGCGTCTGGTGGCTTGGCTGCAGTGGATACTTATATCGGTGCAACAGAAGAATCTAAAGAAGAAGGCTATGAATATGGTGGTGCTCATGTCATCTGTGATTTAATTGCTGGTAAAACCATTAAATTAAAAGCTACAGGTAAAGGTACGGATTGCTATCCAAGAAAAGAAGTTGAACGTGAATTAACATTGGAAGATCTGAATGAAGCCTATATATACAATCCTAGAAACTGTTATCAAAATTATGCAGCAGCCTGTAATATGTCAAATAGAACGCTATACACATACATGGGACCACTTTTACCTAATTTATCGACAGTGACATACTCCACCTCAGGCACCCTAAGTCCACTTTTAAATGATCCATATTACAAAACGATTGGTGTAGGCACAAAAATCTTTTTAGCTGGTGCAGAAGGTTTCGTTGCTTGGAGAGGAACGCAATTCAACTCAGGTGCACAAAGAGATGAAAATGGCATTCCTTTAGGCACAGGCGGGACTTTGGCACTAATAGGCGATATGAAACAGATGGATCCAAATTTTATTGCTCCAGCCGTTTATGAAAAATATGGGACATCCTTGTTTGTAGGTGTAGGGATTCCAATTCCAATATTAAATGAAGAAATGATTGATCATGTTTCCGTTGGTAATGATCAAATTTATACCAATATTTTGGATTATAGTGTAAGTGATGGTCCTAAACCTGTTGTAAAACGTGTCAGTTATGCAGAATTGCAATCAGGCTCAGTGGAAATTAATAATAAAGTTGTACGCACAGCACCACTGGCAAGCTTGAAAAAAGCAAGAGAAATTGCCAATATTTTAAAAGATAAAATTGAAAAAGGTGAATTTACAATCACTGAACCCGTACAATTTTTTGATACAACGAGTATTACAAAACCGATGAAGAAAGAGGACTAATCATGCGAACTAAAATGATTTTAAAATTCCCTAAGGCCGTTACCAATGAACCCATTACCTATGAATTAATCAAAAAATATGATTTAAGAATAAATATTTTAAAAGCGGATATTAACTTTAAACTGGAAGGGCATCTTATTTTTGATGTAGATGGCAACTCTAAGGATATAGCAGGTGCGCTGGAGTATTTGGAGAATCTTGGGGTAGAAGCGGATTTGATTACAAGTACCATTAACATAGATTCAAACAAATGTGTTTCCTGTGGTTTATGCACAAGTGCCTGTGCTGTAAAAGCATTACACCTCAATCGTGAAGACTGGTCATTAAATTATACGGAATTAAAGTGTGTGGGATGTAATTTGTGTATTTCTACTTGTCCGACAAGAGCAATTACAAATACAGTGTGGTGATGATATGTATCAAGAAAGAATATACAGGGAACGCATTCGTTCAGAAAAATTATACAGAGAAACTATAGTGGTGGATGAAACCGATTTATTGGTGGTCACCTCTCATCCTTTTGTGGAAAAGGATTTGGTTGAAAAATATAGACGAATTATCTCAGACTACATTGTAAGGAGACCTGAATTTACAGGACTCGTACCCATCCAGCAAGATGAGTTTGCACCTGGTATTATTCAGCATATGATTGAAGCTTCTTCAAAGGCGGGGGTTGGACCAATGGCAACTGTCGCTGGCGCCATTAGTCATTATGTTGGTCAATCTATTGATTACAATCAAGAAATTATGATTGAAAACGGTGGAGACATCTATTTGAAATCCTATGAGGATAAAGTCATTGGCATTTATGCAGGAGATTCTCTTTTCTCCAATCGGGTTGGTGTGAAAGTTAAAAGTGAAGACACCCCTATTGGTATTTGCACTTCAGCTGGTAAAGTGGGACACTCTTTGAGTTTTGGCAATACCGATGCTGTTATGGTCATATCTGAGGATACTTTACTTGCCGATGCCATGGCAACCAGTATAGGGAACCTTGTTAAAACAAAAGGAGATATCAAAGCCGGTTTAGAATTTGGTAAAAGTGTTTTGGGGGTTGTTGGCATTGTCATTATCATTGATGATGAACTAGGGGCTTATGGAGATTTGGAATTGGTACAAGTCGATGAAGGATGATGTTTATAGATATCTGAAAATGCAACCTGGAGTTGATGAAGATATTGATAAAAAAATTGAGATTTTATTGACTAAAACTGATCCTGGAAGGACCACCTACAAGGTTTTTGATTTGATTCAGGATCCCTTAGGCATAAAAGACTTTGAACCCTTTGAAAGTGAATCCTTAAAGCCTATTTTGAAATATGCGGATCGCATTATTTTGTTTGCAGCGACTTTAGGTGTTGAGTTTGACAGAAAAGTAAAGCAATTGCAATATCATAATCAACTGGAGATGATGCTTTTGGATGCTGTAGGTAGTGCTAAGGTTGAAGCCTTAGTCGATGAAATGTGCGAAAAAATAAAAACAACTTTAGGGGGTTACCAGACACCAAGATTCAGTCCTGGTTATGGAGATTTTGATTTGGCTTTTCAAGAAAAGCTTTTGAGATTAATAGATGGTCATAAAATCGGACTGACAGTAACCAACAGTTTTTTGTTGTCACCTTCTAAATCCATAACAGGGGTAATTGGTTTTAGTTTAAAGCCCATGGATGTAAAATACAATATTTGTGATGATTGTCTAAGACGTACCACCTGTGACAAAACCATTTGTAGGAGAGTAAAATGAATTTTCGAACATATTTAAAAAACCATGTTGTTTTATTGGATGGTGCAATGGGCACTCAAATTCAAAAGCAAGGCTTACCTTTAGGTGCAATACCTGAATCCATTCAATTGTTACAACCGGATCGATTAATCCAGATTCATAAGGATTATGTTGCTTCAGGTTCTAAAGTGGTTTCAACCAATACTTTTGGTGCAAGTCCATATAAACTAAAAAATAAGCAGGATGTGAAAGAGACGATTGAAAAGGCCATTGCATGTGCAAGAGAAACCGGTGCTTATGTGGCATTAGATTTAGGTCCGACAGGTCAGATGATGGAACCTATTGGTCCTTTGACATTTGACGAAGCTTATGAAAGCTATAAAACTCAAGTATTATGTGGATTAGATGCAGATCTGGTTTTAATTGAAACCATGTCCGATTTGAATGAAGTAAGAGCTGCCGTATTGGCGGTTAAAGAAAATTCAGATTTACCGGTGATTGTTTCGATGACTTTCCAAGAAGATGGAAGAACCTTAACTGGTGTTACGGCAGAGAGCTATGTCTTGACCATGGAAGGTTTAGGCGTTGATGGACTCGGTGTCAATTGTTCTTTGGGACCAGACGCCCTCATGCCAATTGTAAAAGAAATAACGGACTTGGCTAGTGTACCAGTGATTGTTCAAGCGAATGCAGGTTTACCTGAAGTCATTAATGGAGAAACAGTTTTTCAAGTATCACCGACACTCTATAGCCAATATGCAAAAGCCTTTGTAGATATGGGTGTGCGTATCATTGGAGGCTGTTGTGGTACCGGACCTGAGCACATTAAGGCGATTTGTGAAGTCATCAATGAGTCCTATCAGGAGTTCACCTTAAAAGAACCAACCTTAAAAGTATGTTCACAACGAAAAACTGTTGATTTCAACGATTTTGTAATCATTGGTGAACGTATTAATCCTACAGGTAATAAGAAGTTAAAGGCAAGTTTGAGAGCGGGTGATTTAAATGCTTGCATCAAAGAAGGCATTATCCAGGGTGATCATGGCATTCATGTTTTGGATGTGAATGTAGGGTTGCCGGATATTGACGAATTGGATGTTATGATTCATCTTGTTGATACCTTAAGCCATGTTGTTGATGTTCCTTTGCAAATTGACTCCTCAAAGTCAAAAGTACTAGAAGCAGGCTTGAGAAGATTTCCTGGCATTGGGATTATAAATTCTGTTAATGGCAAAGAGAAATCAATGGAGAAAATTTTTCCAATTGCAAAAAAATATGGTGCCTTTGTGATTTGTTTGACCATGGATGAAGAAGGTATTCCTCATACCTATGAAAAACGTGTGGAAATCGCCGAGAAAATTATTAGCTCTGCTGAATCCTATGGGATTTCAAGAGAAAAGTTAATTATCGATACTTTGGTATTAACGGTCTCTGCACAACAGAAAGAGGTCATGGATACCATTAAAGCCATAGAAAGAATCCATGAACTCGGTTTAAAAACAACCTTGGGTATCTCCAATGTCTCTTATGGCATGCCTAACCGAAAATTGCTGACACGTACGTTTATGACATTAGCCCGTGCAGCAGGTTTATCTTCTGCTATTATGGATCCATTGGATGAGGATTTAAAAAATACCATTTTAGCGACAGATGTTTTATTAAATCTAGATCCACAAGGTGAAAGGTATATTCATTTTGTTACTGAACAGGAAACTCAAATAGAAAAAACGGAAGTCTCTTTATATGATATGGTTCTTAAAGGGTTTAAGGATCAAGTAAAAGCATGGACAATTGAACAGTTAAATCATTTGGAACCCTTAAAATTAGTCGATGAATTTTTGATTCCCACTTTAGACGAAATTGGATTGAAGTTTGAGCAAAAAATATTGTTTTTACCTCAACTGATTCGAGCAGCAGAAACCATAGGTGTTGCATTTGATGTGATTAAGTCCCAGTTGGAAAGTGATACGGTTTCTAATAGAGGATCGATTATTATGGCAACGGTTAAAGGCGATGTCCATGATATTGGTAAAAATCTCGTTAAAATTCTTCTTGAAAACTACGGCTTTAATGTCATTGATTTGGGCAAGGATGTGGAACCGGAAAAAATTGTCGAAAGTGCCATTAAGCATCATGTAAAGCTTGTTGGCTTAAGCGCCTTGATGACCACAACTGTTGTGAGTATGGAAGAAACGATTCAACTGCTTAAAGAAAAGGACCCTTCAATTCAAGTTTTTGTTGGTGGTGCAGTTTTAACAGAGTCATATTCAAAAAAAATAAAAGCAGATTATTATTGTAAAGATGCCAAAGCGTCTGTAGAGGTTGCGAAACGTATATTTGACCAAAAATAAGGGGAAATACTCTCTTATATGGCTAAATACATCCTTCTCTTTTAAATATAAATTTTTCATTGTATAATGAAATAAAGAGGCGATGATATGTTTAAATGGTTTAGTGTAAAACAAAGGATAGAGTTGCATATTGATACAGATAAAGGTATCTTAAATTTGTCAACTCATATTGAACACATTACGAGTGAGGGTGAAATCATAGTAGCAGCACCTTTTTACAAAGGACAGTTGTACCCGTTCTTAGCAAGAGAACATGTAGAATTGTTCACTATAGTAGAAAGTGTTGGTATTATTAGTTGCGATGTTATTGTTGCAAAAAGACTTAAAAATGGTAATATTGCTTTGTTGTTACTGGAAAGAATTTCTGATATCAGAAAAACTCAACGTAGACGTCATTATCGCTTGCCAACTTTATTAGATGCGGAATTGGAAACAACAGATCGAACTGATTTTCAAATGTTTCATGCTGTAACAAGAGACATTAGTGCAGGTGGTGTAAGATGTATTACACCAGAGAAATTATTTGAAAAAGAACATGTGAAGTTAAAAGTTGATTTAAATGGTGAAGTCTTGAATTTACATTCAAGCGTACTTGAGAGTGTATCTTTGAAAGCCGATCAGATGCGTTTTGAAACGCGCTTCATGTTTGATGATTTAGGCATGGAGGATGAGAGAGTTATTGTAGCATATATTTTTGATGAACAACGGAAAAGAAGACGTAGAATTTAACATCCAGTTTACTGGATGTTTTTTTTTGGATATTTATCGATGTTAATGACAAGGATATCCTTAAGGAAGTTGAATGGAAAGAACGTTTTTTTTTTGCATAATATAAGGTACAATAAAATAAAGAAAGTAGGCAGATTATGAGAAAATGGTTATTACTCTTTGCCATCTTGATATGGAGTTGTGAAGCAGAACCAACAATTTCTAAACCCATTGTAAAGGAAGAAATCGTAGAAGAAATTGTTGTTGAACCTGTGGTCATAGAAGAAGAGAAAATAGAAGCTTTGGTGAAACTCACCAATAATGAGATGAGAATCATTGCAATAGAAGACTTACATGCCCTCATGTCAAAGACTTTGATTGAAAGGGTGGACTTCAATGAAGCCATTGAGGCACAACAAGATTTAATTGAAAATATTATATATGAAGTCGTAATGAACTATAGAAGGGATATGGTGGATAAAATCATTCTCAAGGAAAATGTTGATCTCACTTCAGAAGAAAAAGCTTTATTAATAGAAAGAACAACGTATCAGGAAATGTATCAATTGATGTTAACCTATGAAATGGTATTTCTTAAACATTATGAACAGTAGGAGGACAGGATTTTGGCTAATAGAGTATTAGTGGTTGAAGATGAATTTAGAATGAGAGAACTCATAGTTGCCTACTATAAGAAGGAAGGTTATGAAGTTCTTGAAGCCGATAATGGGAATGATGCCATTGATATTTTCGATCGCGAAAAAGTAGATATTGTCATTTTAGATGTCATGATTCCTGGTGTTTATGGATGGGAAGTCTGTAAATACATAAGAAATAGTTCAGATGTTCCTATTATTATGCTTACTGCAAAATCAGAGGAAGACGACAAACTTTTAGGATTTGATTTGGGAGTCGATGAATATGTAACAAAACCCTTTAGTCCAAAAGTTCTTATGGCACGCACGAGAAATCTTCTAAAACGCGCCAAAGGGGAAGTCGCTTCAGGTGAAGGGATTTTAAATTATGGTCAGTTAAGTATTAATACATTGTCTTATGAAGTAAAAGTCGAAAATCAGATTATTAGTACATCCCCTAAGGAATATGAGCTTTTAATGTACCTCATTGAAAACAAAAACAGAGTATGCACAAGAGAGCAAATTCTCGATCGTGTGTGGGGCTATGATTATATGGGAGATTACCGTGTAGTGGATACCCATATTAAAAAGTTGAGATCAAAGCTGAATAATTGTGCAAAGTATATTAAAACCATTATAAGAGTGGGTTATATGTTTGAGGTGAAAATATGAGAAGAACAGGACTAGTGGTTAAAATGACCATTATGACTTTTGTTTTCTTTATGTTGTTTCTTGTTTTCGCTTTGGTTCTTCAAGGTACCTTCTTTGAAAGTTTTTACCTTGAGCAAAAGGTAACTGATATCAGTGATAAAGTAAAGGATTTTGCGAGTCAGTATAGTGCCATCAATTGGAATGCTCAGGAACTGAGTGACAACTTAACCTTGTTTAACAGTGTAAATGGTGTTGAGCTTACCGTGTTGGATAAGTATGGCAATATTAAGAATGATGCAGTGTACCAGATTATAATAGAAGATAAAAATAAAGTGATTCACAAAATGCATTTGAATCATGCTTTAAACGAAAACAGTTACAATATATTTTCCTTAAAAGTAGGTGATGAAATTGAAGCCTATGGATACAATTGGGCAAACAGTACCATTATTTTTAAGCCACTTCGCTTAACGAGAGATGCAGTTGTATTTGATTTAGTAGATTCTATAGAGGGCTTGGATTATGTAAGTGGAAAAATCATCGGGATGGAATTGCCTAGCTATGCAGAAATCAAAAGTGCTTTTTATAAACAACCTATTCGTGAGATTATTTTAGAATTAATTATTAACCAAGGCAGAGAATATCCATGGCTCAATGAACCTGGTGTTTATGAAAAGGAGCAACTCTCTCAGCCTTATAATCAATTGATTTATTATTATCCCATTGGTAATGTTTTTACAAGAGAAATGGTTCTTGCCATTGGTTCTGAAAGACATATTGTCGAAGCAAAAAATATTTTATCAGATTATCATATTTATATTCTGATGTTGTCCTTTGTATTGATCATCTTCTTGTCGTATTTTTACTCTATGACGATTTTGAAACCCATTTTAAGATTAAATAGAGCTGCAGAGAAAATGGCTAATTTAGATTTTTCTGAGAAAATAAAAGTAGAACGAAATGATGAAATTGGCTCTTTATCAGAAAGTTTAAATACCCTGTCGACGAACCTTTCAAACTCTATGGAGGAGTTGAAAGAAACGAATATTCAATTGAAAATAGAAATTGAAAAGGAGAGAGAATTAGAGTCTTTAAGAAAGGATTTTGTCAGTGGTGTCTCCCATGAACTCAAGACCCCTCTTGGTATTATACGTGGCTATGCTGAAGGTGTAAGAGATGATATCTTTGAAGACAAGACCTATTACATGGATGTTATTATTGAAGAAACTGAAAAAATGGACAATCTCGTTGTAGACATGCTGGAACTTTCTAAATTGGAATCAACAAATTTTAAAATCCAACCTAAAAACTTTGATATGTATCAGTTGATAGAGTTTGTTATCAATAAATTTGAGTATCAACTTTCAGAAAAGAATATTTATGTAGAAGTGAATCGAAATACAGAAGATTCCATTGTTTATGCAGATGCTTTCAGAATGGAGCAGGTTATTGTAAACTTTATGAGTAATGCCATTCGTTATTCTAAAAAGAATATGCCTATTATTATTGAAGTAACAAAGCTTGAAAATCAATTGCTTTTCCAAATTGAAAATCATGGTGAACACATACCTGAAGATAAACTTTCAAAAGTATGGAATAGATTTTATTGTGTGGATCCATCAAGAAATAAATCTGAAGGTGGCACAGGTTTGGGTTTAGCAATTGTTAGGAATATAATTGAATTGCATCAAGGGCAATTCGGCGTAAGAAATACTGAAATAGGTGTTCAATTTTATTTTATGTTAAACTATAAAGAAGGATAAATACCTTCTTTTTTTGTATTTCAAACCCATATAATGAGCCCAAATTGGTGTCATTTTTCTGTAACAATGCTTAAAAATATAAAAATTTTTTTCTGAGTTTTTTTAAAATTCTCAAGTAAAATGCAATCGGTTTCAAGAATTGTAAACCAGATTACAATCCTTGAAATTAAAGGGGGAAGAAATTGTTAGATTTGTTCCTTCAATTATGACAATTTTGTATTTGTCTGAAAATTCATCATTTTTCACAAAATTAATTTTCTTGAAAAAAACTTGTATTTCCCTTCTCCTGTGCTATAATAGCAAACGTGTTATATTTTCTATAGCACTTTTTTATTAAAAAAAATGGCTGTATAGCCAAAAGATATTAGGAGAGTACAATGAAGAAGACGAGAATGATCCTTGTTGTTGCTTTCATGCTGAGTATCAGTTTATTGACTTTTGTTTCTCAAGGAGAAGAATTAGTCATGACAACAGAGCAAGATACAGTTCAGGTATATGGACTAAGTTATGAAATCAATCATGCAAAGGAAGACATGGCATCTAACCCATTGGCACAAATTCAAAAAAAGTATATTGAGCCAGATTTGGCAATTAATAATCAAGAGATGGGTGTAATCCTATACGAGCCAAATAAAAAAACCACAATTTACGATACCCAAAGACAAGAACATTATGCTTCTGATTTGGATGAGAGAGTGGGCATAATTTTAGAGTTAACGCCGTTAGATGAAGAAACTGCAAAAATCGTATTAACCTATGCCGATGAATACGATATTAGACCATCACTGATTTTAGGCATCATGGACTTGGAAAGTAACTTCAACCAATACCTTGTAGGTACATCTCAGGATAGAGGTTACATGCAAATTATTCCAGGTACTGAAAAATGGTTGGCAAAGGCTTATGGTGAAGAACTGGGATTGACATATAATCCTGAAAACATCTTTGACCCAGAATATAATATTGCATTGGCAGTTAAATACCTGTCTGTTTTAGACGAGCAATATAAAGGCAATGTGACGAAAATGTTGACATCTTATAACCGTGGTGATGCAGGATTAAAGTCCTGGTATGAAGAACATGGGACCTATGAGACAGCATATTCCCGTGTCGTATTAAAAAGAGAAAAGAAATATTTAGAAGTTGAGTAGCAGACTAACCGAAAGGTTAGTTTTTTTTGCGTTTCATTTCATATTTACATGGTTCTAAAGATTTGTAATTTTATGCGGAATAAATTATAATAGGAGTGCGAACTCATGTTCGAGGGGGATTTATGCATAAAACTGTAATTGATATCTCTGTTAGAGAACTGATTCATCTCGTTTTTAGAGGTGGGGATTTGGATGCCAGATTTGTTGGGAAGCAACGAGCTCTTGAAGGCACCAAGGCACATCAGGTTGTTCAGAAGAGAATGGGTGATCATTATTCACCAGAAGTTACCATTAAACATATCTTTGAAGAAGATAACTTACAGATCAATATTTCTGGTCGTATTGATGGTGTTATTCATGAAAAAACTAAGATTATCGATGAAATTAAAAGTACCTTGAGACCACTGGAGACCATAGAGGAAGATGATTATCCAATGCATTGGTTGCAAGGTGAGCTGTATGCTTATTTTTATGCAAAGGCATATGACCTAAATGAAATCACTTTGCAATTGACTTATGTGACCATTGATGATTATGCGACAAAGCATTTTCAAAGAACATATAATCTGGAAACTTTAGAGGGGATATTTCTTCATGTCATGTCTCTATATTTGGAGTTCGCCCATAGAATAGATGATTGGAATCAAATTAGAAATGAATCGCTTCAAGATTTAGCTTTTCCCTTTAGTACCTATCGGAATGGGCAAAGAGAGTTGGCTGTTTGTGCATATAAAACCATTAAGGAAGGGAAAAAGGCATTCATTCAAGCGCCGACGGGCATTGGAAAAACTATTTCAACGATTTTTCCAACACTAAAAGCAATGGCAGAAGATCATTGTTCAAAGATGTTTTATTTGACTGCAAAAACCATTACAAGATCAGTCGCTGAAGAAGCTTTTGAAATTATGAGAGCGAAAGGACTGAAATTAAAAACCGTTACTTTAACGGCAAAGGATAAGATTTGCTTTGAGAAAGGTGCTGCCTGTATACCTGAAGAATGTTCTTTTGCTAAGGGACATTATAATCGGGTAAATGATGCAATTAAAGATATATTGGATCATGAAGACAATTTGAATAGAATACATATAGAGCATTATGCCCAGAAGTATCATGTGTGTCCTTTTGAGTTTGCATTGGATTTATCTTTATCAGCAGACTGTATTATATGCGATTATAATTATGTCTTTGATCCAAGGGTTAACTTGAAACGCTTTTTCCAGGATGTTAAAGGCAAATATGCTTTTCTTATAGACGAATCACATAACTTGGTGGATCGTGCCAGAGGCATGTATTCAGCTGAAATTACAAAAAAACCCTTACTTGAAATGAAGCGTCATTTAAAGGGAAAACAGGATGATGTTTTAGATAATTTTGTGAAAGTTATTACAAAATACAATAAAGCGCTTATCGATTATAGAAAACAGTGTGAAGCAACTGAAACTTATGTTTTTGACGAAGCACCCAAAGAACTTTATCAAATCATGAGAAGATTTGTAGAAAAAGCAGATGTTATTTTAAATGACTATAAGCATCTGGTTTGCTATGATGATATTTTAGATTATTATTTTGCCACCTTGAATTTCTTAAATATCTTCGAGCTTTTTGATGAACATTATAAAACATATGTTACCAATGAGCAAGGAGACTTACACATTCATTTATTTTGTGTAGATCCAGCACATCTTATTGAAGAAACTTTAAAATTGGGAGCAGGCACCTTGTTTTTTTCTGCAACCCTTTCACCGATGTCCTATTTTCATAGAATGTATGCCCATAAGGATGAAGATTATACACTGTTGTTGCCTTCACCCTTTGATGAACACCACAGAAGATATATGGTCGCAAGAGATGTTATGACCACTTACAAGAAACGAGCCTTTAGTTATGAGAATGTTGCCAGATACCTTCTATCTTTTGCACAGAGCAAAATGGGTAATTATATTGTGTTTTTCTCATCCTATGCTTATAAAAAAGCAGTTCTGGAGATTTTTGAATCCTTTGAGTCTGATGTTGAGATTTTAGATCAAAAGAGAGATTTATCAGAAGAGGAAAAGGAAGCTTTTTTAAACGCTTTTCAAAAGCGAGAATCAAATTCGATGATTGGATTCTGTGTTCTTGGAGGAAGCTTTTCTGAAGGGGTAGATTTAAGAGGTGATAGGCTAATAGGAACAGCAATCGTTGGGGTTGGACTTCCAATGGTCTGTTTGGAAAGAGAGATTATCAAATCTTATCATGAAGCCCATGATGAAGATGCCTTTAGTTATGCTTATGTTTATCCAGGGCTGAATAAAGTCATGCAAGCTGCTGGAAGAGTGATTCGCACAGAAGAAGATAAAGGTGTTATTTTGCTTATGGATGAAAGATATGGCTACTATACTTATCAAGAAGTGATGCCATCGGATTGGCAGCCTTATTATACGACATATTCAGATTTCAAAAGTGCCATAGAGGAGACTTGGAAAATGATACACGATTAGGATATAGAGAAAAGCCGAAGACAATCTTCGGCTTTTTTTGACAGTATTCCAATCAGACCAGTAAACCTAGTTTTTCTGATTCTAAATTTTTTTGTTTCTGCAAAGCAGAGAATTGATACTGCTCTAAAATTCTTTGTTTATTTAACTCCATCATTGATTTTGCAAGATCTGTATCGGCAATTGTAGCTCGCGAGGCAGTTTGCTGTATTGTACTCGCTTGAGTATTGTTTAAATTGGCTTGTAAGCCATTATCCTGTGCACCGATTTGACTTCTTGCTGCATTAACCTTATTGATGGCTTCATCAATTTTTCCGATGTCAAAATTACCTTCCACAGAGAATCCCTTAATGCCTAAAGATTCCAAACTGGTGTTTTCCAATTGCATCACAGTACCTTGACCATTTGCGCCTGCACCTAAAGTCTTATCTGTGAAAGAACCATCAAGAAGTTTCATGCCATTAAATTCGGTATTTTGAGCACTGCTTTGAATGGTATCAAATAAGGAATTAATTTCCTTTTGAATGATGCTTTTATCATCATTGGTTAAAATACCATTACTTGCTTGAACAGCCAACTCTTTTACTCTCAATA
Organism: Clostridia bacterium; assembly: GCA_016937975.1. Lineage (GTDB taxonomy): Bacteria > Bacillota > Clostridia > Peptostreptococcales > Acidaminobacteraceae > JABXKX01. The sequence goes on from JAFGVN010000073.1 coordinate 43,174, forward strand.
AAGAATCTGAAATATTGTTTAAAGATCCTTCTGCTGTACGCAGTAAATCCTGACTCGATTCTATGTTCTTTTGAGCCTGCTCATTGCCTTTAATCTGACTATTCAGTTTTTCTGATATCGCTAAGCCTGCTGGGTCTTTGGAGGCCGAGGTTAGCCTATTGCCACTGGCAATTTGTGAATACACGTCATATGCTTGAATTTTCAAGGTTATCACCTCACTGTCATTCATATATACCCTTTTTTATGGATTTTTAAACAATTGAAAAAAGAAAGGTATTGTTAATTTTACATTATGTTGGGTATAAGCCTTAAAAAGAGAAAGGAAAACATCGTGAAAATAGGATTTGGGTTAATCACCAAGGATTTTTTAACAGCAGAGCCCATAGATCAATTTATTAGAAATGCCAAGAAATTTGGACACGCAATTGATAGTGTCATTATTGGATATGGTGATCAAATTAATCGTGAGGTCATAGCCGCTTTGGAGAAAGAAGTAAAAGTACATTCAATTCATATTCGAAAATCTGTAGAATTAGACGACTATCTTACTCGGCAAGGTATGACACAGTGGGAAAGAACAGCTTTAATAGGCAATATACATAAGGATTCTGATGGTAGAGTTCCCTATGGCAATAGCAGAAATCATATTATTATGAAGGCGATAAAAGAACATTTGGATGTTCTGATTTTCATCGACACAGATGTATATCCCGAAGTTGTCATACATGAAAAGGATCTTTTGAAAGATGAAAAGCTGTTTTTAAGAAAAACCAGTATGGAGCATGTTTTTATACAAGAAGTTGATTTTGTTAAGGAACATTTAAAAGCCTTGTCCGATAAACACGTTGTCGTTTCTACCAGTGATTATACAGGTTATTACATTATTCCCCCAATGGCTTTTGAAGGTATGGATGATTTATTTTATGGCTTAAAAAAAGAAAGTGCTTATAACTATATCAAGGATAGCTATCAACATAATTGCTTGTCTTTAGATCATGGTATCAGACGACAACCTTTCAGAACAGAAAAAGTATTAGGAGGCAATGTTGCAATAAAACTAGAGTTGTTTAAAAGTATCGTACCATTCTTCTCCAGTGCCTATTATATGAAGGATACAAAGTACCTTACAAGAGGAGAAGATACAGTTTTGGCTTTGCAAATGAAGGAAGTGACTTCAAAAAAATTCGTTGATATCGATATGAAGATTTTTCACAATACTTACGGTCATTTTCCTACTGTTCCTGATATTTTAAAGGATCAATGCATCAAAGATCGATTTTTTAATGCCAGTATGGGATGGCTCGGTAGAAATCCATTTTTAAATTACTTGTCTGGTATCAGAAAAGAATATGCCTATGAGCAAGAACACAAAAGATTAATAGCAGGCTCTCAAGCAATTTATAAATATTTGAAAGATGAAAGATTTTTATTGCTGCCAGAAGCCCATGATCTTGCCTATGCGCATTTAGATACAATGATAAAAGAATATGAAGCATTTAAAACAAGTTGGTTTAACTGGATAAGGAGGTTACAATGAGGATTTTAATTTTAAATCACTTTCCCCTTGAAGGATCAGGGAGTGGGATTTATACAAAGAACTTAGCACGAGAATTAAGTGAAATGGGTCATGATGTGAAAGTCGTTTTTCCTGAAATTGAGTCGGTATCCTTTGATGCATTTGAAACAAGAGTGATTATGTTCAAGGGACCAGAAACTCAAGCCCCAGAAATTGATTATAATTTTCCTTGCTTTACATCACATCCAAGAAGTATCAATACATATTATGACTTATCACAAGAACAACTTGAGGCCTATGTAGATAAATTTGTTGAAGTGACTAAGGAAGAAGTAGAAACGTTTAAGCCAGATGTGATACATGCTCAGCATCTATGGATTACACCTTATGCCGCTTCTTTAACAGGCGTTCCATATATCGTTACTGCCCATGGCACGGATTTAAAAGGTTTTGTTAAAGACAAGCGATATCATAAATATGCCTTGGAAGGGGCTAAGAAAGCAAAGAAAATTATCACCATCTCAGAACAAGTGGATGAAGAAGTGACAGCTTTGTATGGTGTGGAAAAAGAACGTAAGGTCCTTGTCTTAAATGGTTATGACGAGAACCTCTTTAAAGTTAAACCTTTAAAGAGAAGTGAGATCTTAAGTGATTTCAACATCTTCGAAGAACCTGATTATATCGTTTCATTTGCAGGTAAGCTCACACATTTTAAAGGTGTTGATGTGCTTTTGAAAGCTGCAAAGATTTATGAAAGAGCTATTGATGGGAATGTGTTAACTTTAATTGCAGGTAATGGAGAATTATATGAGGAACTTCATACCTTAAAAGAGCAATTGCACCTCCAACATGTGAGATTTTTAGGACATGTCAATCAAAATCAACTGGTTGATTTATATAATATTGCTGATGTGAGTACAGTACCATCCAGAACAGAACCTTTTGGGTTGGTTGCCATTGAAGCCCTTGCTTGTGGGACGCCTGTAGTAGGAACCAATCAAGGTGGATTACCTGATTTTCTCATTCCAGAAGTGGGTACATTAGTGCCAGTAGATGATGATATTGCCCTTGCAGATGCAATTGTAAAAGAAATAAAAACAGCGGACAAGGAAAAGAGAGCGAATGAAGCGGCAGCCTATGCGCTTAAGAATTTCTCTTGGAAGAAATCTATTGGCGTAGTCGCTGAATTATATGAAAGTGTCATGAAATAGAAAGGAGTATATATGCGTACTACAGTTGTAATTCCAAGCTATTGGAGTAGAGTAGATAACGCTTGGCAGCCGGGTGATGCGGTTTATGATCATCCAACACCAATCAATGGTGAAGGCACTTTGGGTAGAACTTTGGAAAGTATGAAAATACTGAACAACAAGAAATTCAAATTGGTTATTCCTATTTGTCCTACCTGTAAAGAAGTTGAAGAAGCAGCAGAGAAGAGAGTGCGTGAAATTGTTGAGAAGGCAGATTTGAATATTGAAACTTATATTTTTACAGCTGAAAATCTGAGAACAATTCGAGGGATCTTAATTGAGAAAGGTATGAAAGATGATCAAGTAAACCTTTTGAATATTCACGGCTATTCCAATGTTAGAAATATCTGTTTGTTTGTATCACATATTTTATCTTCTGAGGTGACTATTCTTATAGATGACGATGAGAATTTTGAAAATCCAGACTTTATTAATATGGCAAAAGAATACATAGGGAAAAGGGTCTATGGTAAGGGCGTCTATGGTGTAGCTGGTTATTATCTCAACAAGTATGATGAGTTTTATGATGATGTGGAAATGGTGCCATGGATGACTTATTGGGATCGGTTTGGTTCTAAAACAAAAGCCTTTGATAAGATTATTTCATGCGATCCAAGATTGAAAGTAACACCGTTTGCTTTTGGTGGTTTGATGGTCATTCATAAGAACTTATTTAAAACAGTAGCCTTTGACCCTGATGTGACTCGTGGTGAAGATATTGATTATTTAGTCAATGCCAAAATGTTTGGTTTTGATTTCTTCTTGGATAATAAACTAAACATCAAGCATTTACCACCAAAGAAAAATCATCCAATCTGGAAGCGTTTTAGAGAAGATATCTATCGTTTCTTGTATGAACAAGCAAAAATAAGATCTCAAGTAGAAGTGAACAATATGACGATGGTTAAAGCGAAAAACTTTGATCCATATCCAGGCGACTTTTTAAAAGACGATTTAGAGGACAAAATTTACAAAACCAATGTTCTCTTGGCTTTGGAATATTTAGCAGATGGAGACATAGAAGGATGTAAGGAATCTATCAAGAATATTTATTTAAGTAAATATGAGGCCATTCCAAAAGATGATCCATTTACCAAATATAGACGTGTTCAAAAAATCTGGACACAGATTATGGAAATGACCAGTAAAGAAAGAACGGTCATCAGAAGAGTCATGGAGGAAAACAATCTTTCACATTCTTTAAGATCTTTACAGGATATTGAAATATCTTCATTATCCAAAGAGGAGATTATATTAAGAATCAAGCACTTTGAAGACTTTAAGGATTTAGATGAAGCTGAATTAAAATTACTTGCAGATATCACGAGTGTGAGAGGTTATAAACAAGATGAAATTGTCTTCCAGATTGGTGATACAAATTTGGAATTTATGATGATCATCAAAGGCTGTGTAAGAATTTCCAAATTTAATGATTCCAATGAAGAAATTACCTTGGCAAATATCTGCAGTAATGGTGTAATCGGTGAAACTTCATTGATTAAAGAAAAATACAATGTTGTAGGTATTGCAGATGAGTTTACTGAAATGCTTGTTATGAAAAAAGAAGATTTGGAAGGGCTGATTGCTTCAGATCCTAAACTAGGCGTCAAAATGCTTTACATTATTTTGGAAAGACTGTATTATAAACTCAATAAAACGAATCTCTTGTATCGAGATAAAATTATGCAAGAAGAAGGTCTACCAGAAATGAATTAGGGGGACACATTGAGTGTAAAAAAAGCAGTCATCCCTGCGGCTGGTTTTGGTACTAGGTTTTTACCTATGACTAAGGCTACGCCAAAGGAAATGTTGAATATAATTGATAAACCTGCCATTCAGTATATTGTAGAAGAAGCAGTTCAATCGGGTATTGAAGAAATTCTCATCATCACCATGCGCAACAAATCATCTATTGAGAATCACTTTGATGCATCACCTGAATTGGAATCCATACTCTTAAAACAAAATAAAGAAGCCTTGTACAAAAAAACCCAGGCAGTTTCTCAATTAGCTGATATCTTTTACAAAAGACAAAAAAACATCAGTGGTTTGGGACAAGCAATTCTAGAAGCAAAAGCTTTTGTAGGTAATGAACCTTTTGCTGTCTTGTTAGCCGATGATCTCATTGTCAGTGAAGTTCCTTGCTTAAAGCAACTCATCAGCATCTTTGAGGATAAGAAGGCTTCAACTATTGGTGTTCAAAAAGTTGAAAGTTGGGAAGTGGAGAAGTATGGGATTGTGGAAGGCACAGGAGCAGACCATAAACTTCTTAAAGTAAAACATCTTGTTGAAAAACCTTTAGAAGAGGATGCGCCAAGTGAAATGGCCATTTTAGGACGCTATGTCTTAACCCCAGGTATTTTTGAAATCCTCGAAAACACAGAACCTGGGTATAACGGTGAATTACAACTTACAGATGCACTGAATACTTTGTCTAAAAAAGAAGAGGTTTATGCTTTTCAATTTGATGGAACAAGATTTGATTTAGGAGATAAGTTAGGTTATCTAAAAGCAACTGTAACCTTAGCCTTACAGCATGAAGAACTACAAGATGATTTCAGAGTTTTTATAAAGAACCTCAGTAAAAATCTTTAATCCCAAGCAAGGCTTGGGATTTTTTTGTTAAGATTTTGCTCCTATTTTTTTATGCGATGTCCAGCCTTCTTAATACATGCGCGTGCGAGAATAGCAGTTGGATCAATAAAACGAGGACCCTTGAAAATCAAAGGAAGCTCCGTACAACCCAAGATGACCGCATCGACATTTAAAGCGGAAAGTTGGATCTGGATTTCTTCGACCTCATGGGAATTGACTTTACCGTACTTTTTATAATCATAAATCAGTTTATGTATTTTTCCCTTTAGGATCTCATTGGGTTCTAGTAATTCAGAATTCTTAAAGCAGTTTTGATATAAATTTGAAGCATAAGTCCCTTGAGTTGCCAATAGAAGCACTTTCTTTAAATTGTTTTTAAGAATATAGTGATAAGTTTCCTTGATCATATGGATAAGAGGTGTAGAAATTTTCTCTTTGATTGCTTCATAAAAAAAATGAGCTGTATTACAAGGTATTGCAATGTAATCCACTTTTAATGATTCCAGACGTTTTGCTGCCTCTAGGATATATTCAGAGGGATTATGCTCGCCAGTAAGAATATAGTGACTTCGATCTGGAATCCTTGCATGGTTGTCAATAATGATATGGACATGATCTTGATCCTTAGTCACATGTGTTTGCTTTATGATTTTATGAAACAAATCAAGAGTTGCTTCTGAACCCATCCCTCCTATAATACCGATTGTTTTCATAAATACCTCCTTCATAGGAACAGTTTATCCTGTTATAATTAATATGAGAAATACTTTGTTTGCCTATTATTAATACAAAAAGGATATAAATATGGATTTTAAAAAACTGATTTATTTTGTAAGTGTTGCAGAAAACTTAAGTTATTCAAAGGCAGCTGAGAAATTGCATATGTCACAACCTCCCTTAACTTATCAAATAAAACTGTTGGAGGACGCTTTGGGTGTGTCTTTATTTAAACGAACGACTCGTCGTGTGGAGCTGACAAAGGCAGGAGAAATTCTTCTTGAAAGAGCACGACAAATATTAGAGCTCATTGAACTCACAACGGAAGAAATCAAGCAACATCAATTAGAAAAGAAAATCTTAAAAATTGGTTTTGTTGCTTCTTCAGCGGCACTCTTATCGCCAAAGAAACTAAAAGCATATCATGAAATTCATGGTGATGTTCATTTTCATCTGAAAGAGGGGAGTACTTATGAGGTTTTAGATGATCTCAATCATGGCTTAGTAGATGTGGGTTTAGTAAGAACACCCTTTAACGGTGAAAATTATGAAATTACATACTTATCAGATGAACCGATGATTGCTGTCAGTTTAAATCAGATGAAAACATCTTTAAAGTTGGAGGATTTGAAAGATGTGCCTTTGGTTTTAGATAAACGCTTTAAAACCCTCATTATGAATTCTTGCATCAAAGAAGGTTTTATGCCATCTATCATATGTGAGGGAGAGGATTCAAGGTCCTTATTGTCATGGGTAGAATCTGGTCTGGGTGTTGCCATCTTGCCTTACAGTGGTAGAAAATTCATGTCAGAAATGTTGACCTATGGCTTAATCAGTTCGAAAGCTTTGGTGACTAAAAGTGCTATTGTAAGAAGAAAAGAAAATGTTTATGAAGATTATTTAGAGGATTTCATTGGCATTTTAAAACACCCAGCAGAGTAACTGGGTGTTTGTAAACTTATTTTGCAAGTTCATAAATAGCTGAAGCATAAATTTGAGCAGTCTTTACAAAATTATCAATTGAGATAAATTCATTCTTTTGATGGGCCAACTCTGGATCCCCAGGGAATACACCACCAAAGGCTACTGCATTTTTCATGGCTCTTGCATAAGTGCCGCCACCTGTTGTTGTTGGTTCACTCATGTCTCCTGTATGTTCACGATAAACCTTCATTAAGGTTACAATTAATGGATGATCCTTAGGAAAGTATATTGGTTCCATATGATCGAGAAGCTTATATTCCAGGTCAATGGGCTTGAAGCTTTCTTTAATGCCATTTTCTACATCTTCAAATGGTGTTGTAATTGGATAACGTGTATTGATGATCATCTTTACACCTTCAGGCGTTAAATCAATTTTACCCACATTGTATGTCAATTTACCTGAATCTTCATCTTCAAAAGCACAACCAGCTCTTTCACCATTGTACTCACGACCAATGATCATTTCATAGTATCGAATAAAACCTGAAAGGTCACCAATTTCAATGTCTAAAACATTGATAAAATCCAAAAGTACTGCGATAGCATTTAATCCTTTTTCAGGTGTTGATCCATGAGCAGAAATGCCTTTAGAATGGATGGTGGTAATACCATCTTTTCTCTCAAGGGTTAATTCACCACCACGGTCTTCCATGTAAGCACTTACAAATGAATCAATGTTGTAGGTTTCTCTAATCTTTGCTTCTGCCCAGTCGGGAACCATGTTGGCTGCATTGCCGCCTTTAATACTTAATACTTCAATGCCTCCATCAATTAATCTTTCTTTAAAAGCTTTAGAAGCTTCGAAAACCATGATCCCTTTTTCGCCATGACATGCTGGGAAATCAGAGTCCGGTGTGAAAGCCAAATGAGGTGTTGCTTCGTGGTCCAAGTAGTACTTTATACCTTTCCAACCGGTTTCTTCATTTAATCCAAAAATTAATCGAACCCGCTTATTGAGTTTTACCCCAGAATCTACTATGGCTTTCATAGCATAAAGTGATGCAATGGCAGGACCTTTGTCATCTAAAGTGCCTCTTCCAAAGACTTTTCCATCAACGATTTCACCACCATATGGATTGTAATCCCAACCTTCTCCTGCAGGCACAACATCTAAATGAACAAGAATCCCCACGATTTCATCGCCTTCTCCTATTTCAGCATGACCTGCATAATTATCAACATTTTTTGTTTTAAAGCCTAATGATTCTGCTAAGTTTAAAGTATACATTAAGCAGTCATGTACATCCTTGCCAAAAGGCATGTCACCATCAGGCTGTCCTTCTACAGAAGGAAATTTCAAAATATCTTGTAATGAAGTCACCATTTGACTTTGCATATCTAATATTTTAGTGTTAAAAATCATGATATCCCCCTTTTCTTTCGCTCTGATAATATTGTAGCTTTTATAAGTTGTTTTTTCTAGTATCTATCACAAGTTTGGTTGAGTTAAAGAAAAAAAGGTATAAATGAAACGAGGAGATTAATATGAATATTTTACATATAGATAATAGCAGAATGATTCATGCTGCTTCTAAGGAATTGGTTGAAAGTTTAAATCATTTGTATTTTGGTGCACAAAATGTAAGTGAAGCCTATGAAATATTAAGTGAGCATAAAATTAATATCATTATCACAGGGCTAGAAATGTCAGATTGTGATGGTGAAGAGTTTATTCGAAATCTAAACAACTCTCCCTATAAGAACATTCCTGTAGCTGTTTTAACTTCAACAGACAGTTTTGAGTTGCGTCAAAAATTATTTGAACTGGGTGTTGTTGATTATCAATTGAAGCAAAACTTCACATTAAAAAGATTGAAATCTTATGTAGAAGCTTTGGCGATTAGTGATGAACTCATTATGACACTCAGAAGATTTAAAGTAGCAGTGATTGACGATTCGGTATTAACCATTAATGTCATCAAGAACATTTTTAATTTAAATCAGGTTTTTAATGTCGATTATTTTTTTGATGTCAAAACCCTTGTTGAAAGTGAGATGAATTACGATTTATATATTGTGGACTTAGTTCTGCCTGAAACCAGTGGAGAAGAATTGGTTTTGAAGTTAAAAGAAGAAAATCAAGAAAGTATCATCATTATGATTTCTTCTACGTCAAATTACAAAACCATTTCCCATGTTTTGAATCTTGGAGCCAATGATTTTATCGTTAAACCCTTTGATGCCAATACCTTCATCATTCGTATCAAGTCCCATATTCGTAATCATTTGCTCATGAAAGCTTTAGAAGAGAAAAATAGAGAGTTGTTAGAGCTTTCTGTAACAGATGGTTTAACGAAGGTCTATAATCACAGACACATTGTTCAAGTCTTGAAAGATGAAGTGAATCGCTCAGAAAGATATAATCATTCTCTTTCCATTATATTATTAGATTTAGACAATTTTAAAAGCGTAAACGATACTTATGGTCATCAAGTCGGTGATCAAGTTTTGATAGAGGTTGGAAAAACAATCAAAAATAACATTAGAGAAGGCGATGTTATTGGGCGCTATGGTGGAGAAGAGTTTCTAGTCATTTTGCCAGAGACCACTTTAGAAGGTGCTATTGCTGTAGGGGAAAAACTCAGAAAAGCCATAGCATCCATAGTCTATGAAGAGAAAAAGTTAAATACCACAGTTAGTGGTGGAATTGCCATTTTTAATCACTTTGACTTCAGCAGAATGATTCGTATTGCAGATATCAATTTATATCAGGCAAAAAAAGACGGAAAAAACCGAATTGTATGTTGATGCTTCTGAAGTATGTTATAATAATTGAGGAATTAAAATAGAGAGGTAAATATGGAGCAAATTTTAAAATTATTAGAGACAACAATAAAAGAAGAAAAGTTAATCTATGCTGTGTTCAGTAATATCAGAAAAGGTGTTGATAAGGAATTTAAAAAATTAAAAATCAAGCCTGTTTTAATAAAAAACGAAAGAAAGTGGCATTTCGAGTATGAATATGACACCAAGGTAACACATGAGAATCTAAGTGATGTGGAAGCCATTGATATCGCTTATGGTTTATGTGCTACATATTTCAAGCAGGCCATGATTTATGCCTTAGATGCAGACTATCAGATTCTTTTGAGTAAAAAGGGGATTCCTAAGATTCTGAAAAAAGCACCTTCAAGAAACACATTTGATTTATCTCATAATCGAAAAAAGAACTATATTATAGAAGAAAATGTGCCAAACCCATTTTTACATGCACTAGGTGTTATGAATGAGAAGGGACAAGTGAATAAAAAACGCTATGATAAGTTTAGGCAGCTTAACAGGTATTTGGAAATTATTTCAGATTGCGTTCCCCATTTAGACACAACAAAAAAGATTCAAGTGGTTGATTTTGGTTGTGGGAAAGCCTATTTGACTTTTGCAATGTACTATTATCTCGTTGAAATGCTTCATTTAGATGCAGATATTATTGGACTAGATTTGAAAACAGATGTAATTGAATATTGTAATGATCTCGCCAACAAATTAAAATATAAAAATTTGCATTTTGTTCAAGGGGATATAAAAAGTTTTGCTGGCTTAAATCATGTGGATATGGTTGTATCCTTACATGCTTGTGATACCGCAACAGATGAATCCTTGGCAAAGGCCATTGAGTGGGATGCCGATGTGATCTTGGCAGTGCCTTGTTGCCAACATGAGTTGTTTAAAAAAATGCACAACCCGATAATGGCAAGTATGGAGAAACATGGCTTGATTAAAGAAAGACTGTCATCCTTAATTACAGACAGTATTCGGGCAAATGTTTTAGAAATTATGGGTTATAATACTCAAGTGTTAGAGTTTATTGATATGGAACATACGCCAAAGAACATTTTGATTCGGGGCTATAAAACTGGACAAATCAATGAAAGTGCAATAAAAGAGTATAAAGAGTTTAAACATTTCTGGCATGTGCAGCCCTATATTGAACAGGCTGTTGGGAAAACATTACAAGAAAGGATTAAGTGATGAAATTTCGAGTTTTGGAAACGAATACAATTAATGAAACCATTCGGTTGTTGGCAAGATGGCATAATGAAACACCGGAGCAATGGATACAAAATTATACTTTTTCAGAACAGGATGTGATCTCAACAGTTAATCGAATGGTAAGGGATACAAGTGTTATTATTCTTGCAGAGGAAGATCGACCAATCGGATTTGTTTGGGGTGAAAAACAGCAAAACGATTTGATGATTCTCTCTTTATATGTAGATGAAAATTTCAGAAAACATCAAGTGGCAACGGACCTAAAACTACAGTTGGAAGACTGGTGTAGAAGTAATGGCATCCACAAAATCATGACAACTGTTCACAGTAAAAATAAAAATATGTTAGCTTTAAATGAAAAATTAGGCTATGAACAAAAAATGATACATATGGAAAAAAAATTGAGATAAACCACTTCGTGGTTTATTTTACTTTTTTGGTATAGTATTGACAAAGAAAAATATCTTGGATATAATTATCTTGAAGTTAAGATAATTTAAAGGAGCTCATATGGACTATAGAAATAACCCTCATATAAAATTCATGATTGTTATGAATAAAATGTTAGACAGTATCAATAAAAAATCAAAGCCTCAATGGAAGACTTTAAAAATAAATGAAACTGAATTCTTTGTCCTTTTCGCACTCGATGCAAATGGTCCTTTAACCATTCAAGAAATTGGCTCTAGAATAAATATGACTTCAGGGACGATGACTTATGTTATCGATAAATTGGAAAAAAAGGGTTATATCAAGAGAGTGCGTTGTGAAGAAGACAGAAGACGTATTTATATTGAAATAACCCAATCGGGAAAAGTATTTTGGGATGAGATCATTGAACAACATATGGTTTATATGTCAGAGGTGTTTAGTCATGTAGAGACTTCTGAAGTGAATCAAATGATTGAGTTAATGAAAAAAATTGGGAAAGGTTAGTTGAAGGTATAGATCTTGTAATCAAGATCAAAGAAAGGAAGAACTTATGAAAGTACTCGTTATAGATTCTAATCCAAAACAAGAAGAAATCTCTCATTCAAAATGGGCAGCAGAACAATATATAAAAGCGCTAAAGGAAGCTGGTCATTATGTGGAAATATGGCCAATTTATCAAATGAATATACCTGTTATTGATGAAACCACAATGAATGCTATGAGCAAAACATCTCAGGGCATTGACTTGTCAGAAGAAGAATATGAAAAATTGGAATTAAGGGAGATGATTCTCAGCAGATTCATTAATTTTGACCACTATGTCATCGTGTCACCGTTATGGAATTTTGGAATTCCGCCTCAATTAAAAGCATTAATTGATAACATTGCCGTTGCAGGAAAGACTTTCAAGTATACAGAAAAAGGACCAGTGGGTTTAATGGAAGGTACATTTGTTCATATTCAAGCATCAGGCGGCATTTACTCAGATATGCCTGAGATGGAGTTTGGACATCGTTACATTAAACATATCTTTAGATTTTTAGGATTGGAAGAAAAATTAAGCTTATTAATAGAAGGTACAAATTTAGGTGATTTTGAAAGATCAATTTATCAAGAGACTTTAGACGATTGGGTAAGACAGTCTGTTAAGGAAGTGATGTAATGTTATTTACAAAAGAATCCTATGGCTATTTTGATCATGGTTGGCTCAAAACCTATTATCATTTCTCCTTTAGTGATTATTATAATCCTCAAAAAATGAATATTGGTGTTTTGAGAGTCCTTAATGATGATCTTATAAAAGGCAATACAGGTTTTCCAAAGCACCCTCATAAAAACATGGAAATTTTGACTTATGTTATCCATGGTGAATTATCTCATGCAGATTCCATGGGTCATGAAAAAACAGTATCTCGCGGCAATATTCAATATATGTCTGCAGGTAAAGGCGTTTATCACAGTGAATACAATCATAACAAAGAGGATGTACGACTTCTTCAAATATGGATTTACCCAGATGCAGAAGATTACCCACCTAATTATGGAGATGCAAGCTTCTCTTGGGAAGAACGTGTCAATAAGTGGTTGCATTTAATTGGTACACATGGAAAAATTCAGATGCATCAAGATGTGAACATTTATGTAACCTATTTGGAAGAAGGCGAAATAGAGTTCGAACTTAAACCAGGTCGACAAGCTTATATTGTTCAGATAGAAGGTGAAAGTGTCATTAACAATCAAAAGGTAAAAGAACAAGAAGCCTATTTACATTCTGACACTCCAATGACGATTAAAGGTCATCAATCTCATTTAATGGTCATAGAAATGGAAAAATAAATGAAAATAAACAAGAAAATCGTCACACCAGTGACGTTTTTTTCATTTTTGTATATCCTGTTTATATTCAGAATAATCGGTTAAATACCATAGGTGGAGGTGTGCTTTTTTATGGGTGTTTATGTTTCAAAAAAACAACAAAAAAACAAGTTTAGAGCCCTCAAACAATTTAAAATACTAAGTTTTTAAGATACTGTTGACACTGTGTATATTGTATACTATACTGAAGTTACACTGTAGAAGTACACTGAAATAAGTCTGAGAATTTTATTTCTCAGCTCTATTTACATAAGAAGTAATTCTTATAAATCACCATTTGGTGATCTAAACAATAATATTTAGAGAATGGCTCTAAATAAGTTACAGGAGGGATAGTCCAATGGGTAAAGTTTTTAAGACTATGGATGGTAACTCGGCTGCTGCATACGTATCATATGCATTTACAGATGTAGCTGCTATCTATCCTATCACGCCATCTTCTGACATGGCTCAACATGTTGATGAAATGGCTGCATATGGCAAGAAAAATATCTTCGGCCAAGAAGTATTGGTATCTGAGTTACAATCTGAAGGTGGTGCTTCAGGTGCTGTTCACGGTTCACTTCAAGGTGGTGCGTTAACAACTACTTACACTGCTTCTCAAGGTTTACTATTAATGATTCCAAACATGTACAAGATTGCTGGTGAATTGTTACCATGTGTATTCCACGTATCAGCAAGAGCACTTGCAACGCACGCATTATCGATCTTCGGCGATCATTCTGACGTTATGGCTGCAAGACAAACAGGTTTTGCTATGTTAGCTTCTGGTTCAGTTCAAGAAGTTATGGATTTAGCAGGTGTTGCTCACTTGGCTACAATCAAGTCAAGAGTACCATTTGTTCATTTCTTTGATGGTTTCAGAACCTCACATGAAATTTCTAAAGTAGAGTTAATCGATTACTCTGAATTCGAAAAATTAATCGATATGGACGCTGTTCAAGCATTCAGAAACAATTCATTAAACCCTGAGAGACCTGTTACTAGAGGTACAGCTCAAAATCCAGATATCTTCTTCCAAGCAAAAGAAGCTTCAAACAAGTTCTACGAAGCAGTTCCTGCAATCGTTCAAAACTATATGGAAGAAATCTCAAAAGTTACAGGTAGATCATATAACTTATTTGATTACTATGGTGCAGCTGATGCAGACAGAGTTATCATTGCTATGGGTTCTGTAACTGAAACAATTGAAGAAACAATTGACTATTTAACAGCTAAAGGTGAAAAAGTTGGTATGATTAAAGTAAGACTTTACAGACCATTTGCACCTGAATATATGTTAAAAGTATTACCTGAAACAGTTACTAAAATTGCTGTTTTAGATAGAACAAAAGAGCCAGGTGCTATTGGTGAACCATTATACTTAGATATCAGATCTATGTTCTATGGTACTGATAGAACACCATTAATCGTTGGTGGTCGTTATGGTTTAGGTTCTAACGAAACTAACCCATCACAAATCAAAGCAGTTTATGATATGTTAGCTGCAGAACCAAAGAACAACTTCACAATTGGTATTGTTGATGACGTAACTAACCTTTCTTTAGATATTAAAGAAGAAATCGTTACTGAACCAGCAGGTACAACTAGATGTATGTTCTGGGGTCTTGGTTCAGACGGTACTGTTGGTGCTAACAAGTCTGCAATCAAAATCATTGGTGACAACACTGACTTATATGCACAAGGTTACTTCTCATATGACTCTAAGAAGTCTTATGGTATCACAGTTTCTCACTTAAGATTTGGTAAATCTAAGATTAGATCGACTTACTTAATTACAGAATCTGACTATGTAGCTTGTCATAACCAATCATATGTTGTTCAATACGACATGATGAAAGGTTTAAGAAAAGGTGGTACATTTGTATTAAATACAAAGTGGACTGCTGAAGAGTTAGATGCTAACTTACCTGCTGCAATGAAGCAATACATTGCTAAAAACGAAATTAAATTCTACACAATCAACGCTGTTGACATTGCTGAAGAAATTGGCTTAGGTAACAGAATTAACATGGTAATGCAATCTGCATTCTTCAAGTTAGCTGAAGTTATCGATGTTGATGATGCAATGAAATACTTAAAAGACGCGATTGTTAAAGCATATGGTAAAAAAGGTCAAAACATTGTAGACATGAACTACAAAGCAGTTGATGCAGGTGTTGATGCACTTGTTAAAATTGATGTTCCTGCTGCATGGGCGACTACTACTGAAGGTCCTAAAATGGTATCTGACGGTAAAGAGGGTGACACTAAGTTTATCACTCAAATCTTAAGACCAGTTGCTGCACAAAAAGGTAATGATCTTCCTGTATCTACATTTGTAGGTGTTGAAGATGGTACATTCGAAAACGGTTCAACTGACTTCGAAAAACGTGCAATTGCAACAAATGTTCCTGAGTGGCAAGTTGATAACTGTATCCAATGTAACCAATGTTCTTTGGTTTGTCCACATGCAGTTATTAGACCATACTTATTAGATGAAGCTGAAATGGCTAAAAAACCAGAATCATTTACGACTAAGAAAGCAATTGGTAAAGGTTTAGAAGGCTTAGAGTACAGAATCCAAGTTTCTACTCATGACTGTACAGGTTGTGGTGTTTGTGCTCAAGTTTGTCCATCTAAAGAAAAATCTCTTGTAATGAAACCATTAGATTCTCAAGATGTTCAGTTAGACAATTATGCATTCGCTAGAACAGTTGTGGTTAAAAACGATAGAATGGCTAAAACAACAGTTAAAGGCTCTCAATTCGCTCAACCATTATTTGAGTTCTCAGGTGCTTGTGCTGGTTGTGGTGAAACTGCTTACATGAAAGCTGTTACACAATTATATGGTGATAGAATGATCCAAGCAAATGCAACAGGTTGTTCTTCAATCTGGGGTGGTTCTGCTCCTGCTACACCTTACACTAAAAATGCAAAAGGTCATGGTCCTGCATGGGCGAACTCTTTATTCGAAGACAACGCTGAGTATGGTTATGGTATTGCATTAGGTGTTAAGACTGTAAGAAATCAATTAAAAGCTCAAGCTGAAAAAGTTGTTGCTGCTGCTCCAGAGTTAGCTGAAACTTTCCAAGCTTGGATTGACAATATGTTAGATGCTGAAGGTTCAAGAGCTGCTTCTGAAGCAGTAAGAGCTGTTATTGCGAATGGTCATGCTCATGCTGACGTACAAGCTGCATTTGACTTCATCAAGAAAAACGATGAATACTTGGTTAAAAAATCAGTATGGATCGTTGGTGGTGACGGATGGGCTTATGACATCGGTTATGGTGGTTTAGATCATGTATTAGCTTCTGGTGAAGATGTAAACGTATTAGTATTCGATACTGAAGTTTACTCAAATACTGGTGGTCAAGCTTCTAAATCTACACCTACAGCTGCTGTTGCTAAGTTTGCTGCATCTGGTATGAAAGTTAAGAAGAAAGATCTTGGTATGATCGCTACAACTTATGGCTATGTATATGTTGCTCAAGTTGGTATGGGTGCAAACCAAAATCAATTTATGAAAGCTTTAGTTGAAGCTGAATCATACAATGGTCCATCATTGATCATCTGTTACTCTCCATGTATCGCTCATGGTTTAAAAACAGGTATGTCATCAGCTCAAGATAGAATCAAACAAGCTGTGGATGCTGGTTACTGGCATTTATGGAGATTCGACCCAAGATTAAAAGCTGAAGGTAAGAATCCATTTATCTTAGACTCTAAAGAGCCTACTGCAAGCTACCAAGACTTTATCAAAGGTGAAGCTAGATATACAATCCTTATGAACCAATTCCCACAAGAAGCAGAAAGATTATTTGCTAAAGCTGAAGCTGACGCTAAAGATCGTTATGATTCTTATGTAAGAATGGCGAATATGCAATACTAATGAAATGAAGACATCTCTTAGGAGATGTCTTTTTTTCACTTAACTGTTGCGTGCGCAACAATTAAGTGTTATACTATGTCTGGAGGGTGTTATGAATCTTTATAAAATTGAGTGGGCTTTATCCTTGCTTTCGAAATACAGTCATATTGTTTTGGAAGAGGGCAATGATATAACAAAAACCAATATGTTGTTTATTATTCATTTATACCATAGGCCGAATATTCATCAGGATCAGTTGGCAGAAATGTTTAAAATGAACCGTTCAAGTGTCACGAGAAGTATTCAAACTCTTAAAGAGATGCATTGGGGTGAAAGTGTTCTAGATCATGAAAATAAACGTGCAAATTTAGTGAAATTAACAACACTGGGCGAAGAAAAGTATAAAAGTATAATGAACCAACTCTTGGAATGGATTGGTGTTTTGACAAAAGATATGACGCCAGAAGAAGTACAAACAGGGATGAATTTTTTAGAAAAAATGACAGCAAATGCTTGTAAAACTTTAGGTGATCATCATATTATTCAACTGATGGAGAGGATGTAGTATGTTAATTTATGCAATTGTAGCCATGATCCTTGCAGTGACTTTTTATACAACTGCAGTATTTATGGAGAAGAAATCAGGTATTTTAAATAAAAGAGCGTTATTGATTTTTTCTGGAGGACTTGTATTTGATACAATTGGGACAACATTAATGAGTGAAATGAGTTCAGGATTTAAATTTGATATTCATGGTATTACAGGTGCGGTAGCACTTTCGTTAATGTTGATTCACGTTATTTGGGCATGGTGGGTATTCGTAAAGGGTTCTCAAAAGCAAAAAGAGAATTTTCACAAGTTTTCATTTTATGTTTGGTTGATTTGGCTATTCTCATTTTTTACAGGTATGATCCTGAATATTTTTTAAAAGAAAAGCATATCCTTTATCATGAAGGATATGCTTACATTTTTTCTAATATTTTTTCAAGTAAATCACCTATTCGTGTTAAGGATTCGTTCAGTGCTGACAGAGAATTGTGATCTTTCATATGGATATCTTCAGGATCAAGTTCTAGGATTTCCAGGACTTTTTTCAGTTGAGCAGCAGGCAATGGCTTATTACCTTTCTCATAATATGAATAAGCTGGCTGAGAAATGTTCAGCTTATTGGCCATTTCTCTTTGTGTATAACCTTTTTCTTTTCTTGTATTTTGAATAACTTCCTTGATACCACGAATATTCGTCATAAAACCTCCAGTAATCGTAAATCTTATTGCAATTGCTCCCCTTTATTAAATTTTACAAAACTATACAATATCATGAAAATTGGAGATATATAACACAATAGGGCATATGGACCATATTGAAGAGCTGATATGCCTGTTAAACCTGTAATGATTAATGCGTTTACATTCCAAAATTCAATAGGAGCAATAATGGTCCCTGAATCCGAAATGACCCGTGCTAAAATTTCTGCACTGAGTTGCTTTTGTTGAAATGGCTCTTTTAAAGTTTGTGCTGGGATGATGATACCAACGGTTTGATCACAGGTAATAGAAGTGAGAAACATGCTTAAAAGACTAGTTTTAAGGATTAACTCAGATTGCTTTCTCGTTTTGTGAAGTACCAAATGAATTAATGGATCTAATAATTTACCGGCCATAAGGAGTCCTGTGAGAAAAACTGCCATGGAGACAATAATGAGTACTTCTACCATAGGCAGGATACCACCACCTTTAAAAATATCCATTAGAAAAGCATCTTCTACTTGAATATGATAACCAAAAATCACATATTTAAGCCAGTCCAAAGTTGAGACTTGTTGTATGATGATGGCGCTTAAACTACCGAGGATAAACATAATCATCATATTTAATGTTGTTGGCAAATTGATTACAGCAAAGATCAACATTAATGCAGGAATGACGAGTAAACCCAGACTAATATCGTAAATCTCATAAATATTGCTTTGGAGACTGCTGATTTCCATGGGTATGTTGCTTTGATATCTACCATTTAGAAATCCATAAAGAACAGCCGTTATTAAAATGACTGGCAGCAAAGTTTTAAGAGCTGTCCTTAGATAACTTTTATAGTCAATATGTGTCACTTGAAGTGTAAGATTCACTAATGCTGAAACCGGGGAGATCTTATCAGAGATAAAAGCACCTGAAACGATACAACCGATGATAACGGCCTTTGGGTATCCCAAGGGCATAGCCAAAGCTAAAAAAACAATACCAATTGTTGAAAATGTACCTAAACCAGTGCCCATAACTAGAGAGATGATCATGGTACCTAAGAACGTAATTAACAATAGATTCATATGTTCTGCAAAATTCAAGCCATAGAATATAATCGTTGGCAATAATCCAGAAGACATCCATACCGTGATGTTGGCACCAAGTAAAATAATAATGGCGAATACAGATTTACATTGATACACTTGATGCAGTGCACTTTTAATATGGTTTTTCTTATCCCTTGTACTCAGAAGCACAACAGCAATAGGCAAAATGAAGCCAAATGCCAAAGATATCTTAAGGTATACAGCGGTACTGATTGAAAGTACCAATATACCTAGAATCCAGATGGTCCTTTTCATGTTACTCCTTTAAAGTTGCGATTAATTTGATTGGATTCACAATAAGTGAAATTGCTTCTTCTATGGATTTTACTACTAAATCAGAATTTAAAATCGCTTGGGTCGAACAGCCCTCGTGTCCAATGACAGCAATGCTGATGGCAGCCTTCTTTAACATATGTCTGTCGATGGTCCCATTGCCTATAGCAATACAGGTTTTAGGATTTAAGGTTTCAATAAATTCACCTTTTTCTAGTCCGGTTTTGGTTTCCACGAGTGTAACATTTGTCATTTGAAACTGTTCTCTTACATTGCCATAGGTATCTCCAGTTAAAACATATACTTTAAAATCCTTTGATAATGCGTTGAGAAGGGGTTGTATATTTAGCAAATGGCCATCATTTGCAATGGTTCCATTATAATCAAATAAGATGTGATGAATCATCATAGATTCGTATCCAGGAATTTCTAATTTCATAATACCTCCAATATGAATAGAATATAGCGAAATCTTTGAAAATACAACAGACTTCATTGAAAAAAACTGGATATTAACATATAATGAAAACAGTTTAAGGGAAGATAATTTTGGTAATTATATGAAGGGAGGCTAAAATGGAAGGAGATTCTATGAATCATTGGAAATGTACAAAATGCAGTTATGTCTATAAGCCGGAAAGAGGCGACTGGATTCATGACATTGAAAAGGGTACACCTTTTGAAGAGCTGCCGGAATATTGGAAATGTCCAACCTGTGGACAACCAAAGTTTTTATTTGAGGAGGTTATAGATGAATAATGTAGTAGCAAAAGCTTTGAGTGAACAAGTGAACAAAGAATTTTTCTCGGCTTACTTATATTTGGCAATGAATCAACATTTTGAAGATGAAAATATGCCTGGTATGGCAAATTGGATGTATCAACAATTTTTAGAAGAACAATTTCATGCTAAAAAAATGTTGAAATATTTAAACTCAAGAGGCGTAAAAGTAGATCTTGAGCAAATTGATAAGCCACAAGTTAAGTGGGATTCAAACATGGAAGTTTTTCAACATGTTTTGGAACATGAGCAATACGTTACTTCGTCAATTAACAATATTCAAAGTCTTGCAGTAGATGAAAAAGATTTTGCAACGATGAATTTCTTACAATGGTTTATTAATGAACAAATTGAAGAAGAAGAAAATGCAACAAACTTGATCAAGCAATTACAATTAATCGGTGACAATGGTTATGGTTTATTGATGCTGGATAAAGAATTGGCTCTACGCAACTTTGTGGAACCTGTAGTAGAATAATGTCATTTATTCATGAAAAAGTGAGATTAAACGCATCGATGACCCAAGCGATGCGCTTCTTTCTTATTGAAGGTTCTATAGAAAAGTGGCTTGGTAAGCCTATTAAGGTGGAAAATAAATTAAATGGACAATATTGGATGTCTTTATCTTTTCAAGATTTAGAATGGGAAAGCAAAGGATTCGTATTAGATAAGCAATTTGAAAGATCAATTAAAATTTCCTTTTTTGAATCAAATTCACATCAAAGTACCGTTGAAATATTTTTTATGCCCTGTACCTCAAAGACAACCTATTGTACTGAAATTCATTTGGTTCACAAAGATGTGAAAGATAAGGATTTCATTCAAAAGTTTTGGGAAGAAAAATGCAATATTTTGAGAGAGAACTTCAATGGCAATTGGGTGATTGAAGATCGTGATTTAATCCTCTCAACTTTAAAAGGTGGATTTTAGAAAGGAAGTATTTTGAACTATAAATTAACAATCAAATATGATGGCACCCGTTATAAGGGATGGCAGAGACTCACAAATACTGATATGACCATTCAAGGGAAAATTGAAGATGTCTTGTTTCAGATGTTTTTTGAACCCGTAGAAATTCATGGTTCTGGCAGAACCGATGCTGGAGTCCATGCGGAAAATCAAATCGCAAATTTTAAAATTGATACAGACGTATCCACAAAGGAACTTAAAGAATATTTATACCGTTACTTGCCAGATGATATTGTTGTAACAGGTGTGAAAAAAGTCCCTGAAAATTTTCATGCGCGATTAAATGCAAAAGAAAAAACATATGTTTATAAAATCTATAATGATTTTTATCATGATCCATTTACGCGAAAATATATGCTTCATGTTCAGGAGCAACTCGATGTGGATGCCATGAAAAAGGCAGCGCAGTATTTTATTGGAACCTATGATTTTACTGCATTTACAACAGTTAAATCAAAGAAAAAATCAATGGAAAGAACCATTTATGATATCCAAATCTTTAAGAGTGGACATGAAATGGATATTCATTTAGTTGGAAATGGTTTCTTGCACAATATGGCAAGAAAAATAGTGGGTACCCTTGTAGAAGTTGGTCTTGGTAATATTAAAGCCGAATCATTAGGTGCAATCATTAATGATAAAGATCGTACAAAAACAGGTACGATGGCACCTGCAAAAGGTCTTTATTTATTCCACATTAAATATTAACGTTAATTGTCAACCTAATCAAAAAACAGGTTGACAATTATTTTTTTTGAAGGTAATATAAGTGGTGTAAATAAGATTAAGGAGTAAGAAGTATGAAATTAACAGTAAAAGATATGGTATTATGTAGTTTTTTTGCAGCGCTTATTTCCATTAGTGCTTACTTATCACTTCCGTCACCAACGGGGGTGCCATTTTCATTACAACCTTTGTTTGCTATGATGGCAGGTGCATTTTTGGGTTCAAAACGTGGTGCAATTGCCATGACGGTTTATATGCTAATTGGTTTAATTGGTATTCCAGTTTTTTCTAACGGTACAGGTGGCTTTGGTGTGATTTTATCACCAACTTTTGGTTACATTATTGGTTTTATTGCCATGGCATTTGTAGTCGGTAAAGTCGTAGAAATGACGGAAGGCACAAAGGCTAAATTATTAGGATTAATTTTGGCACCTGTATTGGGTGTGGCAGTAAATTATATGATTGGCGTTCCGTATTTACTGATGATTTTCAATGTGGTTAAAGGTGCAGGGATTACATTCTACGTTGCCCTGACATATGGTTTCTTCCCATATATACTTTTGGATCTCATTAAAGCTGGCTTAGTTGTTATGATGCTTATGAGTATTGTACCTAAGCTAAGGTTAGCAGGAGCTTTAGAAAACTAAATATCGTGAAGATTCATAAGAGATGTGAAACAGATTGTTTTACATCTTTTTTTCTGGGGTAAGATAAACTTCGGAGGTGTCTACATGTTTCGAGAGCAATTGTATCAAACATTAAATAAATATTTTGAGGGCAATACACTAGACCCTATCATAAAAGAGATATCCCAAATCTACCAATATGATTTAAATGAGAAAATGTATGAGGCTGCTTTTGATTTGGCACCAGTTGCCTTGGTAATTTTGGATAATGATATGGAAGTGTTGGAAATGAATCAACAGGCCAAGTATTTACTAGGGGATATGAAAGGCCTTAATTTCAAAGGGATAATCCATCAAAAGACCTTAGATCTCTATGAACATTATATTCAAAAATTTAGTTCAACGAGTTTCAGTCTGCCAATACATTTGGAACTTAATATTGAAAATGAAATCAAGTACATTAAAATGGTTACAAAAAGAATTGATAAATTACATTTACAAACGGCAATTGTAGATGAATCCTTTGAACAGAGTACTTTAAATCAACTTGAAATACTAAGTTTCAAAGATCATCTCACAGGATTGTATAATCGGCGTTTTTTCCAGGAAGAGATGAATCGTTTAGATGTGAAGCGGAATTATCCTATAGGATTGATTCTGGTCGATGTTAATGGTCTCAAGCTGATTAACGATGCCTTTGGCCATTTGAAAGGAGATGAGTTGATTAAGACAACTGCTCAAGTCTTATTGGATTCTTGTCGGCAAGACGATGTAGTAGCAAGAATCGGTGGAGATGAATTTGGGATTATTCTCCCAAGAACAGAAAAAGCGGTTATTGATCAATTGCTTAAAAGAATAAATCATGAGATTTCAAAAAAGTATATTGGTGATATTCAATTGTCAATTGCCTGTGGTTATAGCATAAAAAATGGCAATATGGATAGCTTTGATCATCTTTTCAAAAGAGCAGAGGATGCGATGTATAAAGACAAACTCGTGAATTCATCTTCACAAAGAGTAGAAATCATCAATGGTATTTTAGCAACTTTGCATGAAAAGCATAAAAGAGAGAGGCTTCACTCTAAGTCGGTCAGTGATTATATGATTCGGTTGGGAGAGGCTATGGGTTTTGGTAGTGCTAGGCTCAGTGTCATGGCTTCAGCCGGTTTACTTCATGATATTGGGAAAATCGCAATAGATTATTCTTTGTTAGAACAAGAAAGAGCTTTAACGGAGGCAGAAAGATTGATTGTAAACCAACATGCTGAAATCGGTTATCGTATTTTAAAAAGTACAGCTACATTTGGTGATATAGCAGAAATCGTTCTATATCATCATGAAAACATGGATGGTACAGGTTATCCAAAGGGTTTAAAGGGCTCAGAAATTCCACTGGAATCTAGAATGCTAAACATATGTGACGCCTTTGATACCATGATCAATCATCCTCTTGTTGGCGGTATCATGTCAAAAAATGAAGCGATAGCAGAATTAAAGGCTAAGGCAGGGAAACAATTTGATAAACTTCTTGTTGAGATTTTTATAAATAAAGTCCTCTAGTGAAAACACTAGAGGAAATTTCTTTTTTTGAAAAAATAAAACATACCGCCACCTAATAAAAAACAAATAAAAATGAAAATATAAATGGCATATGGCTGATGTAAGCCTGGGAAGTATGTGAAGTTCATTCCAAAAAAACCTGCTAAAAATGAGAGTGGTATAAAAATGGTTGAAAAAATTGCTAGAGTCGTCATAACTTTATTGGTTTGATAACTTAAGTTCGACATTTGTGTATCGTATAAACTGCCGATGATTTCTCGATACAAGTTGACATGTTCCATAATTTGATCGAGATGATCAAGAATGTCTTTGTAGTTTCTATACAGTGGATGTTGACTATGTAAATAATTTTGAAGCATCATTTTTACGGGTAAAACAGCATTTCGAATAAGGAGTAGTTCCTTCTTGAGAGAATAGATACTTTCCAAGGTCATACTTTTTTCTTCCAAAATATCATATTCCAAATCTTCGATTTTCTTGTTGATTGAAGGTAAGATTTCAAAATACTGATCCACAAGATGGTCAATAAGACGATAATATAAGAAATCGATATTTGAGCTGCGAATCTTCCCTATTTTCTCTTCTATGGCTTTTCTTAGATCATCAAAAACATCTCCGGCAGTTTCTTGAAAAGTAATTAACACCTGCTGTGTTTTAATCATAGATACATGTTCGTGAATAATTTCTTGATCTTTGAGGTAAAGCATTTTAAAAATGGAGAAACTAAATTTTTCATTTTCTTCAATTTTGCAGTTCGTTGAAACCTGAACAATATCTTCCAAAGTAAAGCGATCCACATGATATTTTTTTTCTATAGCTTCAAGAATGGACATATCATGAAGACCTGTGATGTTAATCCAAGTGTTTTCTCTCGTTAAAGGAATGTCTTCTATTTTTTGATAAGTATGAAAAGTCCATGACTTTTCATCATAGTCATAGACTTCAATGGTGATCGGTTCCGTTCTAAATTTACCTGTATATTCTAAACTGCCTGGTAATCTTAATTTTGATTGCATAATTACACCTCATGGGAACATTATATCATAAGCTTTGGGAGAAAATTTTCATTTCTTGCTTTTAAAGTTTTTTTTAGTTTCTATGAATCCTGTGAATAAATACCCTATGGCACTGATGAAAGCCATAAGACCTACGGTGATCCAAACACCTTTAAAACCACTTTGCTCTAGAAAATAACTGATGATTTTAGGACTAATGACATAACCGGTTCCAATGATAAAGCCAATAATAGCACTAAACCTGCCACGTAAATTAACAGGGGTGTTTGACATGACAAAGGCATTACCGTGGGTAATGATAATGATTTCTCCTAAGGTCCACATAAACACGGAAATGACATAAATGATAATATGCGTCTTGGCAAAATAAAGGATACCAAAGCCAAAAGCATAAAATAGAGCACCAATACTAAGACTATGGATCGTTCTTAATTTGCTCATAAGTTCTGTAAGAGTAAGGGTAAATAATAAGACAATGATGGCATTAAAACTCATTAATGCACCATAATATTTTGCACCTGAATCTATAAAGAACGTATTTAAATGTAGAGAAAGACCATAATTATGCTGAGCGTAAACAAAAGCACCTATTAATGAAAAAATAGTATAAAGCACTAAAATAGGACGTTTTAGGAATATCCAAAGGGGATTTCCTGACGTGTAGCTTTCGTGACCTTTAATTTCTTCCATTTGTTCTTTGGTCATCAAAGTCTCTTTTACGAATAGAGCAATGAGTATTAAACCGATGATTGTAGTCATTGCATCTCCAATAAAGAACCAGGTGACATAGTTTTTTAACAGAAATCCGCCAAGGATTGGACCAATAGCAACCCCTAAATTGATGCCAAGATAAATTAAGGCATAAGCTCTTTTTCTTTGATTTTCTTCCGGGACAAGATCTGCAACCATTGCATTGGCAATTGGACCCGTTAGATTAAAAAATATGGAAGCGATAATCAACAGATAGGGTACTAAAGTTGGTGAGCTGTTGGTCGCAATTCCACAGAGGATAAAGATTGAAGCACCAATACCATTGGCAAGGATATAGAGTTTTTTTCTACCTTTTTTGTCAGCAAATGCGCCACCTAAGAAAGGTGAAACCATGGAAAAAACGGCATTTAATACGACAAAATCCGCAATTTGGACAGGGGTATAATGCAGCTTTATGCTCATATATAAGGTTAAAAAGCCATAAACAAAACCACCGACTCGGTTAATGACTTGAGCTAAAAACAAAATATAGATGCCTTGAGGCAGTCCACCATAATTCTTTTTGATCTTTAAGAATACTTGATTTGTCATAATGACCTCCAACCTCATTTTATCATGAAAAGTGTTCAAGTGACCTTTGGAAACAAAAAAATTAACACCTTTAAAGGTGTTAACATCATGTGAATTATAGTTCTATAGCTTCATAGAGCTTAGGAATATAGTAATCAAACCCATAGCGTTCTGTAATGAGTTCTGCCATTTTGTTCAAACCCTCTGTTTCGCCATGCACTAAGAATATTTTCTTTGGATGGGTCTTTGACAGCCAGTGCATAAGTTCAGATTGATCTGCATGTCCTGAAAAGCCACTGAGGGTTTCGACCTGGGCTAAATGTTTGACCATGTCTTTAAGAATCTTGACTTCAGATTCCTTGTTTTGAATCTTTCGACCCAAACTTTCTTCACTTTGATAACCAACAAAGACCACTGTGGTTTTGGGCTTTTCCAAATATGTTTTTAAATGATGTAAGATCCTACCGGCATCACACATACCGCTGGCGGAGATAATCACCTTTGGTGTTTCGTCATAATTGAGCATAAAGGCTTTGTTGGCATCATCAATAAAAGAAAGGTTTTTCATTTCAAAAGGTCTGTGTTTTTGTTGAATTGCAGACACAAGTTCAGGTTTCATACCTTCTGTATCCAATGTGAAAATTTTGGTGGCATGAATAGCCATGGGACTGTCCACATAAAAAGGTATTTTAAAAAAGGCATCTCTCTTTTTCAACTGATTGAGACCATAAATGATATCTTGAGTTCTACCTACTGAAAATGCTGGAATGATTACAGTGCCTTTTTTTTGTATGGTGGTCATGATGATATCATATAATTTTTGAAATCTTTCTTCGATGTCGCTATGGAGCTTGTTGCCGTAGGTAGTTTCCATGAAGATGTAATCTGCCTCAGGTGCAGGCTCAGGTGGAATTAGAATTTGAGAATGCTGTGTACCGATATCTCCTGAAAATAAATACTTTGTACCATCAATAGTCAAGAGGACATGTGCTGATCCCAAAAGATGACCTGCATTAATAAACTTTAATGTCATGTTGTCCGATAGCTTAATGACTTCATTATAAGGTTTTGGGTTAAAGTATATGAGGGTATCAACAACATCATCGATTGTAAAATAGGGTTCAATTAAATCTAAACCGGCCTTTTTTCTTTTTTCATTTTCGGTTTCATTTTCATATGCCTGTATTTTAGCACTGTCCTTTAAAAGTATTTCTGTTAAAGATGCGGTGCCTCGAGTCATGTAAATACGATTATGATACCCAAGTTGAACGAGTTTAGGCAAACGACCAGAATGATCAATATGGGCGTGGGTCAAAATGATAAAGTCTAAATCCTTCGGATTAAAAGGAAAAGGTTCTAAATTCTTCTTTTCTTCTGTAAGATCACCTTGGAATTGACCACAATCTATTATAAATTTTTTGTCCATCGCTTCAATGTAATAGCAGCTCCCTGTAACACCTTCTGCTGCACCTAAAAATTGAACTTTCATAAGAACCTCCTTTTATTGTAATTATTTTCAATTTATAGGGTTCTTAAACATTTTTAATGTATTTGGTTGAAGAAAAATCTATATATGAAATTGTGAATCTTGCAACAAAAACAACTTGAAAGTACCTTCAGACCTATATTTTAATATGTATTTCAAGTATAATAAGAAAGACAGAAGAAAGAAGGGTATATGAAATTAGGTAGATATTTGTATAACCATGAAATATATTATGGCATCTTCAATGAAGATTACATGATTCCTATAGATTTAAGGGAAGAAGCTTTTCATAAACCAGTATATCACTGGGACTTTGAAGCCTTGATGAAGTGGCAGAAAGCCTGTGAAATGAAACATTTCATAAAGGAAGTAAAGTTACTCTCTCCAATGGCAGAGCCTGTGAGAAATATGTTTTGCTTAGGGAAAAATTATAAGGACCATGCTTTGGAAATGAAGGGAAAGACAACTGATGCAGTGGTCATTCCCAATGCACCAATTTATTTTTCAAAAGCATGTGATGCCTTTTTGCCGCCTGAAGGATGGGTTGAAGGACATCTTAATGTTTCCAATGCTGTTGATTATGAAGTGGAATTGGCAATCATCATAAAAAAAGAGGGTAAAAATATAAATGAAGAAGATGCAGAATCTTACATATTCGGCTATACCATTGTGAATGATCTTTCGGCAAGAGACTTGCAAGTAGAGCATATTCAATGGCATAAAGGAAAAAGTTTAGATGGTTTTTCGCCGATGGGACCTGTTATCCTTTTGAAAGAGAGCATTGCTTATCCTCCGGCTTTAAAAATTAAATCATATGTTAATGATGAACTTAGACAAGACTCTGTAACGGATCAATTGATTTTTGATTTGAATAGGATTATTAGTGATTTGTCAAAGGGGATGACATTAAAACCAGGTGATATTATTTTGACAGGTACACCTGCTGGTGTTGGTATGGGCTTTGACCCCCCAAAATACCTGAAATCAAATGATAAAATTACCTGTGAAATTGAGAAAATTGGATTATTGAATAACTATATAAGATAAGAGAGATTGACATGAGAAAAATAGCATTGATAAGTATCGTATTGTTAGTAGTTTTGAGTACTTTTGGCTGTGGAAACAACGCCTCTAAACAAGTGGAAGTGAATATAGAAATAAATGAAAGTCAAAGTTCAGGAAGCAACCTTGAAGAGAATAATTTAAATCAAGGAATCGATGAGGAGGTTCAAGAGGATGAAAAAGTATCCAATGAAACAAACGGTGATGCATCTGAAGAAAAAACCGATTCAGAAAGTGGCAGTGAGTCATCTGAATCTGCAGGAGGAAATGATGATTCAACAGGGGATACAAGTGAACCATCTGAATCTACAGAAGTCACATCAGAAGATTCAAGTGAGCCATCTGAGACATCAGATGAATCAAGTGGAGAAGTAGCCGAAGAAGTTGTAGAAGAACCCATTGATTATACTGCAAAAATCTCAAAACCCTATGACGATTTGGACTATTCACCTCAAGTGAAGTTAACTGAATTTGCAAATAATCCTGCCATTCATGTGAAAGGGGTTTTTATTACAGCAAATACTGCAGCCTCAAGCCGTATTCATGATTTCGTAGAGTTGTTGAATAACACTGAATTAAATGCATTGGTCATTGATGTAAAAAATGATAATGGTACGATTTTATTTCATTCACAAGCAGCAGAGAAGTATGTGCCAGAAGCCAATAGTGGCGCTCAAATAAAAGACATGGAAGCCTTCATGCAGTTGATGAAGGAAAATAATATTTATACCATTGCGAGAATTGTGACTTTTAAATCCCCTAAATATGCAAAAAAATATCCTGAACGAGCGATATCATACTTGGGTTCTGGTGAAGTATATTATGCAGATGGTGCCTACTGGGCATCGCCATTTGATCAGGAATTATGGCAATATAATGTGGAAATTGCTAAAGAAGCCGTTGCTTACGGGTTTAATGAAATACAATTTGACTATGTCCGATTCCCTGCTACAGGCTCAAACCTGGATAAAAGTCTTGATTTTAAAAACCCAAATAATAACAGTAAATCTTTTGCTGTTCAAGAGTTTGTTAAATATGCCAGAGAAGAAATTAATGCAATGGATGCTTTTGTAGCTTTGGATGTTTTTGGCTGGACAGCTACAACAGTAAATGATTCAGGTATTGGTCAACATTGGGAAGGTATGAGTAATGTTTCAGACTATATGTGTCCAATGGTTTATCCATCACATTACGGTGAGAATATATTCGGCTTAAAAGTACCAGATGCTCATCCATACACCACTGTGTTTGAAGCCATGTCTGATGCACAAGAGAGAAATGCAAACATTGAAACCCCTGCAAAGTTGAGACCATGGTTACAAGCCTTTACAGCAACTTGGGTTGATGGACACATTGCCTATCGTAGAGATGAAATTCAAGCTCAGATTCAAGCTTGTGAAGATTTAGGCATTGAAGATTATATTTTTTGGAATGCAGGAAATAACTACAATGAAGGATGGTTCGACAAGGAAGAATGATTAAATTAGTAACAGACAGTACGGCATATATTCCAGAAGACATTTTGAAACAATATGATATTAGAGTGTTATCATTAAGTGTTTCTTTTGGAAATGAAATTTATAAGGAAACTGAAATTACCAATAACTTTTTCTATGAAAAATTAAAGTTATTTAATGACTTTCCAAAATCCTCTCAACCGAGTTTGGAGGAGAGTATGAGTTTGTATGAAGAAATTTTAAGTGAGGGCCATGATTTAGTAGGTGTTTTCATTTCTTCTGAAATGAGTGGTACTTATCAATCTGCTTGTATGCTTCTTTCTGATTTACAGGAAAAATATCCAAACCAAAAGATTCAATTTATTGATTCTCGTTCAAATTGTATGCAAATGGGTTTAGCTGTTATCGAAGGTGCAAAAAGAGTTGAGGAAGGATTTGATGCCGTCGTTTCCCGTGTTTTTCATGTGATCTCAAATTCTAGATTTGTTTTTATTCCAGATACGTTGGAATATTTGAAAAAAGGTGGAAGAATAGGAACGGCTCAAGCGCTATTGGGCTCTTTACTTCAATTAAAACCAATTTTAACAGTAACAGACGGAAAAACCCATGCATTAGATAAAGTACGAACTAGAAAAAAAGCAATTCAGTCTATGATTCACCAATTTCTTGAAGATACTAAAGATCACTCAGTTGTTGGTGTTTATGTCCATCACATTGACTGTGAAGAAGACGCAAGAAATCTATCTGAAATGATAGGAGGCACATACGATATAGCAGCTATAGGACCCGTGATTGGTACCCATGTTGGTCCTGGGGCTATTGGTATAGCTTATTGTTGGGAGTAAAGAATGCCAAAGAAGAAAAAGTCCAATGCTTGGAATATCATATGGCCAGTTACAGTACTTTTAGCTGCAGCACTTATTGTATTTGTTATTGATACATTTGGTGTAGCTGTTGTAAGCCAATTGAAATCATTCTTTTCATTTATGTTCTATACCTATTTAATAGGTTCTATTTTGGTCGTTTTTTTTGAAGAGAAAAATCCTGAGCGTATGATGGCATGGTTGTTGATTTTAATCTTGTTCCCTGGTTTTGGTTTAGTTGCTTATTTGGCATTTGGAAGAAGTTTTAGAAAACAAAGTCGAGTAAAACAGAAGAAAGTGGAAGAATATCCAAGATGGATAGAAACCATGAACAAAAATATTCAACTGAATCATCAGGAACACATTGAGCCAATTCCAGAAATCTCAAAGACTTTGATTCAACTTTTAAGAAATAATTCTGGTGCACATCTGTTGTTAAATAATGAGATTAAGGTAATGTCCGATGGTGTCATTACCTTTGCATTGATGCTTGAAGCTTTGGAAAAGGCAGAGCATGTCATTAATTTGGAATTCTTCATTGTGAAAAATGATGAATTAGGGAATCGCTTCAGAAATGTTCTTATTAAAAAGGCTTCAGAAGGTGTAGAAGTGAACTTCTTGTATGACGCAGTTGGCAGTTGGCGTTTAGGTCGTCACTATAAGGAAACGATGGAGAACGCAGGGGTAAATGTTAAACCTTTCTTGCCTGTTATTGCACCTTTTGTGTCAAGAAATATGAATTATAGAAATCATAGAAAAATTTTGACCATTGATGGTAAAGTTGGATTTGTTGGTGGTCTAAATATTGGTGATGAATATTTGGGAAAGAAAGAGCAGTTTGGCTATTGGAGAGATACTCACCTGCTCATTAAAGGAGAAGGGGTTTATGCTCTAAACCATATTTTCTTGGATGATTGGCGATTCTCAGGGGGTGAAATTGATCACTATGAGGGTTATTTTCCTAAACTAGATGTTCAACAAAGAGCTTTAATGCAAATTGCATCAAGTGGTCCTGACTCTGATAAACAGGTCATTAAACAAGCTTATTTTAAAATGATTGCTTCTGCAAAGAAGAGCGTATATATAGAGTCGCCTTATCTTGTACCAGAAGACAGTATTATGACTGCTTTAAAAACTGCTGCATTAAGTGGCGTGGAAGTGAAGATTATCATTCCTTATATAGCAGACCACTTTATGGTCTATTGGGCAAACCAATCTAATATACAACAACTTTTAGAATCCAATGTGAAAGTTTACTATTATAAAGGTGGCTTCATTCATGCAAAAACACTATTAGTGGATGATGTGTGTGCTTCTGTTGGTACTGCTAACTTGGACATTAGAAGTTTGGAGTTGAACTTTGAAGTCAATGCTTTCATTTATGATTCAGAAGTGATTAGAGATTTAAGAGCGGATTTTGAGGAAGATTTATTTAGATCTGAAGAAATCAGATTGGATGAATTTAAAAAAAGAAGAGCTTATAGAAAGGTTTTGGAAGCCTTTGGTCGATTAGTATCACCGCTTCAATGATGTTTATGATATTATTATTTATTTTATTATTATTTGTAGATCAATATACCAAATATCTGACTAGAAAATATTTAGTGGTTAAAAAAACAAAAAAGTATTTTCAATTGCAGTTTGTTAGAAATAAAGGCGCTGCCCTGGGTTTTATGAAAAAACATCCTAAGATTTTAATGTTAATCAACGCATTGGTTTTAGTGATGATAGCTTATATGCTCTATAGGGGTTATAAATTACAGGAGCCTTTTATATACTTGCTTGCATTAGTTTTAATTCTGTCGGGAGGGATTGGTAATAATTTGGATCGTCTTTGGAAAGGTTATGTAACAGACTTTCTGAAACCTGGACATAAAAAAATGCCCTACTTCAATATGGCAGATTTTTATATTCTACTGGGTGTTGTCCTTTTAGTCACCAGTGAATGGTTATATGATATTCAATGATAGCAGTTTGACTGCTATTTTTATTTTTTGGATAAAGCATTGGCATTTAGGAAGTTCAGAAAACCAGCAAAGATAATTAAACCAGCACCGATTAAAAAACTACGACTTAAGGATTCAGACCAGAATAAAACACCCCAAATTGCTGAAAAAACAATATTTAAGTAAGTGTAAATGGACAACTGTGATGCCGGTGCATGTCGATAGGCGTTGGTCATGAACAATTGTGCGATCACTGCAAATAATCCTATAAGTGATAATTGTAATAACGCCATGAAATCAGGAACTTTAAAAATTGGAATCATCATGGGTAATGTAATCACTGTAGAGCTTAAGCAGAAATAAAAGACAATGGTCATGGGTGAATCTGACAATCGTAACTGTCGAACGGCTGTATAAGCTGCAGCAGCGGCGATTGCTCCCAGAATGCCTATCATAGCGGGCAATAAATCCACTGAAACTTGTGGTTTAACCAAAACGACAATGCCACCTAAAGCAATAAATACGGCAATAAACTGGGTTATTGTGATTTTTTCTTTTAAGATTAAACCGCCTAGGACAATGACGAAAAATGGAGAGAGCTTGTTGATCACAACAGCATCTGACAAATTAAGCATACTAAGGGATTGATAATATAAAAAAACCCCAAGTAATCCAAAACCACATCTTGTTGCGAGTAATTTTTTATTGTTCACTTTTAAAATATTTTTATCTTTTATGACAAAGTATGATAAAATCAGCAGTCCAATGAAATTTCTGAAGAATACTTTTTGAATCAAAGGGAACTCATCCACGGTTTTTACCGTCGTAGCCATAAGAGAGAAAAATAAGGATGATAATATGATTAAAATAATACCTGTGTTTTTACTAGATTTCATAATTGATCCTTTCAAAATCATAATCATAAGTATTATAACACTTAATTTTAAGAACACAAGGGCAGTAAAGTCATTAAATTGTTATTAAATGTAATGCTTTTGTTAATGAATATCACAATAAAGTATGTTATCATTATAGACGCGTAGAAAGGTAGTGGTGCAAAATGAAATTTTACTTAAGATTATTTATAGTCTCAGTTTTAGGATTCGCTCTTATTTTTACTGGTGTTTGGTATTTCTTTTTTGATTCTGCAAAAGTTGATGCAGAAGTAACAGCTTTGCCGCAAGATCTTCCTGAATTTACTTTACCAAATGAGGATGGCATTATTGAAGTTGATCCGACAAATAAAGTAACCGATGAATCAAAAGTTGAAAAAAGTGAATTAGACAAATTGGTTGAATTAAGTGATCGTGTAAATTTTGTAGTTTTTGCGCACGACGGTTCTAGAGCAGATACAATTATGTTTGTTAGTTTTGATCCAACCAATCAGTATTTGGATATCATTAATATTCCAAGAGATACTTATTGGCTGGTAGAAGGTTATACAGAAAGAGCGGATCATAAGAAAATCAATGCGGTTTATGGTCATGCAGGTGATAAAGGTGGTTCACAAGGCTTAAAGCAGGAAATTTCCAATATGCTTCAAGTACCTGTAAACTATTATGTTAAATTTAACTATGAAGGTGCGTCTGAAGTCGTAGATGTTTTAGGCGGTTTGGAAATCAACGTACCTTTCGATATGAAATATGATGACGTTTGGGCAGATCCTGAATTACACATTGATTTGAAGGCAGGATTACAAACCTTAGATGGAAAAAATGCAGTTGATTATTTAAGATGGCGACAAAACAATGATACAGTGAAATCTACTGGCGACTTGCCGCGTATACAGAGAATGCAAGAGTTTATTGAAGTTGCCCTCAAGAAATCTATGAGCTTGAAATTGCCTTCAGTAGTCAGCACAGGTATTAAGTATGTTCAGACAGATATTGCTGCTAATCTGGCAATTGCTTTAGCGGATGATGCCATCGGTATGCCGGCAAGTGATATTACAACGGTGACTTTACCAGGAGATGCTCCTCCGACTTCAACGTATTTCATCAGTGATCCAGAAGCCATTGAACAATTGTTAATTGATATGTATAGAAAAGGGAAATAAGATGAAAAAATTTTTAAAAGTTTTCTTCTTGATTTTAATCCTTCTTATTGTAGGTACTTTAAGTGGCTTTGCGATTTTTAAAGCAGTTTATACACCAACCCATTTAAGAAATCAGGATAATCATTTAGATGAAATCGTCAATTTGAAAGATGATCAAGAGATTACTTTTCCGGATAATGAAGGCAATATACTCGATCTTGAAAAAACAGAAGATGAGCTTTGGGTAGAAGCTATTAGAGCATCAGATCGTGTCAATGTACTTTTATTTGGCACTGACGGTGAAAGAGCAGATACTTTGATTTTTCTAAGTTATTCTAAAAAGAGTCATGATATTACCATGGTTACAGTACCGCGAGATACGAAACATGAAGTGGAAGGGATGAATGCCTTGGGACAAGACAAAATCAATGCGGTTTATTGTTTTGGTAACAACATGGGTGGTTCTGACAACCAAGTAAAAGCAATTGAATCCATATTAGGGGTACCAATTCATTATTATATTAGAGTCAGTTACAACGGTTTAAAAGCGGTTGTGGATGCCATTGGTGGTATTGAGATAAATGTTCACAGAGATATGAATTATGATGACAGTTGGGCTGATCCTGAACTTCATATTCATCTGAATCAAGGCTTACAAGTCTTAAATGGTGACAAAGCTATGCAATACATCCGTTGGAGAAAAAACAACGATGGCAGTGGTGATAGTGATCTGGCAAGACAACAAAGACAGCAAGAATTCATTTTAAAAGTGATCAAAAAATCCTTTGGTTTAGATATTGTTAAAGTGATTGGTGTTACTTATGATTATGTAAAAACCAATATGTCCAAAGAAGATGTTTTGTATTATGGATCGGAGTTGATTGGCTTTGATTTCAGTACTGTAAACAGACATGTTTTGCCTGGTGAAGCAGATATGAAGTATTATTACCAGGATGTGGAAGCAACAAAATTATTAATGCAACAAATCTATGGTTTCAAGTAGACATTACTTTTGTAATGTCTTTTTTTTTTCTTGGTTTTAATGTAGAATTAAGGTATAGGGGGACCGTATGAAAATTCTGATATTAGATGATGATAAAGCGATTCGTGATTATGTAGAATCAGTAGTTAAAACAACATTGACAGAAGCTGAAACATTTGTAGTATCCTCTGGATTGGAAGCTTTAGAGATTATAGAAAACCATCAAATTGATTTAATGTGTTTAGACGTTGAACTAGATGAAACCAAGGAAGTATTAGGTTTGGATTTTGCCAAATTGATATCAAGGGTGTCAAAAACCATTAGTTTTATAGTAATTTCTGCCCATGACAAATACGCTGTAAGATCCTTTGAGATTCATCCCTTTGCATATATTGTTAAACCAATAGATGAATTGGAATTGATAAGAGTATTACAGGAATGGGTACTACTGGCATACGATAATGTAGATACCATTGAACCTAAATCCATTAATTTAAATACAAAAAAAGGTATGATCATCTTGCCTTATGATGATATTGTTTACTTTGAGAAGCATAAAAGATATATCAAAGTAATCACAACAGCTGGCGATCATTTTTCGACAGAGTCTTTGAAGGATATCTTGGAGAAATTGGACAATAGATTTTTTCAAACCTATCAATCTTTTGTTGTAAATATGAGTAAAATCAATTCTTTGGAAGTTCTTGAGAATAGATCTTGGGAGATTAAATTTGATGATGTACCTGGTACTGCTTTATTAAGTCGTTACAAACACAAAGAATTTTTTGATAAATTTGAAGGGTATAAGACGACATGAATGATTGGATGAAGACAGGTGTAAGTATATTATTACAGATACTGTTTTTAGTATCTGTTTTTGTTATGTCTGCCTTTTCAGAGTCTGAAATTATTGAATTGGAAGTAGGTTATGAAGCCCTAGAGGAATATAAAACCTTTCAATTGACCGAAGGGTATACTTATAAATCACTGGATGAATCAGTTGTCATCATTGATGAACATAATCTGGTCATTGCAAAGCATTTTGGAGAGACCTATGTAGAAGTGTATGATGGTGATACCCTGGTCAACATTTATGAAGTTATTGTTTATCTCGTTGGTGATGAGCCGGTGCCTTGGGGAAGTGTGACGATAAAACAGCCATTTGTTACGGGCTATCCAGATCAGACCATTAAACCAGAACAAGAAGTAACCTATGGTGAATTAATGACCATGTTTGTAAAATTAATGAATTTACAGGTCGTAGAGTCACAGGATCATAGTCATTGGGCTAATGGTTATATAGAAGCTGTTCAAAGATTGGATGTGTTTTCTTTGCTTAAGGAGAAAACACCAGATCAACTTATTACAAAAGAAGAGATGGCTTATGCCATTCATAGTTATGCGCAATACAATGGCTTTGAGTTACCTATACCAACTCAGCTTCCAAGTGATGTAACTTTTTCAAATCCATTCTTTTCATATATACTTGAAGCACTTTATACAAAACTTTTGACTACTGATGAAGGGTTATTTAATCCTGAGAGACCGGTGAAAAGAATTGAAGTCATTTCAATTTTAAATACTTTAAATGATAGAGAAATTTATATGACTGATCATCTCCAATTTAAAGACATCCATGAAAACTTACCTTATTATAATGAGATTATAAAAGCTACAGCACCTCGAAATTGAGGTAATTACCATTTAAGGAAACAAATGGTTAATCAATATGTAATAAAACTTTCCGATTATTCTGACAACTGTCCGGATAATCCTTTTTTTTTGCTAAATAACCTTCCATTTGGTTAAATAGGTATTCTCACTTTTAAGTTTTTAGAAAAGGAATAGTATAGAATTGTGGAGATGCCCATAGCATCATTACTACTTTCACTTCGGTGTTAGTTGCCTTGAGAAAGCAATGAGAAGCGCGTAGTAAATATTTTGGTTGAAAGGATAAGGAGGTTTTATTTTGTTTAAAAAGATGAAGAGACCTTTGGCACTATTTATGACCGTGATGATGATTTTCAGTACATTCATGGTTTATTTACCTGCCTTTGCGGATCCCGCCCCTGCTTTTAGTGGTACTATGGTAGAGGGCGATGAGGTTATTGGTTATTACATGGGAATGATAGGTGTTAAACATGTAATGATCGAGAATCCAGTTTATGAGTTTGATTTAGAAAAAGACTGGATTATTGATTGGTGGCGTTGTATTCCTATTGGTGGACACTATGTATTTACTGAAGTGGTGGAAGGTTCAATAGAAGCTGCAGAAATTAATGCAACTCGTTACCTTGAGCCTGGTAGTTATACAATCGTTCTAGTAGGTGACTATTATGTTGATGATGGTCAAGACCAAGCGGATGTTCTGTATAGAATGCCATTAGTTGTTACAGCTAATCAAGCTCCTGTGGCAAATGATGACGAGCGCACTGTTACAGAGGATTCTGTTGGAAATGAGTTAAATGTTTTAGTGAATGACTCTGATCCTGATGGTCATCCATTAACAATCACAGGTATTACAGATGGTCCTGTTGGTTTAACCTTTGAAACTGACAAATTGGTTTATACACCTGAACCAGATTTCAATGGTGTAGTAACTGTAACCTATACAGTATCTGACAATAGACAGGTAATGCCTGAAGAAGATACTGCGATAGTAACAATTACAGTAGAAGCTGTTAATGATCCACCTGTGGCGGGTCAAATTACAGTAAATGCAGATGAAAATGAACAAATATTAATTGATGGATTATCTAATTCTGATGACCCAGATTTATATGATGTCAATTCAGAAGAAGCCTTACAACTTGTATCTGTTACAAATCCTGCCAATGGTACTGTAACAGTAACCGGTGATACAATTTATTATATATCAGATATTGGGTTTGATGGTACTGATTCATTCTCTTATACAATTAGTGATGGAGATTTAACCTCAACAGCTGATATTTATGTAAATGTTACCGATACAATCCCTGATGATCACCAACCAGTAGCCAATACTGATACTTGGGTATTGTTTGAAGATCAACATGCTTGGTTAAATGTCATTGCAAATGATGTTTTGGAAGATGGTTTTGGACATTTGGAAATTGTTGAAGGTCCAGCTCATGGTACAGCATTTGTAAGTAACATGTTCCCAGGTACAATATATTATGATGCATTTGATGGTTATGTAGGCACTGATATTGTTAAATATCGTGTATATGATAACGATGGTGATTTCGCAGA
Source organism: Clostridia bacterium (assembly GCA_016937975.1). Taxonomy (GTDB): domain Bacteria; phylum Bacillota; class Clostridia; order Peptostreptococcales; family Acidaminobacteraceae; genus JABXKX01. The sequence continues at coordinate 83,030 of JAFGVN010000073.1, forward strand.
AGCAAGTGTTATTTTAGAAATTAAAAATGACTGGGACAATATCAGATGGATTAGAGACGACAAGATTTACATGGAAGAAGATGATTTCGGATACGTGAATGTATTGAGAAATGATAGCTTCAGAGATCGTATCGAGAAACTTGAAATCGTAGAGTCTCCTAAGTTTGGTATTGCAACGATCAATTTAGATGGTCAATTGACTTATCATACAGATGAAAGTCATGACAATGATCCTTCTCATGGTTGTGATCGTTGGTATGATTACATCATCTACAAAGTAACTTTAGTTACAGGTGATGTTGGTTATGGTACTGTTGTTGTTGACGTTGAAGAAATTGATAAAATTTTATTAGGCGATGATATCAAAACAGTTCAACAAGATTCATCCAATAACTATTTCAACGTACTTGATAATGACATTTATGTTGGCTTAGATGCCTTTGGTTTATATCAACATGATGTTAACGATGGTCCATTTAATGGAACCGCTTATGTATCAGGTAATCAAATTGTGTATACTCCAACACCAGGCTATATGGGTGTGGATACATTAAGATATTATGTTAGAGATGAAGATGGTTGGTTTGATGTGGCTTCAGTTATGATTTACATTCATGGTGAAGAACTATTAATCGTTCAAGATGAAACAATGGTAACGAATGAAGACGATCCAATTACAGCAAATGTTGTTTGGAATGATACCTTGCCATATGGTTTTGATCGTCTAGAAATTGTTGAAGGTCCACAACATGGTACAGCTTTTGTACTATGGCCAGGCTCTAAAGAAATTCGTTATATTCCAAACGATGATTATGTAGGTATGGATACCGTTAGATATAAAGTTTATGGACTTGATGGACAATGGGATCAAGGAACACTTACCATCGATGTTAGAGAAGGTAACAATGATATTAGAAGAATCAGATCAGATAAAATGTGGACTATTGAAGGTGGTATTGTTCAAAAGAATGTTTTAAACAATGACTGGTACACTGCTGATATTATAAATCTTTCCATAGGCGAATCACCAAGTCATGGTATTGCAACTATTGACCAGAATGGTTTAGTAACCTATCAAGCAGATCCAACCTTTGATGGATGGGTTGAATTCACTTACAAAGTAGAATTAGTTTCAAATGAAATTGGCTATGGTTGTGTAACCGTATTTATAGGTGAAACAGATAAGATTTTACTTGGTGATGACTTAAGAAGTGTCATGGAAGATTCAGGAAGTAATTATTTCCCTGTACTAGATAATGATAGTATTGATGCTGGTGTAAGACATTTCGGAATTTATAATATGTCACCTGCAGATGGACCGTTCCATGGTACAGTAGAAATTGCATTTGGAGGCATTAATTATACGCCAGATGAGAATTATAATGGTCCTGATACTTTCAGATATTATGTAATTGATAATGATGGTTGGATGGATATAGCATCAGTTGCTGTTCAAGTTCAACCTGTACAAGATGTTTACACTTATAAAGGAGAAACTGATTTTGACATTGATAAAGATGAAGTATTAACTTTCAATGCTGTAGAGGATTTAGAAGGTGCCCTCGAATCAGAAGAAATCGGTTTAAATGATAGTATTTTTGGTCCAGTAGTATCAGCAGTTTTCAATTATGAAACACTTGCTTTTGGTACATTGGACTGGGATGCAAATGGTAATATTATTTATGATCCAGGAAATCAATATGCTGGTTCGGTAACAATTGAATTTGCATTATACAACGGATTTGGTGATATTTTAACCGGTACAGTTTATGTAGATGTAGGTTTATTCTCGGATAATATTTTAGTCTATTTAGATGAAGTAACTGGTGAAATGCCTGATGGTACCATTATCGAAGGTTTCTTTGTACAACAATATGAAGAATTTGACCTTTGGGAAGGTGTAACTTATGGTAAGGTAGACAATCAACCTATTACTGTTGAAGGTGCTACAATTCATGTTATCGGGGAAGATGGCTATGTTGTTCCTGGTGAAGAAAGAATTGTAAGAGATGGTTTAGTTTCATTAGATAGCTATGGTAAATTAATGATTGGCTATCAAGTAAAAGATGGTTCAAATCATACAGGTGCAAGTATTCCTAGATTATTGACAGTAAACCATCAACCGATTGTTGGTCCTGGTCCTATAACACCTGATGATCCATGGGCTGTTCAAGCGACCCAGGCAGCAACCTATGATATTGATATTTACTTTATGCAAGAAGGTTGGGACTTATGGAGTGAAGTCTTCTTATACGACTTCGAAGAGTATAATGAAAACTTTGTAAATCCAATTAGTGGTTTACCTTTACCAGATGGCTTTGAAGTGAAATTCATTTATAACGAAGTAGAATATGACTTCTCTGACTTCTGGACAGTATTTGATATTGGTTTAGATGAAGAACCGAATGATGATTTACCAATTACAGCTGCTATTCAATTTGTTGCGAGAGACAATATGGGTGGCGAAGGTATCTCTGATCCAGTTTCTGTAATCATAAGAAACCGTGATCCAGAATTGACAATTGATGATGCATTAGTCTTGTTAATTGAAGGTGATGCATTCGATATGTTACAAGGCGTTACAGCTTATGACTTCGAAGACGGTTATTTAGGTCTTGAAGATTATCCGATGATCACTTGGAATATTGAAGTACATGCCATTGAAGGCGATTGGCCAGCAGAACCATTGACTGCAATTGATACTTCTTATTCAGGTATTTATACAATCCACTACACTGCAACAGATGTAATGGGAGCGACAGATGAAGGCGTAAGATATGTTATGGTATCAGAGCCGCCAGTAGTATCCATAGAAGATGAAAATGTAGAATTTGAATTCGGTGGATCGTTCCCAGTTTGGAATGGTGTATCTGTAGAATATTGGAACCCATCCATGTTGAATTGGAGTGGGGTAGCACCTGCTAGTGGTGGAATGTGGTTCACTAACGTTCAATATGAATTTAAAGCACTTTTAGACGATCCTGAAACAGGCATTGAATTAGGTGATTTATATCAATTTGAAAATTCAGGACAACATACAATTTACTACGTTGCTACTGTAAGAACTTTGGAAGGCGATGACTATCCATTAAGATTACAAGGTATTGAAGAAGAGGACATCTGGTTTACTAAAGTAACAGTTGGTGAAAGAGATGTTAATGTAACAAACGCATCAATGGGTGACTTCATTTATATCAACGATTTCGTGGCTCCTTCATTCTTTATGATGCCTAGAGAAGTTGATGAACAAATGTTACCAATGTTTATGATGCATAAATCTTATCCAGTGATTACAAAATATAACCCAACTACTGGACAAGAGAGAATCTATACGGCTTATGATTTCGGAATGGCTCAAGGCAGTGTTGATGAAGAAAGCTTCATGATGAATCCATGGGCATTTGATGATATCGCTGTACTCAGTACAGGTGAATTATATGGTTTATTAAACCACAATGTATTCTATATTCATCCAAATGGCATGCCAGAATGGTTATTCAATACAAAAGAAGAAGTTATAAAAATACTAGATCTTCATTCAGACTCAATGGGTAACATGACAAATATTCAATCTATGACCGTGGATGAAAATGATAATTTAGTCATGGCAACTGGTGATTTAGAATATTTCATGGGTGGTTCTGAAGCAGGCATTGGAGAAATTGATCACATTTTATTATACTTTGATCCTGATGGTTATACCCTAGAAGAAGAAACAGGTGATGTAAATCAAACTGTAGAAGAGGGACCTACTCCACCAGTAACTATTGAAGATCCTGTTAAATACTATTTAGTCAATATTGGCTTAGTTGATTTAGGTGACTTTAATGTAGATTATTTCGATACAATAACAGACTTAGCTTATAGTTCAGACTTTACTACAATTTATGGCATTGGTGGCACATACTATATGCCAGAAGAAATATATGATGAAGGTTTTGATTCTACATTATCAGAAAGATATTACGAATTATTTAGCATTGAAGAAGTATTCCCAGAAGTTGAAAATACTTCAATGGATCTGTTGAGATTCTTTAATGGCGTATCATATTTCCCAATTAAAGAAATGGGAACTTATAAAGGTATGGCAGTATTAGGTGATGACATTTATGTAACGGGTTATCTATCACCAAATCAAATGATGGAAACTGTTGTTACAGAACAAGAACCAGTTGAAGAACCTGTATTCTATCAAACAAGAGTATTTGAATTCAACTATGATGAGGAATTCATCTTTACTGAGAATTATGACGATGTAGAAGTGATGTTCGATGGTGCCTTAGGTGCTGCATCTGTGATTAAACGTACAACTACTGTACTTCCTTCTCCAATTCAACTTTATGTTGGATACAACGCTACAGCTGCACAAGGTGTTGCACAATTTGAAGCGACATTCTTGCCAGAATTGGCATTTGGAGATGAAATCGTATGGATCCTTGATACAGGCTCTGAACAGTATGTAACAAATGATGGTGATGGTCAATTTACTGCTAAGCCAGAAAATATCGGAAGCTCTGCACAAGCAATTATTGGTGCAAAAGTAAAAGATAAAGCTACTGGAGCAGATAAAGTGGTATATGGTGTAATTAATATTAGAAGATTGTATGCACCAGCACCTCCAACACCAACACCAACACCTACACCAACTCAAACTGTAGCAGTTACTTTAGATACAGATGCTGTAACCTTGGATTATGGTCCAACTGCAGATCCTGAGTTCACATCATATGACTTTACAGAGACTGTAACAGGTACAACAAACACTGCAGTTACATGGTCGTTAGATGATGATACCTATGCAACAGTCGATGAAAATGGTGTTGTTACTGCTAAAGAAGATGTACCACAAGGTACAGGCGATATTACAGTGACAGTTACTGTAACTACCGTTGTAGGTGGTGCAACTGATACAGCAACAATTTTATTTGTTGAACAAACACCATTAGGTGCAATTGAGTTCTTTGAACCATATATTAGTGGTTATACAGATAATACTTTTAGACCTGCAAATTATGTAACAAGAGCAGAAGTTGCTGCTATGTTTGCAAAAATCTTGAAATTAAATACGGATTATCCAGGATTACAAAATTTCAATGACGTTAAAACTAGTCACTGGGCATATCCATATATTCAAGCAATGTATAGAGCAGGTATTTTCTCAGGTTATTTGGATGCAAATGGCATTAGAACCTTTAATCCAGAAGCACCAATCTCAAGAGCTGAGATTGCTCAAGTATTCACTAATTACTGGAAATTCTTAGATATTTCAGTAACAGGTGAAAACAGATCAACAATTCCAGATGTTCCAACGAGTCATTGGGCTTCATCTGCAATTAATAGAATTTACAATACAGGTATATTTACTGGATTTACTAATGGTAACTTCAACCCAGAAGATCCAACATTGAGAGAGCAAATTGTTAATATGATTAATAAATTGATTGCTCGTCCTACTAATGAACCTGACACTAGTAAGTTCGTTGATATTCAGCCAAGTCATCCATTCTTTGGTGACATAGAGGCTGCATCACAAACCTTCCTTAAACCTCAAGGCGATTAATGAGAAGGGGAGAAGAGTCTTTGGAAACAAAGGCTCTTTTTCAATGTAAAAAATAAGGAAGGTTGAGGAATTTTAAATGAGAGGAATTCCCCTAAAGAGTGTTCGGTAATGTTTCATATAGAAAATGAATAAATGCCTATTATTCGGGCATCATATATATATTCATCATTTTCTTTTGAATGTGAGTGATTTTGTATTTTTTTGTATTTTTAAGTTTGATTTAAGAAATATGTGTTAAAATTAGAATTTTAACATATTGGCTAAAATAGTTATGTTGAAAGGTTACTTCCTTTTGTATATAATTAATGGTGTATATGCATGAGAGGAAATATTTATGGAGCGCTTAAAAAAGGTATATCTGTTTATTGGATCTGCAATTGTTTTGATTGCATTATTCGACATGTTCTATATTACAGCTCACCAAGAGCATATTGTTTTAAATAATATGTTTTATTTGCGTGTTTTCTTAATGGGTACCATTTTTGCAATTGGCTTAAGGTTAATAAAAAAAATAGACAAAATTTTTGTTGATCAATTAATCGAAATGAATTTGTCCAAGTCACAAGAAGAAGTTGTTGAAGATTATCGTGATATGGCAATTGAGAAACATGAAATATCTAGAAAGCTACAAATTGTTCAGTCTTATGCAAAAATGAAAAAATATGAAGAGTTGGAAAACTATTTAAATGAAGAAATAGAGAAAGAGTGATTCTATGAAAAAGACTTTGAATATGATTCGCTTTGACATGATCTTTTTCCAAATTCTCATTATGGTTTATTTGATTATATTTGGTTCTGGTATTGCGAGTTATATTTTAATTGGATTATTTATCGTGACCGCGATGAATTTAATTTACATTCTTTATGAATTGGAAAAAATACATAATCTTGTTTTTCAACAACAGATTGTAAATGATAATATAGCCCTTCTAGATGAAGAAAAGAAAAAGTCATTAGAACATTTTAAGGCAATTAAATCTTTATATCAATCAGGGGAAAAGCAAAAAATGTTGGAATACATCGAGCAAAGTCAACGTGCTTATTATGATGAAGATGTTATTTCCTTTGATCTTGAAATTCTAAATATTATTTTGCAACGCTATATGTATATTTGTAAAAACAATGATATTCAATTTGAATATGACATTCAGTCCAATGTAAAAGCTTTGTTAGAAGAAGCTAAATTTCAAGGTGAACAATTATGTACGATTTTAGGAAATCTAATGGATAATGCCATTGATGTTTTAAAACTAAAACCTGAGAATAAACTTCTGAAAGTAAGCATCGCTGGTAATGGCTATCAAGTTGTCGTAGAGGTTAGTAACAATGGTGAAAAAATTCCGGATAAAGTGATGACCAAGTTGTTTAACTATGGTTTTTCCACAAAAACGGAAGGTCGTGGTACAGGTTTGTTCATCGTATATAAACTTGTTGAGAAATTAGGTGCGAGATTGTCTGTAACTTCTGATGATCAGGTGACATCTTTTCAAATATTGTTCGATTTAGATTAGGAGTTTATAATGCCAACTGTATGGATTTATGCCCATCCTTCTCAATATTTGTATGATATTTTAGTTATGCTTATGATGGTATTAATGGGTAAGCAACTCTTTAATTTGACGATGACTTGGAAACAGGTGGTTGCTTTTGTATCATTTATGATGATCTTTTATCAAATCAATTTTCTTTTTGTTGAGAGACTTGTTGGTAAAGGTCCTAAATATGTCGTACTTTATTTAGGTTTGTTCATAGCGTATATGTTAATTATCAAGCTGAACTGGTTAAGTGCCTTGGTTACTATTTTAACCATGTCTGCTTTTAACGGCATTTGGACCAATATTAATATTCTGTTGATGTTAAGCTTGTTTTACGACGATTATGCTGAAGCCTTGTCCCATCAACATGCCCAATATACTTTCTATGTAGTCACTGTAATGGTACTGGCAGGCTTTACGATACTTTCCAAGTTTAAATTATTTGATATTCAAAAGTATAACTAGGAGTTTTTATGTTAAGGATAAGCTGGATCTTTATAATTCATGATTTAATAGTAACAGCTTTATCAATAGGTATTATCTCCCAATTGTTTTATATTAAGGTACCAACCAAGAGAATCTCTTTATTTGTTATTTGGATTCAGGTGGTGTTTATTTTCAATGATTTTGTCATTGAACCTCAATTCGCATTGGAGTGGAAGTACCTCGTCATTTTTGTGGGCTTTTATGTCGGCTTTTTTTTCTTTATGCATTTAAGTTTTTTATCCAGTACACTTCTGATAATCTCCAATCTAATTATCAATGGATTGGCAACGAATATAAATATATTTGCTTTGCTATTAACACAATATGATACCTATGGACATGCTTTGGAATATGATTTTATTCAGTATTCCTCCTTGGTAATGGTTTTTTCTATGATGTATATGCTCATAAAGGCTTTTAATATAAGGCTTTTGGATATTTCTAGATATGACAAGTAATCGATTCTTTGGATCGATTTTTTTCTTTGATTTTATTATAAATTAAATCTTACATTTTTCAAAAAAAACCATTATTTCTGGCTAAATACCATCTTATATGGC
>JAFGVN010000074.1 GCA_016937975.1 Clostridia bacterium
ATGTCTTTAAACATTTGATATTTGCATGGTTTTTAATATCTATGGGTAATCCAATTAAAAAAGCTTATTTACCGACAACCTCTTCATAAGATCATATTTTATAATTTTGTGACTTGAATACTCGTATCATGTCCATTTAATTTGAACACTTCAAAGTTATTGTCTTTAACTTCTACCAATTCATCTGCCAATGTTTCTTCCATTACATATGTTCTGAAAGCTTCAATAGCCTTAGTAAATTCATCAGTAGACGCATATTCAATACGAATGTGATCCATCATTTCAAAATCTTGGCTCTTACGTAATTGTTGAATACGCGAAACCATTTCTCTAGCATAACCTTCAGCAAGTAATTCTTCTGTTAAATTTGTATCTAACATGATGAACAAGTTGTTTTCCATACGAACTGTAAAACCATCTTTTGCATCAATAGACACCATGACCAAATCACTGTTAAGTGCAAAGTCCTCGCCATTTAAGTTCACCACTACCGATTGACCCCCTTCAAGGGTCATCGCTGTTTCAAATGCATTCAATCCAGCCAAGGCTTTTCCTAAAGCACCAATATTTTTGCCTAAAATTGGACCAGCATTTTTAAAGTTTGGCTTTAACGAGAAATTCATGTATTGACTTAAGTCTTCAACAAACTCAACATATTTTACATTCAGTTCTTCAACAATTAAATCCGACAAGTCTTCAATAATTGCTTTGTATTTGCCATCTAACATAACTTTTGCAATCGGTTGACGCACTTTAATTTTTACAGATTCTCTCGCCGCACGACCTAAAGTTACTAAGGATTTGATTAAATCCATACGTTCTTCTGTTCTTTCATTAATCAAAGCTTCATTCACATCTGGATAGTATGCTAAATGAACAGATTTTTCACCTGTAAGGTTTCTATAAATTTCTTCTGTAACATATGGTGCAAATGGAGCAGCCAATTTACAAACCGCAATAAGTACTTCATAAGTGGTTCTATAAACCGCTTTTTTGTCAGCAGTCATTTCACCAGTCCAGAATCTTCTTCTAGAACGTCTGATGTACCAGTTTGATAAGTCTTCATTAACAAACTCTTGTAAGCGTCTTACAACTTTCGTCGTATCAAATACTGCCATATCTTCTTTAGTGGCTTTGATGACATTGTTTAGCTTGCTTAAAATCCATTGATCCAGTTCTGGACGTTCGTCATAAGGCACTTCCAATTTTCCAGCTTCAACTTGATCTGTATTGGCATACAAAGTGAAGAAGTTATAAACGTTTTTAATGGTTCTAAAGAACTTACTTTCAACTTCCTGAACACCTTCTTCATCAAACTTAGTTGGTGTCCATGCTGGTGAACCATAGTATAGATACCAACGTACAACATCAGCACCATATTTATCAAACAATTCGAATGGATCTACCGTATTACCTCTTGATTTAGACATTTTCTTACCGTATTTGTCTAGAATCAAGTCATTTACCAGTACATTCTTATATGGCGTGTCCCCTTTTACAAAGGTTGAAATTGCAAGTAATGAATAGTACCAACCTCTTGTTTGGTCAATCCCTTCACAGATAAAGTCTGCTGGGAATAATGTATCAAATAATTCTTTGTTTTCAAATGGATAGTGATGTTGTGCAAAAGGCATTGCACCTGAGTCAAACCAACAGTCAATAACATCTGTAACACGGGTCATTGTACCACCACATTCATCACATTTTAAATGAACATGATCTACATGTGGTCTGTGTAAGTCAATGGATTCATCAATATCTTCTATAGCCTTTTCAACAAGTTCAGCTCTCGAACCTACTGATGTTTTATGACCACAGTCACAACGCCAGATTGGAAGTGGTGTACCCCAATATCTCGATCTTGAAATTGCCCAGTCATTTAGGTTTTCTAACCAGTTGCCAAAACGTTTTTCACCAACATAGTCAGGGAACCAATTGACCTTATCATTATTTGCGATTAATTGATCTTTCAATTTAGTCATCTCAATATACCAAGATGGTTTCGCATAATAAAGTAATGGTGTTTTACAACGCCAGCAATGTGGATAGTTGTGAAGCATTTTCTCTTTTTTGTAAACTTGATTGTGCTCTCCTAAATAAATTGTAATGTCTAAATCAGCATCCATTACAAACTTACCTTCCCAAGGTGTTGTTACAAATTTACCATCTTCACTTACTGGTTGTAAAACTGGTAAATCATATTGTCTACCAACATTATAGTCATCTTCACCAAATGCTGGAGCGATATGAACGATACCTGTACCATCATCTGTTGTTACAAAATCTGCACAAGTCACATAGAAAGCTTTTTTGTCTGCTGGAACAAACGGCAACAATTGCTCATATTCCACGTGTTCAAGATCTTTACCTTTCATCTCTTCAAGGATTTCATAATCATCACCCATAACTTGATTTGCTAATTTCTTTTCAAGTATGAACACTTCATCATTTTGCTTAGCTTTGATATAAGTTTCTTCTGGGTGAACTGCTAAAGCAACGTTTGAAGGTAGTGTCCAAGGAGTTGTTGTCCAAACTAAGAAATACTCATCGGCATCCTTTCTCTTGAACTTTGCAATCACAGTTTGAGATTTGATTTCTACATAACCTTGTGCTACTTCATGAGAAGCAAGTCCAGTACCGCATCTCGTACAGTATGGTAAGATCTTGTGACCTTCATAAATATAACCTTCTTTGTTAAACTTATCTAAAATCCACCATACCGATTCGATATAGTCGTTTGCCAAAGTAATATATGGATTATCCAAATCAATTAAATAAGCCATACGCTTCGTCATTTCTCGCCAAGATTCTTCATATTCAAATACTGAAGAACGACATTTGTCGTTGAAGTTTGCCAAACCGTAGTTTTCAATTTCACTTTTATTGTTAAGATTTAATTTCTTTTCAACTTCGATTTCAACAGGTAAACCGTGAGTATCCCAACCTGCTTTTCTTTTTACATGATAACCGTTCATTGTTTTATAACGACACACACTGTCTTTTAATGCTCTTGAAATAACATGGTGAATACCAGGTTTTCCATTGGCAGTTGGAGGACCATCATAAAATACGAAATTTTTTTCTTCTGGTCTCTCATCCATACTTAACTGCAATAAATCAATATCATCCCAATATTGGGCAATAGCTTTTTCAGTTTCATAGATTTTCTTATTACTCAGTTCTTGATAAGCCATAAATCTCTCCTTCTTTTACTCCTGGTTAAACACTCTTTAACCTGTTATAACCTCATTCATTTCATATGCCTATTGCCCTATTATCACACTAAGGAACAATTAAACTAAATTTGAAATCATTTATTGTAAAAATACAACAAAAAATCCCTCGACATAAAGTCAAGGGACGAATTTACTCGCGGTACCACCCAAGTTGCATAAAGCCTCTTCATTAATGTTAACGGTATTAAACCGGAAAAAGTTACTCATTTTTCACTTTTTCGACTCCGAAGTGATCATCCCATGGCTTTACCGCTGATTCACACCACCCATCAGCTCTCTTTAAGTCTCCACCATAGTCTATCTTCATCCTAGTCAAGTATTAATATAAGCATTATAACCGAAATGAATTAGTCCGTCAACTCATCTTTTACAACGAGACGGTCAAGAATATTGATCTGTTCTCTTAAGACATGTTGATACTTCTCTTTAAAATCAAGATAATCTCTTTTTAAACGATCCGTAGCATTTAAGATTTCTTTGTAATCTTCCTTCGCTTGCTCAAGGTTTTTATCCGCATCTCTTTTAGCTTTAGATAAAATCTCTTCTGCTTCTTGTTCAGCCAATTTCATGATTTTACTTGCCTCTGCATCAGCATATTTAATTTTACTATCGGCTTCATCTTCGGCTTTTTTCTTGATGTCATTTGAAGTGATTTGAGCCACCAACAAAGCTTCCTTTAAAGAATTCTCTTGGCTTTGATAATGGGCGATTTTCTTCTCCATTTCAGCCGTCTGAATTTTCAAATAATCCAATTCTCTAGTACGGCCTTCTACTTGCTCAGAAACCTTATTTAAAAAATCTTCTACTTCACTTTTGTTATAGCCATTCAAAGCCTTTGAAAACTCTTTTCCTGCAATATCCGTTGGTGTTAACATCCTGCCCCCTAAATATATTTTTTAATAGTTAATTTTCGCCTATCTTTTTTTGTTAAGCCATTAAATCCTTCTATACTCATTCTGCCATATCCTCTCACAGAAATCAAAGCATCTTCGTTTAATTCTTTACTGACTTGATTACAAAAATTATGATTCACTTTGACAAGTTCTCTTTTTATAAGTTCAGCAGCTTTAGCTCTTGAAATATTAAAGCCTCTTGCAATAATACTGTCCAAGCGATTACTTTTTACAGTGACTTCAATCAAATCATATAATGGTGTGTAATCCTCAATAGCCTTTAATTCGCCAATCGTAACTGAGACAGCGACGCGACCTACTTTCATAAGTTGATCACAGACATATTGAGCTATTTCCTCTAAAACTAAAACTTGAACTTTACCGGGTTCTACTAAAATATCACCTATGACATCTCTTTTGATCCCTAAGCCTATTAAACTGCCTAATACATCACGATGACCAATTTCCCCATACTTTACTGGATAAGTGATTTCCAATAAGGAAACTGAGGGCGAAATCTCTGACATAAAATCTGGATAAACCAAAAGTCTTTGATATTCACTAAAGGCATAGCCACCTTCAAGGGTATAAGACAAATCTTCAAAATGACTTAAAATCAAAGGAACATAATCCAAAATATCAGGTGTAAGAAAATGGGTTTTTCCAACTTCATAAGATTTTTTTGTTTGAATACATAAATCAATCACCCTTTTCAATTTATCCAATTGATCTGGGTGATGAATTTTAATTTTATCTAATATTATTTGTTTATTCATATCATCGTTGCAATAAATGTTTGAATCATCATCAAAAGCAAATACACAATGATAAATGAGAAATCAAACATCCCGCCACCTAAATTTCTGTTTTGTAAGAAATTCCTTACTGGAGAAATCATAGGTTCTGTCACCTCGAACAAAAATCTTACGATGGGATTTGATAAATCTCTTACAAACCAAGAAGAAATGGCTCTTGCAAATAAAAGAAACATCAAGACACTTACAAAACGATGTAAAAATATTAAAATCAATGTCATTTACTTTCTCCAATCAAATGGTTTATCTTCTTCTTCTTCTTTATCTTCTGCTTTTTCAGTGTCTAAAATTACATTGTTTGGTGCCAAGATAAAGATTTCTTTAGAAATTTTTCTCATTTCCCCATCAAGTGCACATATAGCACCTGAACAGAAGTTAAAGATTTTTCTTGCCAGTTCTACTTCCACATCTTCAATGTTGACAACAACAGGCTTTTTCATCTTTAAGTTTTTAACGATTTGTTCTGCATCAGAATATTTTTTTGGTTTATATACGATTACTTTCATATGGTTAGGATTGCTTACATCCACTAAATTGTTTCTTGTATTACGAATATAACTATCCGAAATAACATTTCTATCATCTTCTTTTTTCAAGGGTTCCATCACTTCCTCTACTGACATTTCTTCAGTTTTCATAACATCATCTTCATATTCCGTTTCTTCTTCACTTCCCAAAACGAAATACTTCATTTTTTTCCACATGCTATCTGACATCTTAAGCTCCTAACTGTAATTTCTCTTCCCAAAAATACCTGTGCCGACACGGATCATCGTTGCACCTTCTTCAATTGCCACCTCAAAGTCACCTGTCATCCCCATGGATAAGGTATCCATGCTTAAATGATCATGTTTAATCTCCACTTTGATTTGATCAAACAACTGCTTCATTTCTTTGAAATAAACACGTACCTCTTCAGGATTATCGACAAAAGGCGCTATAAACATTAGACCTTTTATCCGAATATGATCCAATTTCAAAATATCTTTAATCAACTGATATAACTCATCTTTATCACAACCAAACTTCTGTGTTTCCTCAGCTATATCCACTTGAATTAAAACATCCATCAGTCGATTTTCAAGCCCTGCTCTTTTGTTGATTTCTTCTGCAAGTTTAAAAGAATCCACGGAATGAATCAATTCAACCTTATCAATAATATATTTGACTTTATTACTTTGCAGATGTCCAATCAAATGCCACTTGGGTCCTGAAACTACATCAGGAAATTTTCTTCTTATTTCCTGTACTTTATTTTCACCAAAGACTTGAACACCATATTCTACTGAAGCATTCATTACATCCGCCTCAACGGTTTTAGATACTGCAATGAGTGTAATTTCCTCAGGGGAACGTCCAACCCGTTGACAGGCTTGTACAATCTTTTGATTTATTGCATCAAGATTTATTTTTAAATAATCCATAATCCCTCTACTTAATGGTATCTCCTGGAGCATAATCTTCTTGGTTTAAAATAACCTTATCATAGATGCTCACTGTTTTAACCTTGGTCTTTTCATCTCCTACAAAATCATAAAAGAAATCACTTTTCACAATAGCATGATCTTCATAATATTGAATAATTTTTACAGGCATTTCCTGTACTTTATTTAACTTGTCTACTACATAAACAGAGTAACCATCATTGGTTTTAATCAAAGACGACTTTTCAACAAGCAAACCCTTATAAGTTTCCTGCTTAATCCGTACCTCAATGGTTCTTTTCTTGTAGTAATCTTGAAACTGTTGATCCATATGAATGGCAATAGCGACTTTATCCCCTGTAGAAATGAAGTTTTCTATTGTACCTGCAATGGTTTTTTCACCTACATCAATCATGATATCTTTGTTGATATCAAATTGGTTGTATTCGTTATAATTTACCAAAACCAACAAATAATAATCAGAACCTAAAATAAGCTTACCAATTATATCACCAGCATTTACATAAAGCTCTGATGCTAATCTTGGCTCTAAATTTAAATTCTCTATTTCATCAAATTTTAAATTTGGGATGTTTTCATAACGAAAAAGCGACTCATAACCATCAATATAATAGGTCAAAGTACCTGAATTTTTTGTGAACAAAGGCGATTTTTCACCAATACTTAAGTTTTCATCCTGCACTGTAACAACTTCTGCTACAGACGGTGCATCACTCATCTCCGATTTTGTAGTTAACTTCATCAACAATTTTTCCGAAAGACTCTCAATTTCTTCATAGTCTCCTGTCCGAACTTTTTGAGCGATTTCGATTTTAATCTGATGAATCTCCTCGTCCATTTCAGCCATAGTAAGCTCTAGACTAGAAGTATTCGTTTCAACATAATCAGTTGTAGCCATTTCACCTTCGTCAACACCTGTAATATCTAAAATTCGCTGATTGACCTTCACTCGGGCACCATCATCTTCTACTTGAGTAATCTTACCTGAAGCATTTGCTTGTAAAAGCTCTTCATTTCTGATAATCAGAGCTTGATAATCTCCCATAATGTTAATCTCAGAATACTCTAATTTGTAATAAACATTTTGTTCAGAAGTATTCCATTCTACTAATTTAATGATAAAAAAGATTAATAAGCCAAGAATAACTGTTAGTCGAATAATACCTTTGATCTTAACTTTTCTTCTTTTTACAGACTTAGCCATTGGTTACTCCCATGATTCAGATTGAGTGACTTCTTCCATTTCATGTTTTCTCTTTCTTCCCATCAAATTCTTTACTGCAGCTTTCGCATCATAGCCTTGATAAAGGACTTGATAAAGTTGTTCAACAATCGGCATTTCTATATTCAGTTTCTTCGATAAGTCATATGCTGCTTGAGTGGCATAAATACCTTCAACAACCATACCGACTTTCTTTTCAGCGTCATCACGACTCATACCTTCACCTATCATGATACCGCAACGTCTATTTCTAGAATGCATACTTGTACAAGTTACAATTAAGTCCCCTACACCAGACAATCCAGTAAAGGTTTCAACTTTTGCACCAAGGGCTACACCAAGACGTGTAATTTCTCTTATACCTCTTGTCATCAATGCGGCTTTTGCATTGTCACCATAACCCATACCATCAGTAATCCCAGCTGCCAAGGCAATGATATTTTTTAGAGCACCACCCAGTTCAACACCTACAACATCAGGATTGGTATATACTCTTAAATAATCGGTAGAAAATAGATCCTGAACAATTTCTGCAGCCTCTTTTGACTTTGATGCAGAAACCAAAGTAGTCGGCAAATGGTGACTAACTTCTTCTGCATGAGAAGGTCCAGATAAAACAACAAAAGGATTTTCTGGTTTAAACTCCTCTGAAATTTCAGAAATTCTCTTTAAAGTTTTATTTTCAATACCTTTTGCAACATTAACAATAATCGTTTTCTTTTCTATGTATGCTTGGTGTGCTTCCATTACCAATCTAAAGGCTTGTGAAGCAACTGCAATGATTAATACATCAGCATTCTTTAAACAATCTTGAATGTCTGTTGTCGGTTCTATATTGTCTTTTAATCTAACACCACCAAGATATTTATCATTTCTTCTTGTTTTTTGCATCGCTTCAATGTGAGAAGGATCAATATCCCATATTTTAATTTCATGATGGTTGTCTGCTGCTGCTATACTTAAAGCCGTACCCCAACTGCCGGCACCTATAAATGCTATTTTCATATTTTCACCTTTCTAATTTTTTTAACACTACAATTATACCATATGAATTGTCTCGTAGCCACTGTACAAAGAAGTCTTTAGACTTTTAAAATATATGTGATGAAGTAATGTCAATTTAATGCTCTCCACTGCTACTCATAATGATTTTACGTAAAAACACCTCACATGAAGTGAGGTGCTTGTAAACTAGTCGTCAAACATTGTAGTATTTTTTTGTCTTACTTTCATAACAATCGGTGTGCCTTCAAATATAAAATTCTTTCGAATGTGATTCTCTAAATATCTCATATATGAGAAGTGGGCTAACTCCTTGTCGTTGACAAAGGAAATAAATGTAGGTGGTTTTACACCAGACTGAGTCATATAGTATATTTTCAAACGCTTACCTTTATCTGAAGGCGGCTGGTTGAGCAGAATTGCTTCGTTGATAATATCATTTAATAAGCCAGTAGAAACTCTTAATGAATTTTGATTTGCTACATGAATTACTTTTTCAAGCAATGTATTCAATCTTTGCTTTGTCAAGGCTGAAACAAACAAAATTGGTGCATAGGTCATATAAGCCAATTCATTTCTTACCATATCTTCAAATTGCTTGTAGGTATAGTTATCTTTTTCAATGAGATCCCACTTGTTGACAACAATAATAATTGCTTTACCAGCTTCATGGGCATAGCCTGCAACTTTTTTATCTTGTTCAGTTACTCCTTCAGTTGCATCTATGACAACTAAACACACATCACTACGCTCAATGGCAGCTAAGGCTCTAAGCACTGAATATCTTTCAATATTTTCATTCACACGGCTTTGGCGACGTAAACCAGCAGTATCAATCAAAGTGAATTTTTGACCATTTCTTACAAAAGGTGTATCGATAGCATCTCTTGTAGTACCTGCAACATCACTTACTATAACTCGAGTTTCACCTAAGAAACTGTTCACTAATGATGATTTTCCTGCATTTGGCTTACCTATTAAAGCTACTTTGATTACATCTTCATCCTCTTCCTGGAATTCAATATCCTTAAAGTGATCAACAATGACATCTAGCAAATCTCCTAAATTCAAAGCATTTACCGATGAAATTGGAATAGGTTCACCTAATCCTAAATTATAGAAATCATATATTGTATCAGGAACATCGGAATTATCCATTTTGTTAACCACCAATACAATAGGCTTTTTTGCTCTTCTTAACATCAATGCAATTTCTTCATCGGCAGTTGTATAGGATACTCTACCATCTACCATGAAAACAATAACATCTGCCGTATCAATGGCAACCTGAGCTTGGTCACGCATTTGGGACATAATAATATCTGTAGATTCAGGTTCTATACCACCTGTATC
Source organism: Clostridia bacterium (assembly GCA_016937975.1). Taxonomy (GTDB): domain Bacteria; phylum Bacillota; class Clostridia; order Peptostreptococcales; family Acidaminobacteraceae; genus JABXKX01. Next base: position 9,967 of record JAFGVN010000074.1, read on the forward strand.
TATCATAACAAATTCATGGTCTAACCATGAAACATCAGCATATACACGGTCACGTGTTACACCTGGTGTATCTTCAACAATTGAAATTCTCTGTCCTGCAATTCTATTGAAAAATGTAGATTTTCCAACATTCGGTCTTCCAACGACAGCAACTATTGGTTTCGACATGAGTTACCTCCTAACAAACATTGTAAAAAGTCCATTCCCTCAACCTTTGTGACAGAAACTGGACGATTTAGCGCTTTTTCTAAATCTGAAACAGTGAGATCATCCAAGAAAACATCTTCTCCGGATCTCAACATAACATCTGGTATTAAAACACGCTCTAACAAGGGTGTTTCTTTTAATTGATTTATAATATCCTTTGCAGTAATTAAGCCTGCAACGGTAATGGTATGACCAAAGAAATCATTGAGTATTTTATGAACTTCTATTTTAATATCATACTTGTGCATGACATGGTTAGCCATTTCTTTCATATATTCATAAGCAGAAGTGCCAGTAATGATACTTACAGAACTGTACTTATTTTCATCTTGGATATTTTTAATTGCATCCAACAACTCATACTCGAATTTTCGCATGAGTCCAACACCGTTTTCAAGCTGTATAAAACCTTCGTAATCCTCATAAGCTGGTAAATTCTTATCTACAATCATATAAAACTCATCTGAGAGGAAAGCAAATCGAGTCTGAGACGCCTTTAAGAATTCTCTTTGCAAGATCTCGACTTGTTCAATGGTTTCTTTTGCTGAAATTGGATTAAAAATTGTTAATGGTGCTAAATTTTCTCTAAATTTTGTAATCCCAACAGGAACAATTGCAACACTTTCCAAAGCAGGTGAAAGTTCATGTAAATCTCTTAGTGTACTTTCAAGTGCTGCTTTGTCATTATACCCTGGACACAATACAATTTGCCCATTGACTTCTATGCCATTATCGACTAAGTATTTTAATTTGCCAAGGACATCTCCAGCAAACTTATTTTTTAACATTTTCACTCGAAGTTCAGGATCTGTTGTATGAATAGAAACATTCAAAGGACTGATTCTGTACTCCACAATACGTTCTAAGTCTCTTTGTTTTAAATTGGTTAGCGTAACAAAATTGCCTTGTAGAAAAGACAGTCTAGAATCATCATCTTTAAAGTACAAGGTTTCTCTCATGCCAGGCGGCATTTGATCGATAAAACAGAAAACACATTTATTAGAGCAACTTTTTGCTTTGTCCATGATGGGATTCTCAAATTCCACACCTAACTCTTCATAATATTCTTTTTCTATTTCAAGTACCCAGACTTCACCATTTTGTTTTTCAACTTCAACTTCCACATATTCATCAGCAAGCAGATATAAATAGTCAATAATATCCTCTACTTTTCGGTTGTTGATTTTGACCAAGCGATCTCCAACCTCAATGTCCAGCTCTTCTGCAATGCTACCAGGCTCAACGCTTTTTATTCTATTTTTATCCTTAGTGGCATAATTTTTTTCCATAAGTCACCTCTACTCAACATTACAATGATACATGGTTCATATGTATTCGTCAAGGAATATGTTCATTTCACTTCGTTCATCCCTTTTACACTTTGTAAAAGAAGAAGCCATTACTTTATATACACAAAGTAACGGCTTTATAATCTACTTAATTGACTTTTCATCAAGAAGCTTTGTCAACTCATCTACAAAAGTATTCAGATCCTTAAACTGTCTGTATACACTAGCAAATCGAACATAAGCAACTTCATCAAGTCCCTTCAATTTTTCCATAATCAATTCACCAATTCGCTTTGAAGGAATTTCACGTTCCAATTCATTATGTAAAGTTCTTTCTACATCATCAATCATACGTTCAATCATTTCAATTGAAACAGGTCTTTTCTCGCACGCTCTAATCAGTCCATTAATAAGTTTCGGTCTATTGTACGATTCTCTAGTCCCATCTTTCTTTACAACTATCAAAGGAATTTCTTCAACTTTTTCATAGGTTGTAAAACGATTTTTACAGTTGCCACATTCACGTCTTCTACGAATGACGTGACCTTCATCTGTTGGTCTTGAATCGATGACTTTAGATTCATCGAACTCACAATAAGGACATTTCATTTAGAGGTACCTCCTTAACGCTTCTTTCTTAAGAATGTTGGAATATCGAAATCTGCATCATCTTCATCTGCTGTCTTAACGGGTTCCTTTTCAACTACAGGTTCTTCTTTAACCACTTGAACAGGCTCTTTTTTCTCTTCTAATGGTGGTAACTTTGAGAATAAAACATCATCTGATTCAAAACCGGTTGCAATTACAGTAACACGAACTTCACCTGTCATTTTGCTATCAAGAGCGGCACCGAAAATAATATTTGCTTCTGGATCAGCAATTTCTCTGATTAACTCAGCCGCTTCATTAACTTCCAACACACCAATGTCAGCACCAGTAACATTTAATAAAACACCCGTTGCACCACTTACAGTGGTTTCTAAAAGTGGTGATGTGATTGCTGTCTTAACGGCATCAATGATGTTGTTGTCACCTGATGCTGTACCAATACCCATATGGGCTAAACCACGTTCAAACATGATTGTCTTTACATCTGCAAAGTCAAGGTTAATTAATCCAGGTATAGCGATTAAGTCTGAAATACCTTGAACACCTTGAAGTAAAACTGAATCAGCAATTTGGAATGCTTCAATCATCGTCGTTTTCTTCTCAGCAATTTGAAGCAAACGGTCGTTAGGAATGGTTACAAGGGTATCCACTTTAGCTCTTAGAGCTTCAATACCTTGAATCGCATTTTTCATTCTTCTTTTGCCTTCAAAGCTAAATGGTTTTGTTACAACAGCAACAGTTAAAATACCCATTTCCTTAGCAATTTCAGCAACAATTGGAGCAGCACCAGTACCTGTGCCACCACCCATACCAGCTGTAACAAAGACCATATCAGCACCTTGTAAAGCTTGGTAAATATCATCACGACTCTCTTGTGCAGCCTTTGATCCAACTTCTGGATTAGCACCTGCACCAAGTCCTCTCGTTAATTTTTCACCAATTTGAATTTTATATTCTGCCTTTGAAGTAAACAAAGACTGTTTATCTGTATTCACTGAAATAAACTCAACGCCTTGCAATTGAGATTCAATCATTCGGTTAATCGCGTTGTTACCGCCGCCACCAACGCCAACTACTTTAATTTTTGCAAATTGTTCCGTATCGATATCGTACTCAAACAAACTAATTGCCCCCTTTTATAAAAACATGATGGATCATCATTTATTATCCTAAAATCACAGTATTCTGATTGATATCATTATACCACAAATCCGTTTATAACATAGGTAATTCTTAAACTTTTTATTATTTTTTTAGTATATATAGTAGTTTTCTATAAATTTTCAACTAGATATAGTACTATTTTTCCTTACGAATACGTAAAATCAAATCTCTACGGATACGTGCGAAGTTATTAAACAAACGCATACCAAAGGCGAAGATTGCTGCATAATAAAGTGGAATACCCAACAAATCCCCTGCATAAGCCAATACACCTGCAATCATGGAATTAATAATAAAACCCGACAAGAAGATTGCACCATCAAAATTATCTTCTATGTTAGCTCTAATCGCGCCAATAACCGAGTCAAAGGCAGCCAATATTGCAACGGATAAGTATAGAGAATAACCACCTGCTATGGATACCGGCAACAAGATGCCAATACCAAATCCTAAAGCTAAACCAATAATTGCTCCAATCATTTTTCTTCACCTGCCTCATAATACTTAAGATATTCATTGTGAATATCGCCTTCATAACGATCTATTTTTACAGAGATACTCGTATTCACTTCTACGAACAAACCGTAACTTTCTAAAATTTCTGCATAGTTCCCCGGTGCATTAATGGCAGCTTCCAAGTGCTTTCGATTACCAATCGCCTTAATGATAAATGGTGCACCCATTTGCTCACCATTGACTTTTACAGTAGGACCTACACAAACAATTCTCGTATTATTAAATATGACTCTCTCACCGTTAATTGAAATTGCTTCAGCACCAGCTAATCTTAAATCATTCACGATGATACCAACATCGGCATCATGAACCAGTACATTGTTACCATCTTCGCCTTGAAACAAATCTCTGTCTGCATCATCGACAATTACAATGACTCCAGGTCCTTCTACATCTGTATAGTTAATGACTTCTTCAAGTTCAACTTTTCTAGCTTCCAGCGTTTGTACTAGAGCATGCTGATCAACATTAGCGGCATCTCCATACAAAGCCAATTTTTCATTTTCAGTTTGCAATGCAGATCTTAGCTGTTCCACTTCTGCTTTTTCTTTTTCAACTGCAGTAATCGTTTCTTGTAGATTCTCAACTGCAACATACTTAACACCTTTAGAAAGTAATTTACCTTCCAATGTCAAAAGCAAACCTAACATGAAAAACAAGATGAAAAGTGTTTTACCTTTCCCCTTAAACATTAGTTTTCCTCAATCGTTTCTGCATATTGGAAATTTAACACACCATGAAATCTAGGTATGATGACTTCATCCATTGTTTTTACGTCTACCAATAAGCTTGCATCTCTCAAACGCGTAACTTGTCCAAATCTATAAGTTAAAGCCGCTTCCAAAGCACTGCTTTTACCAATAGCTTTTATTACAATGGGAACTGTTTGGGGTACATAGTTTACATTTATTGATGAACCTGCTGCTCTAATCTCTGATAAGGCTGTTATTCTTTGATCATTGATTGATATTGCTTCTGCTCCAGCAGCATTTAAATCATTGATTAACTTAACAATTTCTTCATAGTGATTCACAACATTCACATCTAAGATACTGTTCGAATCCACAGGTGGATTATCAATTGTAATGACTATTCCCTCACCACTTACATTGGTCATTCCTGCAAGAATTTCATAATTCTTCAACTTGTCTGAAAGATTTTTAATAATCGCATTATCTTGAGACGCTGCAGTTTCAATATCATTGATTTTAGCTCTAACAGCTGTTAATTCAGCATTTAACTGAGCCTTTTCTTCTCTTAATGTAATCAATTCATTTGTTAATTCTGTTTGTCTTTTAAATGGTGTTAAGCCTTCAGCAAAAGTATTTTGAAAAACTTTATACTGTAAGGAAAGGATAACACCCAACAATAAACAAACTATTCCAATCGAAATTTGATTTTTTAATTTCATTTTTATTCTCCAAATGGGTCATAAGCTGCAGATACATCTGTGTTTGCCTTAATGATACCATGAATTTTACTAATATCCTGATTTGCATCATCCATCAGAGTCACATAAATTCTACTGACTTCATAAAATCGGAATGCCAGATTATTGCCATCACCTAAAGTTGCTTTAAAAGTATCTGTAAATTTCAAATAGATTTCTTCGTTTTCTACATACAATTCCGGCTTATCAACGAAGACTGATGAATGAATCATATATACCGTATTAATTATATTTTCCAACAATCGCCAATTGTTAGCCAATATAGGTTTTCCTTCACTGAAACTGTTGATTTCATAGCCATAAACTGGATAATAAGCACCTGGATTTTGTGTCGCACTTAAGACATATAAGGATTCATCTACAAGTAAATAGGTTTCAGAATAATAAATTGCCACAACGGGTACTCTCTCCACCATTTTTATCTCCAATTTATTAGGAAATATTTTTTTTACTTCACAGGATTTAATCCAAGGATGCAATTCTATTAAAGATTTAAGTTCATAAGGGTTTACTTTGAAATAATGAATTTCTCCTTGGGTTGCAAGGTATTCCAAAACCTCATTCTCTGCGACATGATGATTTCCTATGATGTGAATATCTTTAATAATAAATACATCTGTGTCATTGAAAACATAATAACCTAAATAAACTAAACCTGCAAATATGACTAGGATGAAAAAGTTTCTTATGGGATGTGACTTTTTTCTCATAAAACCTCCTAAAACCTATTCGCAGCTAGGCATCCAGTCCTTCAGGATTAGATGAAAGATTAAGGGCAAGACCAATACTTCCCAGTAAAATTACAGTTGACGTACCACCAGAACTCACAAGAGGTAATGTTATACCAGTGACCGGCATAAGTTTTGTCGTCACCATAAGATGTATACTTGCTTGAGCACCGATCATTGCCATTATGCCGGTGGTAACCAATGCACTATAAGTACTTTTGGACAGAACTGATATTCTCGCCAAACGCCACAGCATGAGAACATAACCCAGTATGAGAAGGGTTGAACCTAAAAAGCCTGTAGTTTCTGCTACTGTGGAAAAAATAAAATCACTTTCTGATTGTGAGTGACCATTTTTAGTTTGATATGCTCGACCAGGACCTACACCAATAATTTCACCATTTGCAATGGCCATTAAAGATTGATTCGCTTGTGCAACATCGCCTTCCAGTGTAAAATCATCAGAAAACATTAATCGAATACGTTCCAAACGAAATGGTTCTTTAACAATGGCAGCAGTAACCAACATGGCACCAATAAGAAAAACAATTATAATATGCTTCCACTTTGCGCCTGAAACAAAAATTAAGGAGCCCAGAATAACAGCATAGACAAACATTGTACTTAAGTCTTTTTGTAAGAAAATAAGTGCTGCTGTTATGCCTCCAAACAACATGACATTGACCCAACTCTTTTGGTAGGCTTCCTCACTTTTTTTCATATGCATCAAAACTCTTGGAAAGTACAAAATCGCAACAATTTTTGCAATTTCAGATGGTGCAAAAGAAATGGGACCAATACGAAGCCATCTCGTTGAACCATTTATGCTGGTCCCAAAAAATAAAGTAGCCATTAAAAATCCCATGGTTAAGAACAGAAGTAGAGGAGCCATTTTCTTAATAAATTTCATGTCAATGAAAATCGCTACAATCATTGCTACTAAACCAATGGCTGTTTCTTTGAATGCATCAATAAAAGAAATTAACGGATTGTTACTGGCATCAAAAATATCGGCATAATAAGTAGCACTTAAAATCATGTAAGTTCCGAATAATGATATAGCAATAACAATGACCAATAGAGAATAGTCTATGGTTTTCTTTACTTTGATCGCTTCATGACGCATGATTTAAAATGCTCTCCTCTAACTTCAAAACTTGAATACATATCCCAACTTGCACAGGCAGGTGACAAAAGTAACACATCACCCTCTTCGCAAATTTCAAAAGCAAGATCTACAGCTTCTTCCATATCAGCAACTTTCGATATGACTGAGTATCCATATTTTCTAGCTGTTTCTTCGATTAAATCTTTTGTTTCACCTAGTAAAATAAGATGCTTTATTTTGTTTTCAAAGGCTTTGACAAATTCATCAAAAACAGAACCTTTGTCCATTCCACCTGCAATCAAAATCGTAGGTTTAACCATGGTCTTCAATGCAACAATGGATGATTCTGGATTCGTTGCCTTTGAGTCATTATAGCAAGTGACACCACGATAAACACCAACATATTCCACTCTGTGTTCTACACCTTTAAAGGCCATAACCGCAGAACGTATTACCTCAGGTTGAATACCTGCAAGATAAGAGATTGCAACTGCAGCTAAAACATTCTCTAAATTATGACTGCCCGGAATAAAGATTTCATCTACGTTCATAATTTCAACAGTTTTATCAAGGGTTATTTTAATCTTTCCATTCTCAACATAAACACCACGGTTCAAAGCATTTTTACTGAAATAAACAACTTGTGTTTGATTGATGGTCTCCCCTATTTTTTGTGTAGGTGCATCATCATAATTTAAGACTAAATAATCTTCTTGTGTTTGATTTTCAAATATTCTCTTTTTTGCCTCAACATATGCTTCCATCGTTTTATGTCGATTCAAGTGATCTGGTGTTATATTTAAAATAGCACTGATATGAGCATGAAATTTATGAATGGATTCCAACTGAAATGAGCTGATCTCCGTAATAAAATCTCTCTGATCATGACTATCCAAAACATAATCCCCTAATGGATTACCTATGTTGCCAACTGCATATGCGTCACGTTGATCCGCTTTAAATATTTCATGCGTTAAAGTCGTTGTTGTTGTTTTGCCATTGGTACCTGTAATACCATAAAAATTACCCTTTGCATTTTGATATGCAAGTTCTAAGGCACCAATAACTTCAATATGATTATTTTTTGCCGTAAGAATAAAAGGTAAATCTGTAGGGACACCTGGACTTAAAACAACCAAATCGTATCCTTCAATATCTTTTGGTGCGCCACCGAAGTCAAATGTTGCATCCTTTAATGGCCCTTCAAGTACATCAGAAAATGTCTCTAGTGGTTTGGAATCATTTAAAGTCACATGGTACCCTTGATGTATTAACAACTTCGCAGCAGATAATCCCGAACGAGCCATCCCTATGACCAAAACTTTTTTTGACATTAATTAATCCTCCAAACTAAACTTAAAATGCCTAAAATTACACCGATTAAAGTGACTGTACTAAAAACAAATACAATTTTCTTTTCAGACCATCCACACAATTCATAATGATGGTGAAGAGGCGCCATTTTAAAGATTCTTTTGCCTGTCTTTTTAAAATATAAAACCTGTAAAGTTACTGATAATGTCTCTGCAAAATATATTGCCCCAACAATAAAAATTAATAAAAGTGTTTGTGTTAATCCGGCAAGTGCAACGACTGCACCACCTAAAGCAATAGAACCAACATCACCCATAAAAATCTTTGCAGGATTTTTATTAAACATTAAAAATCCTAACAAACCACCTATGGCAACCCATGTAAAAATTTCCATTTCAACTAAATTTAATTGATAGGTTAAATAGGCATAAAATCCAAATACCAAAATGGTTACAGACGTTGAAAGACCATCCACACCATCTGTTAAATTCACAGCATTGGATGTAGCAATTACAGCTATAAGAGCAATGATAAATTTGAAAACACCCAGTTCTAAATAATAATCAGTAAACGGAATCCAAATACTTGTTGAATGTAAAGTGATATAAACAGCTATTGGAACACCGACCAACAATTGTCCAAACAGTTTTTCTTTTGCTGTTAAACCTTCATTATGTTTTTTAATCACTTTTCTATAGTCATCAATAAAACCAATAACAGAAAATCCAAATGTAGAAAAAAAGATGACCAATAGTTCTGTTGTCCATAAACCTTTCAGGGTTACAAATAAACTGGTAAGGATTAACATCGGTATCAAGAAGATGAAAGCACCCATGGTCGGCGTACCGGTTTTTACATGATGTGATTCCAAACCTTCTTCTCTAACAACTTGTTTAACACTTAGTTTTTTCAAATAAGCAATCACTAGGGGTCCTAGGATCACTGAAAATATATATGCAGATACAAGAATTAATCCTTGTGTAATGAGTTTCATTTATTTTTCCTCTTTCTTTAATGCTTCTACTATTTCTATCATCTTCATGCCAAAAGAACCCTTCACCAGCATATAACTATCTTCTGTTAAAAGTTCGTCCAAGGCTTCAATCAAAATACTCATGTCACTGTAATGTACAGTATGCTCCGAAGCATAACCCTTTTCTACAGCCATTTTTGAAATATATTGGCTATCCTTCCCATAAGTCACCAAGAAATCTACAGGATGCTCAGCAATATATGCACCAACACTTTCATGTGAAAGTTGTGCAAAATCTCCTAATTCAAGAACATCACCTAATACAGCTATTGTTTTGCCCTTTTGGTTATTTAAAACGTCTATTGCAGCTTTCATGGATTCTTGACTGGCATTATAGCAATCATTGATGATCATACCTTTTTTTCCTTGAAGCATCTCCAACCGTTTTGTATTTTCTTTAAATTCAGACAAACCTTTGGCAATGGTTTTTATGGGTACACCCAACTCTAATCCAACACCAATTGCTAACAATGCATTTTTAATTTGATGTTCACCCAGTACATTTAATTCAAAGTGCACAACCTCATCTAATGCCAAATCAAAAGTATAACATCCATCTTCTTTTTTCATGATATGAATAGGATTTAAATTCGTTTCAAAGGTTTTAACAACTTTGAAAATTTCAGAATCTACTTCTTTTAAATAAGGATCCAATCCATTTAAAATCAATGTATTTTCTTCATCAAAGTAAGAAACCAATTCCATTTTGGCTTGAAAGATATTCTCTTGAGAACCTAAAATACCAATATGACTGGTGCCAATATTCGTAATTACACCAATATTAGGTCTTGCGATATCCACCAAAGTTTCTATTTCTTTAAAATGATTCATGCCCATTTCAAGAATAACCACTTCATGATCAACTTCCAAATCCAATACCGTCAAAGGCATACCAATATGATTGTTAAAGTTGCCTTTGTTTTTATGAACATTGAAGGTATCTTTTAAAACATGATAAATCATTTCTTTGGTAGAAGTTTTACCAACACTACCTGTAATACCGATAACTGGTAGGTTCAAACGTTCCAGAACATATTTTGTTAATCGATGTAATGCTTTTGTTGTATTATCCACTAAAATAAGGGGATAATCTCTTAGAGATGACAAATGACTATAATAATAGGCATTTTCGCATAATGCTACTGAGGCACCATTTTTAAAGGCATCTCCAATAAATTTATGACCATCATGAACTTCACCAAGTATCGGCCAATAGATTGTATTTTCTTTTGCTTGTCTACTGTCTATAACCAGAGATAGATTATCTAATACAGACTGATCATTTACCAGAATTCCATCAGTCACATTGAGTAGTATATCAAGATCTAATTTCATTTTGCTCTCCTTAAATCATACATCCCTAATTATATCATAAGGACATCCTAGTTCATACTAATCTAAGGTGACTTCTAATAAAATTGCTTTTCCTTTTGGTTTTAAAGATTCTGCAGCGGGATACTGAACGGTTATGATATTTTCTTCTGAATAAGCTCTTGAAGCCTGAACTTTTCCATATAATCCTTCCTTCTCCAGAACTTCCATAGCTTCTTTTACAGTTAAACCAACAACATTAGGAACAACGATCATTTCAGTATCACTGTCATAATGATACAAATCGTACATGTCAGCCACATCTTCCATAACAGATTTTGCAATAGGACCGCAGACTTGTGATCCAAATATATTTTCAATAGGGTCATCTACAAGAATATAAACCAGATACTCTGGATCTTCCATGGGTGCAACCGCGACAAAACTTGCGATGGCACGATCTTCATAATAAGTTTTATCAGGTGCTAATTTTTGTGCAGTACCTGTCTTACCTCCTACTGACAAACCTTCTATTTGAGCCGAAGAACCTGAACCATTTTCAACCGTATATCGCATTGCTTCACGGATCTGTTGAGATGTAATGGAAGAAACAACATTGCGAACCACAGTTGGCTTAGCTTCATATACCGTTTCACCAGATGAGGTTACGATGGACTTCACAACATGTGGTTCCATTAAATTTCCATCATTGACTAAAGATCCAAGTGCCATAGCAAGTTGTAAAGGTGTGTAAGTTGACCCTTGTCCAAAAGTTGCATTGGCAAGATTTATATCATTTTCCAAAGCTTCTCGTGAAAAGGATATGCCTTTGATTTCAAAGGGCAAATCTATATTGGTTATATCATATAATCCAAAATCATTAAAGTAGTCATAGAACATATCTCCTCCCATTTTTAATCCCATTTCCACAAAAGCAGGGTTTGAGGATTGTGCTATGGCTTCTCTTAAATCCATATCTCTTATCATTCTTGGATAATACCAAGCTTTAATTGGTTGCCCATTGATTATGATCATGTTGCGGTCTTGAAACTTGGTATCTAAGGTGTACAGATCGTTTTCAAGAGCAATGGCAGCTGTAAGGAGTTTTACTGGTGAGCCAAGGTCATAAACTGATTGTATCCAATCATTTTTAAAGACATAGTAATTTATTTCATCTACCTTTTGTTCTGTTCTTTGAACATAAGCTTCTTCATCGGCCAAATTCAGAGCTCTAGTTTCAGGATTAAAATTTGGAAATGAAGCCATCGCTAGTATTTCACCTGTTTTTACATTAAGAATCAATCCATGGGCTGCTACTGCATCCTGTTCTATAAATACTTGTTTTAAAGCTTCTTCCAAATGATATTGCAATACCCCATCAATGGTCAGATAAATATTATCACCATCTCTAGCTGGCATTAATACTGGGTCAGAATAAACCAACTCTATTTTGTTGCGATCTACTTCGGCACGATAAAAACCATCATCGCCCTGTAAATCTCTTTCATACATATATTCGATGCCAATTTGACCATAATCTTTTCCGAGTTCACTGGAAAACAAAGTATAACCTAAAATATCTGAAGCCAAATAACCATTTGGATACTTTCTTTCTATAACCGAATCCACACCGAGTTGCTCATGAAAAGTAAATCTTAATTTATCTGCAATTTTACGATCTTCTACATATTTAATAAAGACTGAACGATTGTTCACGGATCTGTTTGCAAGAATTTCATTAATCTCAGATTCAGACATTTCAAGTAAAGGTGCAATATCTCTTACAATAGCTTTTATTTTATCACTATATATGTCATCACCATCATTTATGCGAATCGATATTTTATAATGGGTATCTTCATAGGCTAACAGTTGACCCTTTCGTTCAAATATACTGCCACGCTTTGAAGGAATAATTGCTTCATAATTTTTGTCAGCTTGCACAACAGCTCTCAGATCTTCTCCTTCAAATACAAGTGTCCAGATTAATTTGCCAATGACTGCCATAAATATCAGCAAAAAAATCGAAAGTATCATTAAAACCCGTCTTCTTAGTAATTGGTCCATGGAACATCCTTTCTCATTCAACTCAACATTTTATCATTTCTACGTATATTCTCAAGATACATGTACTGTATCATAAAACATTTTTTCAAAGAAAAAAAGAGCGATTGACGCTCTAATCTACAGTAGTTCCTTCATCCTGTGACATGTAGTCAATCGTTGGATTATAATATGCATTTCTTGCTTCTTCTAATGTTACATAAGGGACGTCCTTTGCAGGAATACTCATGCTAGGGTCTTTTCTTACCATGCCCATTTCTTTAGCAACAGTTTCATAATAACTGATATCTGTTTTCCCTTGTATTTCACTGATACAAACATTGATATCGTAAGTCAATCTTTTGATTTCCTTTTCATGTTGATAGATTTCAACTTTCATTTTATGAATTTCCGTTTCCTTGATTAAGGGCATTAGAAGTAACGAAAAAATCATCAGGCAATATCCCATTGCACTTATGATGCCAATGATACTACAAACACGTCCATTTTTTATTTGTTTAATCCTTTTATTTTCATTAACAGAAATCATTGCTTCCTTTGGAGTATCTAAGTAAGCTTTCGCCAATGCTTCTGTTTCCAGTCTTTGATTGTATGAATTGTCGAACATTCGCTTGGCAGCTTCCATGGATCCTCCTTTCTATAATTTCTGTGCTACTCTAAGTTTCGCTGATTTACTTCTTGAATTGCCTTCCAACTCTTCATCTGATGGAAGAATGGGTTTTCTTGTGATAATTTTTAATTTTGGCTTGTTGTTACACATACACACTGGCAACTCAGGAGGACAAATGCAACCTTGTGCCAATGCTTTATAAGCTTGTTTAACCAATCGATCTTCCAAGGAATGAAAGGTTATAATTGAGATTCTGCCTTTTTTATTTAAAACTGAAGTAATATCTTCTATCGTTTTAGTTAGAATTTCCAATTCGTCATTGACTTCTATTCGAATAGCTTGGAATGTTCTTTTAGCAGGGTGCCCACCTTCTCTACGGGCATTGGCAGGTATAGCCCTATAGATTAAATCCACAAGTTCCAATGTGGTTTCAATTGGCTTTTCTGCTCTTTGTTCACAGATGAACTTCGCGATCCTTCTTGCCCAATTTTCTTCTCCATAAGATTTAATAATCCGATTTAAATCATCTTCAGAATATGTATTGACAACTGTATAGGCATCCAGATCGCGTCTTCTGTCCATCCGCATATCTAAGGGGGCATCGAATCGATAAGAAAATCCTCTTTCACTTTCATCGAGTTGATGTGAACTTACACCTAAATCCATCATCATGCCATCGATACGATCTATATTCAGTGTTTTTAACACCTCTTTAATATTTGAAAAGTTATCTCTCACTGGTATGAATTTATCACCATAGGATTTCAATCTTTCAGTAGCAGCTTTCAGAGCATTTTCATCCTGATCAATGCCTATTAGTTTTCCAGTAGTTAATCTTTTTAACACTTCTTCTGAATGGCCGCCACCACCTAAGGTACCATCTACATAAATACCATCCGGCTTTACATTAAGACCATCAACGGTTTCTTTTAATAAAACACTGACATGTTCGAAATTCATTAGACCTCCTATATACCTAGTTCTGCCATTTGTTCAGCAATATCATCATAACTCAAATGCTCAGGGTCATTAAATTCTGACCAAGCTTGTTTATCCCAGATTTCCAATCGATTACCAACACCGATAACACTAACCTCTTTCTCGATGTTTGCATGAGATCTTAAAACTTGTGTTATGTTAATACGACCTTGTTTATCTAAACTACAATCTATAGCACCAGCATAAAAGAATCTTACAAATTTTCGTCCTACAGTATTTGTGATAGGGATGGCGTTTAATTTTTCCTCGAACTTTTTCCATTCGTCTTGTGGGAAAACAAAAAGACAGCTATCTAGACCTTTTGTCACATAAAAGGTCTCGCCAAGGCCTTCCCTAAATTTAGAGGGAATACTCATTCTTCCTTTTTCATCTACATTGTGATTGTATTCCCCAAAAAACATAATAACGCTCCACTTTGGTGGATGATTACCCACTCTTCCCCACTATTCACCACTAATTATATTTATTTTAACCTTTTTTTTATAAGATATCAAGAAAATTTATAAAAAATAAAAAACCATATACGTTGATTTTTCAACGTTTATGGCCTTTCAAAGAAAAAAATATTGCATATGTGGTATAAAGTGGGGAGAAAAATAAAAAAATCCCCTATATCTTGTAGGGGAAAATTTTTAAGAAATTCCTTTTTTGCTTCTCCATTTCATTAAACCCAATCCTAAAACAATTAATACAATTGAAATCAGTTGAGCTACTCTTATAGATCCAAAGTATAAACTATCCGTTCTTAAACCTTCTACGAAGAATCGAACAATAGAATATAAGATCATGTATAAGGCAATTAATTGACCATCAAATTTCTTTTTCTTTCTCATAACCATCAAGAAAATGAAGATTAACAAGTTAAAGATCGATTCGTATAAGAAAGTTGGATGATATTTTACACCATCAATCATAATACCCCAAGGTAAATCTGTTGGGCCACCATGAGCTTCCTGATTAATGTAGTTCCCCCAACGTCCGATGGCTTGCCCTAAAATAATGGCAGGCGCTGCAATGTCCAACCATTTCCAAAAATCAAGTTTTTTAATCTTAGAATAAATATAGAATGAACCTACACCTGCTAGAACGCCACCATGAATTGCAAGGCCACCTTCTCTTATATTTATCATATCTAAAAAATTATCATACATATCTAGATTGAATATGACATAATAGAGTCTTGCACCAATAATTGCTGCTGGTAAGGCAATGATTAAAGCATCAAGCAAAGTTTCATCATTTAAGTTTAGACGTCTCGCTTCTCTCATAGCAATAAGTGCACCTAACAACATACCTGTACCAATTAGTATGCCATACCATCTTATGCTAATTCCAAATATTTCGAATGCTACTGGATTAATTATACTCATTTCTTGCTCCTTTATTTTACAAGTGACACTGTACTATATTTTAAATCAAAATGTGACAAAAATCTATCTTCGATTTCTTTAAATGTAATTTTCTCCAAGGTTTCAAGGTAATCGAAGAGTTCGATGCCCTTCATATAGTAGTTCACAAAGGTGTTGGCGATATATTGAGTTGAATTAAATGAGCTCAAATGTCTGCCAATCATTTTCTTTCGTATACGTTCGAAACCGTCTTGATCTAATCCTTCTTTTTTTACTCTTTCAATTTCATCCTCGATGGCTTTGACTAAAAGTTCAGGCTCTTTGGTTTCTGCACTGATCCCTGTATAACCAAAGGTTCTACCATATGAGAAATCAGATGAAAAACTTGCATTGATAAGACCTGTATCATAATGGGTTTCATAGAAATCTGAACCTTTACCAAAAACCAGATCCGTTAAAAGCTTACTGATAATCCCTTTTTTCAATCTTGCCTTTGTATCATCATAAAAGGTTCTGTCTTTTATGCCCATGTATAAAATAGGACATGGAAGACCCATCTCATTGACACAGAATTTTTTTGAAATATCATCTGGTTCATCGGGTAAAATGATTTTTGGTGCCATAGGTCTTTTCATAAATTCTTCTGTTAAATGAGCTTCAGCAAGCGCAAAGGTTTCTTCAATATCCACATCACCGATAACAAAGAGCATCATTCGATTCGGCACATAAAAGCTATTATAACAGATTTCCAAATCTTCCTTTGTAATGGCTTCAACACTTTCAATGGACCCTCCAATGTCATATTGGATGGGATGATCATGGTATAAACCTTTTAGCATCTCCGTATAAGCCAACCACTGAGGCTGATCATCGTACATTTTAAGTTCTTGTATAATGACCTTTTTCTCTTTTTCAACAGCGTCGTCATCAATGTTTAATCGTTGTACAAAAGACAATAATTGAACGAGGGATTCTTCGAAATGATCTACGGTTGATAAGGTGTAACAAGTTGCAAAGTAGTTGGTAAAAGCATTTACCGAAGCGCCTAATTCTGCAAAGGTTTCAAAGATAGAGGTCTGATCTTCATCAAATATCTTATGCTCTAGAAAGTGAGCTATACCCTTTGGCATATCGTAGGTTTTCCCATCCTTTTCAAACTGATTATATAAGGAACCATATTCTGTACAGAAAAAGGCATGTTTTTTGGTATAACCCCTCTTTGGTAAAATATAGATTTTAAAACCATTATCAAGGGTTTTCTTATGGTAACTTTCGTCTAATAATTGATTATAGTATTCCATCTCATTCTCCCTTTAACATATAGACCGTATCTAACTCAAGCTTCTGATAAACAGCTTTGATATCATCCAAAGTTATACTTTGATATTTATAAAGCATATCATCAATGTCATAGTGATCCAAAGGTCTGCCCAAAAGCTCTGTATAATAAAAATTTATAAAGGAATTCGGAAAATCTGAAAGTGATGCTATGGATGAAAACATTTCATCTACAGCCATTTGAAGTTCTTTCTTTGTAATACCTTCTTCTTTCAAACGTTGTAGAGAATCATGTATGGATGTTTCAACAATAACCTGATGTTCATCTTCTATACCAGCACCAATAAACATACAGCCTTTGAATCGGTCAGATTTAGCAAAAACGTAATAACATAAGCCCTTTTCTTCTCTCAGTTCATGAAACAACCTGGAATTCGGTCCACCACCAAAAATGTGATAAGCTAAAACCGAAGCCTCATATAAAGGATCGTTTTGACAGATCTGTGTTTTGTACCCTAGTACCAGTTTACCTTGCTTGATGTTTAAAGACTCAGAGAAATAGCGAATCTCACTGACATGATTATAATCACACATCATATGATAATCAGAGGATTCTACATGAGATACTGGTAGTCTTTGAATGGATGCTTTTACTTCATCAGGATTTAAATCACCCATAACGCAAATATCAAATTGTGCTGTTTCAAGAATATGATGATAATGTTTAGTCAATTCATCTACTGTAATAGCTTTTACTCTATCTACGTTGCCATAAACATATTCACTATAAGGTCTGTTGTCATACATACATTCAATGCATCGCTCTAAGGCATAAGACATTTTATCGTTTATTCTCGATTCAATTTCATCAACAAGATTATCTTTTTCTTGTTGGAAGTAATCTTCTATAAAATGATCCTTTTCCATGAGAGGATGGAAAATAACTTCTTCTACCAACTCCAAAGCATCATTAAAAATATGATTCTCGAGTAAATGCTTCCCATTGGGGAATTGAAGTTTAAATTGAAGAATATGATGCTCTCCATACTTCACAACATCAGAAACCATAATCATACCATAAGAAGATTCAAGCTGAATATTCAAGGCTTTGGCAGAAGGATATTTAACGGTACCTCTCATTAAAATACGCGTCAGTAAAGCATTCAAAGATGCCTCATGTTTATTTAAAGGTTGTTTGATATAAACACCGATTAAATCTGTTTTAAATTTTTTTGTTTGAATGACATATAAATTCATTCTGGCATTTATCTTATAAGATTCCAAGCTTCGATTCATAAAAACTCCTTGCATACAATTCATTATAACATGGTAATCAGAATTATTTTAGGGTAGATGTTTATTGAATTGTCTTGGCATTTAAGCTATAATGGTTTCTGTATGTTAAGAATAACTGGTATTTACCAGATAAGAGAGGAAGATAGATTATGAAATTAGGTATTGTTGGCTTACCAAACGTAGGTAAAAGTACTTTGTTTAACGCCATTACTAAAGCAGGTGCAGAATCTGCAAACTACCCATTCTGTACAATTGAACCAAATATGGGTGTTGTTACAGTTCCAGATCCTAGACTACAAGTATTGAGAGATCTATATGATTCTAAAAGAGTCTTACCTACTGCCATTGAATTTTATGATATCGCTGGTTTAGTTAAGGGTGCATCAAATGGTGAAGGTCTTGGTAACAAGTTCTTATCACATATTCGTGAAGTAGCTGCAATTGTACACGTTGTACGTTGTTTTGAAGATGAAAACGTTATTCACGTAGACGGAAAAATTGGTCCTAAAAGTGATATTGAAACAATTAACTTAGAATTAATCTTCTCTGATATAGAAATTATCGATAGAAGAATCCAAAGAACTGTCAAAGCTGCAAAGGCTGACAAAAAACTTTTAAGCGAAGTAGAAATATTAGAAAAATTGAAAACAGATTTGGAAAATGGTATTTCAGCTAGAGCTTTAGAGTTTAGTGAAGAAGATGCTGAATTTGTGAGAAGCTTAAACTTATTGTCATATAAACCAATTATTTATGTAGCAAACATTTCTGAAGAAGATGTGGCTGAGGGTAATTTTGAAAATGACTTTGTTCAAGAAGTTAGAGAACATGCTGTAACAGAAAACGCTGAAGTTGTTGTTATATGTGCTAAAATCGAACAGGAAATATCAGAATTAGAGGATGATGATAAAAGAGAGTTTTTAGCAGAATTAGGTCTATCAGAATCTGGTCTGGATAAACTTGTTAAGGCTGGTTATCATTTACTTGATTTAATCTCATTCTTAACAGCAGGTCCTCAAGAAGTTCGTGCATGGACCATTAGAAGAGGTACAAAAGCACCTCAAGCTGCTGGTAAGATCCATACAGACTTTGAAAGAGGCTTCATTAGAGCAGAAACTATTGCATTTGAAGATTTACAAGAGCACGGTACCATGGCTGCTGCTCGTGAAAAAGGTTTAGTAAGACTTGAAGGTAAAGAATATATTGTAAAAGATGGCGATGTTATTCTTTTTAGATTCAACGTATAAATAGAACCGCCTATGAAACAAGCATAACAATACCCGCTAACGCTGTAATTTCAACAGAGTTAGCGGGTTTATTTGTATTATCACTTCAATAAAGGGTGTAGTAATGGTGTAGTAGAGATATATGTCCATCAAAACTACTTATAAAATCTATTCTTTTGACTGTTTATTTCTTCTTCTACCATGTACAGAATACATGTTAACAGTTCTTTCATCTTCAACATATTTCACAATCCACCCTCTTCTTTTCAAACTTTTAAGTATCTCGCAATTTTCATCAGTAACTTCTACTTCAGGCCATTTCCCATCAAAAATACTAATTAGGTCATCAAGCCCGACTGCTTTCATTAAATTTACAGTTTGGAACCTGCTGAAGTTCTTCAAACTAATACTAAATAGTAGTTTTAGAGTTTTGATTGGTATATCATATTGCACAAATAAACTGTTTATCACGTCATATGAGATAAAAATTCGGTTTTCTATTATATATTCAAGATTAGTGCTAATAACTTCTAATATGACTTTTTTTACAGAATGATCTGCATTGTTGTACTTACTCAAGATTCTTTCAATATCGTTGCGATCAAAGCTATATTCAAGAATCGCTTTATATAACTCATTACTTGAACCTGCGAATGATATTGGAACTATCACCTCACTCATCTTTAGCAACTCAATCTTTCGTCTATAATGAACTCTCTTATTTTTTAAGATGTGTTTTATTTCTGATTCACTGTAATCTGGGGCATCATTATTTGTGCATAGCTCTAAATATTCTTCAGTATATTGATCAATAAATGCAAATATTTGCTTTGAATAGTTTTCTCGTATAAAAAGCAGATTTCCAACATTGAAATCAATTAGTCCATTGTTGATTAAAATTTGCATTTTCTCATTTCCTAGTGAATCGTATGTGAAATCGTCATAACTTAGATCCATCTCTTTAACTAATAGGTTATAACGATTATCATTTATCCTCACATCTTGAACCAAAGCATCATATAGATTTTTGATGTCGGTAACATTAGATACTGTTTCTAACATCGTAGGAGTAAAATAGTCTAAACATATCCCGTTTATCCAATCAATACAAAAATCATCAATTTCATACTCTACATTCATAAGATAATCTTCTAAATTTCTAAAAGACAATACTGCCTTTTTCCTTTCAATAACTTTTGTCTTAGTCTCATGAGCCTTGATTAACTTCAAATCAGTAATCAACTTTTCTGATCTGTCTAGATATTCTTCAATAAGATTAGTTTTTACATCCGAATTACAAATCATTAGCATGATTGACTCGTCATCTCTAAACAAAACATCCGAACTATTTAGAAGTGTACTTAAATACATATCAAAATAATAAAACACATATTTAGCAAGTTTCTCTTCAGGTTTACTAAAAATATCAGTTGTTATTTTCGTTAAATCATTAAAATTAGTGTCTCTATAGACCATTTTTATAAATAGCGTAATGTTATCAAGGTTTAACTCATAAATATCATTCTCATATATAATCGTCAAATTATGCTTTGAAAGTCTGCCTGGATCCAATTTTCTGAACTTGACATTTACATGTATAATATTTTCTATAAATGACTTTTCATTTTCTATCTTAAAATCTAAAAAATCACCAGTATTAGATATTAACTGCTTTATCTCAACATCTTGCTGTAATAGAGTAATGAATGGAGGAACATTCAAACATAAACCATCTTTCACAAATGACAACATACTATCTTTCGTCCAATTAAGCTCTTCAAACACACTACGACATTCAGCTAAAGTAACACCTGCTAGAACATTATAAAAGACTTCTTTTCTAGAATTTCTTAGGTATAACTCCCAGATAAAATCAGAATTTGATGTAAATACATCCGTTGAAAACGCTTTAGTCAAATACTTGGATTCTTTTTCTATCAAGTATGTATATAACTCCAAGTTTAGTATTGCACCACTTCTAAAATCATTTTCTGAAATTCTATTATGTACTCTTTCAAGTTTTTCTAACTTAAAGCTAAAGCCTTTTGGATTATTATCAAATACACTTCTAAGAAAAATTTTATCAGTACGACTAATGCTATTCGGATAAAAATACGATAGATAATCTTGGTAAGATTCGTCCAAGTAGCCATTTCTAATTAAATATTTAATCAATAAGTAATATTCATTATCGTTAATTTTGCTTTCTTCCAGAATTTTTTTTACATGATCCCCTTCGAAAAAACTCGATGTGTTTTCCTCAAGGATTATTTCACTAACCGTCATTCCAGATATTTTTTTTAGCTTTGACCTCATTTCATTTAACTCATTGTACTTACTCTGTATTGAGTTATCATACTTACTTGTTACTCTTTTTTTTGCTGAAACAAAAGCTGGTATTTGGTCTAGCTTATCAAATTCACTTTTAACATTAATCGATTGTGAATTACCTCTATAATCCGTTGCCTCAACATTGTAATTATTTGCCTTAATTGCCTTTATAAACTCAACACGACTCTCAAACCCATTGTCATATTTACTATTAATTCTTATGGGTTTGCTTCCTAAAGTCACATATGTGGATTCAATTTCTTCTATAGATTCAAACTTTTCATTTTCAATCTGATTAATCTCTTTTTTTAAAAGTTGTTCTTTAAGCGCAAACTTCGATTTAATGTCTTTTAATACATTCTCTTTTGCAGAAAGTACATTATAAACATAACCTCTTCCAAGTTGCAGTTCTGAAAAATCCTTTGGAAATATATTTTTATAAGTGATTATAGCAAACAATTTGTTCAAATCTAAATCAATACTCTGAATTCTATGTAGATAGACTAAAAACTCATTGTATATATTCTTTAGTAATCGCATATCATCAATATACAATGACAATCCTTGCAGGAATTTTGTTTTGAGGTTAAAAGAAAGTTCTTTATCAGTAACAAGAGATAATAACATATCGTATGAATTCGATCCATCTAATATTGGCACAATAGGCATAATTAAATCAAAAAATTTTGTTCTATCTTTTGTCTCGAAAATCTCATCTTTTATCAAATAGAAGAAACGAATTAAGCATCCATTTTTCTTGTTTACTAGATAATTTATTTCTCTTAGTCGCTCAAAAATTTGGTTGTTCTCAAATCGATCAATATCCTCAAAAACAATAACATCCGCACCTGAATTCTTAAAAATATAAAGTACCTCATTTAGATGCTTATCAAAGTATGAGTCTTCAGTTTCCTCAAACAACTCAATTTCTGATGAAACGATTGATAACTTCCGAAACATTTTCTTTGAACTCATATTGACTAACAACTGGAAGCATAATACCAAGATACATACAAAGCTTAAAATTATTAATGAAGTCTGAAGATATGCGCTCTCGAAGAATTCAACTATCGTGGTTTCAGAATTAGCCTCACTTAGACCTTCAAGTAAATTGAATAAAGCATCACTGAACTTATAATAACAAAATGTTAAAAATGGTATAAACATTAGAAACAACCTAGCAATCACGTTCATTTTGTTGATATCGCGTTTTATTTTAAAATGGGTACTAGATATTTTTTGCGGTTCAATTTGATGAATTAGTTGGTTTAAGATCTTTCCTTCCAACCTTGTTTCATTTGATAGATTATTTTCTTTACTTTTACACTTACTCTGATTATCTCCATTTATATTTTCTTCGAAATTTTCATTAACTTTAAAATGTGCTAGCGAGATATGTATGAAATTAATCTCTCTGTGTTTAGATTTATATGATTCCAACACACTACTTTTACCAGCACTATACGATCCTGTTATAGCTACGTTCTTTAAGTTCTCTGACTTAAATACATGATCTAGTGTTTCTTGATACACTGATATATCGATATCACTTTTCGGAGTGAGATGTTGAAGTTTACTGCTTTTATATTCCATAAAACCTCCAATATATGTATATGGTCTAATTAATTTTAACATTAGTGATAATAACAAGTAAACTTGTATTAGTGATGTTGTAAAAAATTTCAAGAGCGCATATATCACATTTTACCTTAATCACTGAAAATACGAAGAGCTAAACATATGTATTTATATGAAAACAATAATCTGTATTCTAAAAAATAAAGTGAGCTACCTATGTAATTCCAACATCTGTAGCTCACAATAATATGCATCATATACTAAATGAGTGCAACTGAGAGTGTAGTAAACATCTATTTGCCGACTTTTAGAGCTTTTTCAACAATATCTTGAGCTTCAATTTTATCCTCAATATTCACTTCTCTATAAATATTTAAGGTTGTTTTAGGATCAGAATGACCAACCATCCTTTGAACGTTCTCAACCTTGGCACCTGAACGAAGTGCAGTTGTTACGAAGCCCGAACGTAGTCTATGAGCTCCACCTTTATAATCATCTCCTTTTAGTCCAGCCTTTTTCATAATTCTCTTAAATGCTGTTGAGAAACTACTTGGTGTCATTGGTGTACCGTCCTTCTTAGCAAAAACAAGATTAAGTGGGTTATAGTTTTTGATGCCCACTGATAGTGCAATTTCATTTTGCCTGATTTTCCTAGATTTCAATACCTCTACAATTTCCTCATTGATCGGTACTTCTCTTTCTGATTCTAATGTCTTAGGAGGACTAAAATCATAATTAGTTGTTTTAGTTTTTCTATCCGCTTGAATTGTAAACCCTTTATCTATTTGAATTGTCATTTTATCAAAAGAAATGTCAGACCATGTAATTGCAAGCAACTCAGACCTTCTAAGCCCTGTGTATACATCTAATAAAATAGCTGGATATATCCATTCATCCTGAGCATATTTCATTATTTTTTTTACATCTTCCAATTTGAATGGTGGCATGTGGGTAGCTTTATATTTCATTCTCTCAGTTGCTCTAGCTACATTCTTACTAATCATGCCTATTTCAACAGCCTGATTCAGAGCACCACTTATTAGTGCATGAATACGATCAACTGTCTTTGGAGAAAGTCCTGATTTCCCATCCAATCTACCATTTTTATATAAATAGTTATACAATCTCTGAATATGAGTTGTTGTCAACATATTCAATTTAATATCACCAATATGTGGATAAACATGATTCTCTGCATAACTTTCATAAGTATAAAGAGTATTTGCTCGTATCTTTTCATTCGCTCTTCTATAAACCTCTAAATAAGTCATAATCCACTCTTTAACAGTTGTATTCTCATGTTCTACTAGAAGTGGCTTTTCACTTAATTCACGTCTATAACTTTCCATTTTATCTATAGCATCCAGTTTGGTATCACCAGTAAAAGACTTCCGTTTAACTTTCCCTGTCGCTGGATCATAGCCAACAGACAATATCGCTTTCCATTTTCTTCGGTTTTTGTCAAAGTAAACAGTTCCTTCGCCATTTGCTTTTTTTCTTTTCTTTGCCATAATATGTCCTTTCTATTTGAAAACAGGATTTCTTTTCAGAAACCCTGTTCCTTAAATTTTATTTATAAGACTATTGAATTTGCCTGTGCAAGTTCTTTAATTGCACTAATCGGAATGACAATGCGTCTTCCAATATGCATATGTCTCAAGCGATTCTCTTTCACCATCTTATATACTAAGGCTTCCGATATACCTCCGAGCATCATAGCTGCTTCTTTTGCCGAAATAAACAATTTTTCAGACATAGCATCCTCCTTAACTATTATTTATTATCCTCTAGATTTATTTCTATAATACTGACTAATCTTATATCTTTGCTCACGTTTCATTCTTTCACCTAATAAAATTTGTTCTGAAAATGACATAGATTTAGAACCATCATAACTTGACCAGTAATTACAACCCTTCCTTTTCTCTTCAACTTCCTTGTTCTTAGGTAAGCACATCCCTTCATCAAAATAAGCACAGTATCCACAATATTTCAACGATTCTGTTCTTATGATATCTTCCAACTTTTTAGTAGTGAAATCAGAACAAGCCAAACGACTTTTTTTATAACCAGATTGTCTATAAAACTCACAGAACCCATAATTATAATAACCACACTCTCCACAATTTAATTTATCCATATTATTTTTCATCATATTTATCCTTTCTAATCTAGCCTTTTAGTGAAATTTCGTCTCGACTTCCTCGAATCCTCGAACATATTTAATCAATTATTATAAAAGTTTATCTACCTCATTTCGATTCATAACAATGAATCGATAATTTTTTACATCTCTCAGAGTCAATTTTATAGTTCGAACAACTGTATTTTTACCATCTCTAGACTCATTCGCTGTAAATATTAAGTTATGCTTCTGTAAATCACTTAAAGTTTTTCTTATAGATGCCGGATATACTCTACCAATCGATCTGTAGAATTGAATACACTGCTTCATGGCAACTTCAGGTATAAGATAGTATGATTGAGCGTCTACAAAGCCAATTCTAGTGCCTTTCATGTCTCTTTGCGAATCCAATGCTTCAAGATAAACTGTACCTGAAGCTACTTGAGAAAAAATTGATTTCACAAACATTACTGCTGGTTTCTGCTCTATCAAATCATACGAGTTCTTGCAATATAAGTTCCACAACACATCATTACACATTGTACTAAATCTGTTAATTTGATCTAGTGACATAATTTGCTTTTCTTCTAAATATTCACAAAATATCCCTTTGGTAATTCTCATGGAAATATAAGCATCAATAAAACGGTCATGTACAAATCTTTGCTTTAGTTCCATACGCATTTGAGTCGATCTTTCTTCAATGTAATCAATTATTTGATGCCCATTGAACATCACAAACCTTAGCAGATGGAAAATACCTGTACTGTATATAGTCCGAGTCTTTCTAAAATGCTGGGCTTTAACAACATCTACATATTTTTTTTCGTATTCTACTATAGTCAATCTTGCAACATCACTTTCACCAACAGGTTCATCTTCTGCTGTACAGATTATACCAATATCAGGATGTGGCGATTTTGCAATTGTGTAAGAACTTTCCCCTTTAATTCTTTGTAGTTTTTTCTTAGTTTTCCGATCCCCAATAGTACGTCGCAATTGTGAACCTAGCCTACTTTGATGCTTAATTTGTTCATTATCTTCAGAAGGTATAAAATCATCAACTATAACAGCCATATCTGATACACCATTTATGTATTCAAGTATTGCAGGTATTGTATCAAAGGCGCTAAGTTCAATGTCGTTATCTTGATGTGTATTGAATACATTTGCATACATGCTGGTTAGATTACTCTTATGAGATCCTGAGGCCCCTTTCACCCATAAAATGTGGCGTGGTTCTGCCTCCGCTAATCTAAATAAGCGATTTAGCATTGACTGTAACACATATAAAAGAAGTGGAACTGTCATCTCATAACTAGCAACAGTTAGCATCTGTATCATATGAAGAATCGCATCTTTTTCAGTTATATTATCATGTGCAAATAAAACTAGATCTGAACGACCACGTATAGCTGGATTACGGCCTAGTACAGAGCCTCCCCCATGAATATAATCTAGTCCATTATTTATTGAAACAATGCCCATATTTTTTTCATTATTAAAATATCTACGAGCTTTTCTAACTACTTCTACTTGAGTTAGGTCAATTTGCACATCATCAGGTTCAAATAGCCCCACTTGTACAGGCCGCTGGTCATTGGGTAGTCTATTCCTATTCATTGATTTTTTTAAATCTTGAACTGAACTGATTTTATTTCCTTTCAAGTCACCTTTACTTTTTTGATTCCAAGATTTATCATCAGATGATAATGCATCCTCCAGCTGACCAACTAACTTAGTTTTTAAATAACATTCTTTTTCATAACTAGTATTTTCATTTCTAAATTTATTAGAAGCTTGTTGTTCTGATACACCCTCTGGGCTTGCTCTACTTCCATTACTGTCAGAATCACTTAAAAATTGAGAAGAACCTATCTCAGAATTCTTTTTTTTCTTTTCACTTCCAAGATCATTCAATATTTTTTTGCTAGTATCATCTGGACTGGCTCTACTTCCTTCATTATCATTTACCAAGTTTTTACTTGTATCATTATTAATACAAGGTTCTAATGCTTCACTTTCTTTTAAAACAACTTTAAATGGGGTATACATACCTTGTTTATTCATGTGATCTATCTTGTTGTTTGATGTTTCCTCTATGGATTTTTCTTTAGATTGATCAATAATTTGACTCTCCACTTAATAACCACCTCCTAGAAGCATTAAATCATAATTACAACTTCTTTTTTGAGATGGTAACCCTCATTTTTCCCACAAAAATAACGAGAACAGCTTATTTGCTGTTCTCGCATTAATCAATTTTATTTTCTTCCAACACTCATTACAATCTTAATTTCGTCTTCCTCTAGTCTCCATAAGTTTCTGTGAAAATCATTACTAATACTGCTATACGAAAAATATGATGTCACTTCATTTTTAATATTCTCTAGATCAAAGTAATCATATTCTGAAAGAACTTCTTTAACAACTTCATTAACATCTTCCTTTATGATTGTTAATAAACCATTTATTTCATAATCAACATAGGTCATTTCTTCATCCACTAATTGTAATATTTTTTTTCCATTAAGCTTACAATATTTTTGTCTTTCTACTATATCATTTATCTTTCTCAATTCAAGTAGTTTTCTTGATAATCTCTCTTTATCCTTTTTGCTTAATTTGACAAACTTCTTGGTAGCACTTTTTACAGCCTTAGCAATTGCTATTATCAAATTACCCGAATAAAATTGCTCTGATAAGCACGCCAACTCATCATACGTCGTTTTTTTATCTACAAATAAATATAGCACATCATTTACCAACTTTAGATATTCTACATAGTTTTTGAAAGACGTATTTTTAGTCCAAATTGAACACCCTTGATGATCGTACTTTAGGTTTTTTGCAACCGGATGATTCCTTAGATAAAATAATGATAGATAAAAGACACCAATTGTTCTAGGCAGAAGAATATTGTTGTGATTGTCAAAACATACATGTAAATTATGCAAACTATTTTTTAGAAAGTATTCAAATTTATTAATTATATCTGAGGTATTTACCTTTTCATCATTTTCCCAATCATTAGAACTAGAAAAATTACTTAGTTTATCCATATTACTTTCCAAGATTTTTATTAGGTCACTTAACGTTAAATAATTCTTAAAATCAAGAATAATTAATTGTTCATAAATCAGACTATTAATCCAGCTAGTTGAGTCAATTATTAAATCATTATGATATATATTTTTGATAACCAATTGGCACTTTTCAACTAATCGTTCACGCTTGCTCTTCGTTTTTACTTCATCAATCATATACTGTTTAACCTCAACTTTTCGATAGTTTAAAATAAACAATTCAAAATATCGCGCAACTCGAACTTTATCAAAGTCATTTCTATCTAGTTCAAAAATACCAAAATGAAGTTTATCTATAGCGCTAGTTAGTGTAGATCCTATTATTTCAATACAACTGTTCGTATCAAGCAAATGAACAAACTTAAGGGCATATAGTAATAGTGGCTTCATCAAATCATTTTCGATATTATTGATAATCGACAAATCTACTTCTTGATTTCTTTTAAGCTGTTCATAAAACTGTGTAAAACAGTTTTCAACATTGTAAAACATTGTCGAATTTCCAATGTTAGTCAATACTTCAAGATATTTCTCCTGATTAACTTTAATATCTTTATGGAATAATCTAACAATTGAATTATAATGCCATTTTGATTCTAAGCCAAATAACCTAATTGCTTTTAATAGATCTGTATCTCTTTTATTCACATATTTTTTAGAAGTTTTTCTTCTAACAGCATCAGCAAACGAAATACTTGTCTCATAAGTACTTATATTTTTAACCAAAGACACATCTGCATCCGCTCTAATGTATGCTTTCTTAACCATAGTAAATAGTTCTTCATAGGTTAACATATGTTTCGTCTTATTATTTTCCACTTTGGACTCAACTATTTTTTTAGATTTGAAGTCTTCGAACCTACTATCATTACCATATAATAGCTCAATATCATCTTCTAGCCTATGGCTTATAAAAAGCATTTGGCTAAATTTTTTTTGTGAGTCAACTTGGTTTAAAATTTCAAGTATTTTAACTGGAGTATCTTCAATTTTTTCCCTAATAACTTTATTAGGATCTCTATGCTTTCTTCTATTTCTCACAATTTCATATAAGCCATATGAAATTATGATTAGTTCAATATCTTTAATTAGCTTATCTATAGATACGTAGTCTGCTAAACTTTTGTTCTTTCGCAAGAGATAGTAAGCCTCGTCTTCAATCAAATCACCTATAGATAAGCGTTCAAATTTCATATTCCTTAAACTATTATATTTTGTTTCTATTCTATCTAACATCTTACTCTCCATATTTGATACCTATAAATATTATACATATATTCCATATAAAATAGAAGTAAGGCAATACATCCTAAACGTATTAAGTTGCCCATAATCTTTATTCTAGTAATCAGCCCATCTGGACCACCTAAGAAAGCTAACTCGTAGGATCATAGAAAAACTTAATACTCTGAAGCCATTAGTATCATTGAATAGTTTTTTAAATTTCTATCGTTACTGCCAATAATAAAAACATCATCTTTTATAATTTCTTCCTCATCCACCTCAAATGCAACACGTTTCTGGTATGAAGGTTCTTCTTGAAAGTGTTCAATCACTTGTACATTACCATCACTTTTAGATAACTTGAACACTTGAAAATAATCTAACTCAAGTCCGGCATCTTCTATTTCGTCAATCATAGACCAAAGCTTTTCTTGAAGCTTTACGTTTAGTTTGGTTATAACACCTATTGTTGCAAATCTATTTGTCTTAAACAGATTGTTTTTTCTCATCTTTACCTCCTAAAATGGGGCTGTCGGGAAATAGATAGTTTCTAAATTAACAAAAATTACCAAAAAGGAATCCTCCTATCTTATGTCGAATATATAAGTAGG